>NZ_JAMZIK010000136.1 GCF_024178315.1 Siccirubricoccus soli | reverse complement strand
GAGCCCGCGGCGGCCGAGCCGGCCATGGCATCGCCGGCCGCCGAGGCGCCGCGCCGGCAGGCCCCGCTGGTGGCCCAGCCGAGCGTCGCCCCGCCGCCGACGCCCGCCTCCGGTGGGCTGCGGGGGCTGTTCCAGACGGTCACCGGCCGGGCCGGCCCCTCCGCGCTGCTGAAGCGGACCCTGACGGAGCCGACCCCGCCCCCGGTCGCGCCGCGGGTGGAGCCGACGCCCGTCCGCGCCCAGCCGCGCCCCTCGCCGGAGGCCGAGGTCGGGCTGGAGATCCCCACCTTCCTCCGCCGCCAGTCCAACTGAGGCTGCCGGCCTGATGCCCGGCCCGGCGGGCCGGGATCGTCACGCTGCCACTTCCTGTCGTGCATGGTCCTCGGCCGCATCCCGGTGCCTTCCCGGCATCGGATGCGGCCGAAACCTTGTCTGGCCGGAGCGATGCCTGAGGAAGCCGCCGGCTTCCCTTCACGTACCGGAACGGTGTCCACGCGCCGGCGCCAGCCGCGGGCGCTGCCATTTTTTCGCCACTTGGCAGCCGCATTGCACTGCAAAAAAAGCTGATTCTTCAGGATCTTGCAGCGAAATATGAGGAAATAAGGCTTGACTCGCGGCCGGCCGTGCAGGGTGGCATGACCACCCTGGGCGGCTGCCATGGCAGCGCCCCAAGGCATACCGGGAACGGGTTACCAGGGCCTGGATGCCCGGCACAGGACAGGGGTTGGCATGGACGGTTTCTTCCCGCTCGAGACAGGTCGCCGCAAGACGCTGAAGGCCGCCATCGGCTGCGTCGGCACCGGCCTGCACAGCGGCCGCCGGGTCCGCCTCACCCTGCGCCCGGCGGAGCCCGGCACGGGCATCCGCTTCCGCCGCACCGATATCGGCCTCGAGCTGCCCGCGCTCTACGACCATGTGGTGGATACCCGCCTCTGCACCGCCCTCGGCATCCCCGGCGAAGACGCCGGCCGCCGCATCGGCACGGTGGAGCATGTGATGGCGGCGCTGGCCGGCAGCGGCGTGGACGATGCGCTGGTGGAGCTGGATGGGCCGGAAGTGCCCATCCTGGACGGCTCCGCCACCCCCTTCCTCTTCCTGCTGGACTGCACCGGCCTCATCGCCCATGGCGGCGGCGCCGTGCCGGCCGAGGCGATCGAGGTGCTGCGCCCGGTCCGCGTGACGGAAGGCGAAGGCCCCGACGCGGCCTGGGCCGAGCTCTCCCCCCTCCCCGGGGAGCGGCTGGAGGCCAGCCTGACCATCGACTTCCCCAACACCGCCATCGGCCGGCAGAGCCTCTCGCTGCGCCTGACGCCGCAGGCCTTCCGCGGCGCGCTGGCGGATGCCCGCACCTTCACCCTGGCGGAGGAGGTGGCGCGCCTGCGGGCCATGGGCCTCGCCCAGGGCGGCAGCCTCGCCAATGCCGTGGTGGTGGACGGCCCGCTGGTGCTGAACCCGGGCGGGCTGCGCCGGCCGGACGAGTTCGTGCGCCACAAGCTGCTGGACGTGGTGGGGGACATGGCGCTGGCCGGCGCCCCGCTGCGCGGCCGCTTCACCGGCCACCGCTCCGGCCATGCGCTGAACAACCGGCTGCTGCGGGCGCTCTTCGCGGACCGCGCCAATTGGCGCGCCGTGCCGGGCATGAGCCTGGGCGAGGGCGCCGCGCCGCGCCTGCCGGTCCCCGCTGCCGCCGCGGCGGCGGTGGCCTGAAAAGCGCGATCGGTTGCGGTCGGATCGACCGAAACTTGGATCACGGAGGATGAGCCGGGCGGGGCGGGTGAGCGGAGCTGGGCCAATCCTGCTCCAGGCCTCATCGCGCCGTACGGACTCGCCCGGCGCCCCGGACAGGCGACAAGGCAGAGCCCGCGGCGCGCCACGCCGGCTGTGGAGGGTTGCCTGTCCCGCAGTCCTTGCACCGCCCGCTGCGGCAAGGCCGCGCCAGGGCGCGGGCGCAGCAAGCGCCGAAGGCCCTGGGGCCATGCCGGGCGAGCGCCTGCAAGACGGCGCATCTCCGGCCCTGCGTCAGGAGGCGAACACCCCCCGTGTGCGGCCCCGCGGGAGCCATGCTATAGGGCACCCCTGCATAGCATGACCGGCCCCTGATGATCCGTCGCGCCCACCTCCTGCTTTTCCTCGGCCTCGCCGTGCTGCCGGGCTGCGGCATGTTCAGCGCCTGGGACGGCCGCAGTTCCAGCCTGGCGCCACGCGGCCAGGACCTGACGCGCGACCAGTCGGCCGAGGGCCTCTACGGCGCCGGCATCGAGGCGCTGCAGGCCCGGCGCTACCAGCAGGCGGTGGATTATTTCGACCGGGTGGAGCGCGACCACCCCTATTCCACCTGGGCCACCAACGCCAAGCTGATGGCCGCCTATGGCGAGTACCAGCGCAACCGCTACACCGAGGCCATCGGCGCGCTGGACCGCTTCATCCAGCTTCACCCGGCGCATCGCGACATCGCCTATGCCTATTACCTCCGCGCCCTCTGCTACTACGAGCAGATCAGCGACGCCCAGCGCGACCAGCGCGGCACGGAGCAGGCGATGGCGGCGCTGCAGGACGTAGTGAACCGCTACCCGGACACCGCCTATGCCCGCGACGCCCGGCTGAAGATCGACCTCGGCCGCGACCATCTGGCGGGCAAGGAGATGAATGTCGGCCGCTTCTACCAGCGCCAGCGCCTCTACGGCGCGGCGATCGGCCGCTTCAAGCGGGTGGTGGAGGATTACCAGACCACCAACCACGTGCCCGAGGCGCTGCACCGCCTGACCGAGATCTACCTCGCCCTCGGCCTGACCGAGGAGGCGCGGCAGACCGCCTCGGTGCTCGGCCATAATTTCCCCGGCAGCCCCTGGTACCAGGACAGCTACGCGCTGCTGGTGGATGACCCGAGCCTGGCGGCGCCCACCGGCGAGCGGCCGGGCTTCCTGCGCCGGACCTGGAACTGGCTGTTTTGACCCCGCCCGGCTGAGCACCCGCCGATGCTCGCCTCCCTCGCCATCCGCGACGTGGTGCTGATCGAGCGGCTGGACCTCGCCTTCGGCCCCGGCCTGACGGTGCTGACCGGCGAGACCGGCGCGGGCAAGTCCATCCTGCTGGACAGCCTCGGCCTCGCCTGCGGGGCGCGGGCGGAGGCGGGGATGGTGCGCGCCGGCCAGTCGCAATGCTCGGTCAGCGCCGAATTCGCGCCGCCGCCCAACCACCCTTCCTTCGCCATCCTCGCCGAGCAGGCGATGGAGCCGGAGGAGACGCTGGTGCTGCGCCGCGTGGTGCAGGCGGATGGCCGCAGCCGCGCCTTCGTCAATGGCCAGCCCGTGGCGGCCGGCGTGCTGCGCCGCCTCGCCGCGACACTCGTTGAGGTGCAGGGCCAGCACGACCAGGTCGGCCTCGCGGACCCGACGACGCATGGCGGGCTGCTGGACGCCTTCGGCGGGCTGGAGGGCCAGCGCCAGCAGGTGGCCGCCGCCCATCGCGCCTGGCGGGAGGCGGAGCGCAGCCTGGCCGCGGCGCGGGAGGCGATCGCCGCTGCGCAGCGGGACGAGGAATTCCTCCGCCACGCGGTCGAGGAGCTGTCCGACCTCGCCCCCGAGGAGGGCGAGGAGGAGCAGCTTTCGGCCGAGCGCCAGAAGCTGCAGCAGGGCGAGCGCCGGAGCGAGAGCATCGCCGCCGCCCTGGCCGAATTGCAGCCGCGCGACCGCCGCCGCGGCGGCCCCGCGGAGGCGCTGCGCAGCGCCGCCCGCTCGCTCGAACGCCTGCCGGCGCCGAATGAGGAGGCGCAGCCGATCCTCGCCCTGCTCGCCCAGGCCCAGGATGCGGTGGCCGAGGCCGAGACCCTGCTGGAGCGGATGCTGCAGGAAGGCGCGCCGGATCCGCGCCGCCTGGAGCAGCTGGAGGACCGGCTGTTCGGCCTGCGCGCTGCCGCCCGCAAGCATGCGGTCGCGGTGGTGGAACTGCCGGCGCTGCTGGCCAGCCTGAAGGACAGGCTCGGCGCGCTGGATGCCGGCACCGGCCGCGTCGCCGCGCTGGAGGCCGCCGCCGCCGCCGCCCGCCGCGACTATGTGGCGGCCGCCGAGGCCCTCTCCGGCGCCCGCCGCGCCGCCGCCGCGCAGCTCGAAGCCGCGCTGGGCAAGGAGCTGCCGCCGCTGAAGCTGGACCGCGCCAGGGTCTTCGTCGAGGTCGCGCCGCGCGAGGAATCCGCCTGGGGCGCCGATGGCATGGACCGCGTCACCTTCCTCGTCGCCACCAATCCTGGCCAGGCGCCGGGACATCTGCAGAAGATCGCCTCGGGCGGCGAGCTCTCCCGCCTGATGCTGGCGCTGAAGGTGGTGCTGGCCCGCGGCTCGCCCGTGCCGACCCTGATCTTCGATGAGGTGGATGCCGGCATCGGCGGCGCCACCGCGGCGGCGGTGGGGGAGAGGCTGGCCCGCGTGGCGGAACGGCTGCAGGTGCTGGTGGTGACGCACAGCCCGCAGGTCGCGGCGCGCGGCACGCAGCAGCTTCGCGTGGCGAAGCAGGTGAAGGGCGAGCGCGCCGCGACCACGGTGGAGCCGCTGGGCAAGCGCGAGCGGCGTGAGGAGATCGCCCGGATGCTGGCCGGCGAAAGGGTGACGGATGCCGCGCGGGCGGCGGCGGACAGCCTGCTGACCGGAGGGCTGCTGTGATCCGCGCGGCCGGGCCGCAGGACGCGCCGGCGCTCGCCGCCATGCTGCGCGCCCTGAATGACGAGCCGGGCCTGGCACCCGAGCGCATCACGCCGGAAGGCGTGGCGCGGGACCTGATCGGCGATGCGCGCTGCCGCGTGCTGCTGGCGGTGGAGGCCGACCGGCCGGTTGGCCTCGCCACGGCGCACCCCACCTATGACAGCGGGCAGAGCCGCTGGGGGCTGTTCCTGAACGATCTCTACGTGGTGCCGGCGGCGCGGCGGCAGGGCCATGGCCGGGCGCTGGTCGCCGCCATGGCGGCGGCGGCGCTGGCCGAGGGCGGCGGCTTCCTCTGGTGGAATGCGGATGAGGGCGACACCCTCGCCCGCGCCTTCCACCGGCGCCTGGGCGCGGGCAGCGCCATGGTGGAGGATTTCACCCTGGATGGGGAGGCGCTGGCCCGGCTGGCGCGCACGGCATGACCCCCTCCCCGCTCCGCGCCCGCCGCGTCGAGGACCTCACCGAGGAGGAGGCGGCCGGGGAGCTGGCGGCGCTGGCCGCCGAGATCGCCGCCGCGGACATCGCCTACCACCAGAACGACGCGCCGGAGATCACCGACGCCGAATACGACGCGCTGCGCCGCCGCAACGCCGCCCTCGAGGCCCGCTTCCCCGAGCTGAAGCGCGCCGACAGCCCGAGCGAGGCGCCGCCCGGCGCCGCCCCCGCCGCCGGCTTCGCCAAGTCCCGGCACGGCACGCCGATGCTGAGCCTCGACAACGCCTTCGAGGCAACGGATTTCGCGGAGTTCACCAGAACCATCCGCCGCTTCCTCCGCCTGGCTGACGCGGAGGTATTGCGATTCGTCGGCGAGCCGAAGATCGACGGCGTCTCGGTCAACCTCACCTATGAGAACGGCGTCTTCCTGCGCGGCGCGACGCGCGGCGACGGCACCGAGGGCGAGGACATCACCCGCAACCTCGAGACCTTCCCCGACTCCGAGCTGCCCCGCCGCCTCGGCCCCGACGCTCCGGCGCAGATCGAGATTCGTGGCGAGGTCTTCATGTCGAAGGCGGATTTCCTCGCCTTCCGTGACGAACAGGCGCGGCTGGCGGAGGAACGCGAGCAGCGCCGGGAGCGCGGCGAGAGGGTGGGGCCGGAGATCCGCATTCCCGCCAATCCGCGCAACGCCGCCGCCGGCTCGCTCCGCCAGCTCGACCCGAAGGTGACCGCCAGCCGGCCGCTGCAGCTTTTCGCCTATGCGCAGGGCGCCTCCAGCACCCCCGTCGCGGAGACGCACTGGGATTACCTGACGGCGTTGAAGCGCTGGGGCTTCCGGGTGAACCCGCTGTCGAAGCTGCTGCCCGACGAGCATGCGGCGGAGGCGTTCCAGGCGGCGCTCGGCGCCCAGCGGGCAGGGCTCGACTACGATATCGACGGCGTCGTCTACAAGCTGGACCGGCTGGATTGGCAAAGCCGCCTCGGCTTCGTCGGGCGCACGCCGCGCTGGGCCATCGCCTGGAAATTCCCTGCCGAGCAGGCCACCACCACCCTCCTGAAGATCGACATCCAGGTGGGCCGCACCGGCGCGCTGACGCCGCGGGCGGTGATGCAGCCGGTCAATGTCGGCGGCGTCATGGTGCAGCACGCAACGCTGCACAACGAGGACGAGATCGCCCGCAAGGATGTCCGCATCGGCGACACCGTCATCCTCCAGCGCGCCGGCGATGTCATTCCACAGATCGTCGGCATCCTGCCGGAGAAGCGCCCGGCGGACAGCACCCCCTTCGCCTTCCCGGAGATCTGCCCCGCCTGCGGCAGCCACGCCATTCGCCCGCCCGGCGAGGTGGTGCGGCGCTGCACCGGCGGCCTGATCTGCCCGGCCCAGACGGTGGAGCGGCTGAAGCATTTCGTCAGCCGCAACGCCATGGATATCGAGGGTTTGGGCGAGGAGAACATCATCGCCCTGCACGAGGCCGGGCTGGTGAAGAGCCCGGCCGACATTTTTCGTCTGAAGGGCCATGCCGAGACCATCCGGCAATGGGAGGGCTGGGGCCGCGCCTCCCGCGCCGAGTCGCGGAAGCTGGCCAATCTGCTGGCCGCCATCGAGAGCCGCCGGCAGCCGCCGCTGGAGCGCTTCATCTTTGCCCTTGGCATCCGCCGCATCGGGGCGCAGAACGCCAAGCTGCTGGCCCGCCACTACCACGATGTGGCGCATTGGCGCGCCCGGATGCTGGCCGCCACCACCATCGGCTCCGAGGCGCGGGAGGAGCTCGGCTCCATCCAGGGCATCGGCCCGGCCATCGCCACGGAGCTGGCGGAATTCTTCAAGGAGGCGCGCAACCTCGCCGCCCTCGACGACCTGCTGCGCGAGGTCTCGCCCCTGCCCGCCGCCAGCTTCGGCGACAGCGCCAGCCCCTTCGCCGGCAAGGTCATGGTCTTCACCGGCACGTTGGAACGCACCTCCCGCGACGAGGCGGAGGCGGTGGCGGAACGGCTGGGGGCGAAGGTGACGAAGAGCGTTTCGAAGAAGACCGATTTCGTCGTGGTCGGCGCGGAGGCCGGCAGCAAGGCGGCCAAGGCCGCCGAGCTCGGCATAAGGACGCTGACGGAGGCGGAGTGGCGCGAGATGGCCGGGCTGGAGGGCTGAGGCGACAGCCGATCAGGCAGGATCGCCTGACCGGATGCCTCGCTCCGGACGGAGCTCTGCCCAGGGCCGGTGCCGGCATGGGGCGCGGCCCCCGTCAGGCCGCATCCCCTAGCCCGCCGCGCCCGCCGATCGTCAGCCGCGGCCCGTTGCCTGGCAAAGGCGGGCCGCCCCGAGGGGCGCCCGCCTGCCGATCAGTTCCCGTGAACGCGCGGCTGCGGGGTCGGCGGAATGCCGGTGCCGCCCACGCCGCTGGACGCCGGGCCGGAATAGGTGATGGAGGGCCCGCCGCCGCGGCCATCGGCGCCGCCGCTGCTGCCGGTCACACTCGGGACGCCGGCGGAGGCGTTGGGGCTGCTGCCGCCGATGTCGCGCACCTGCTGCTGGATGGCCGGGGCGCCCGGGCCGGCGGCGGCGCCGGCCGGCGGCGGGCCGCTCGGCGCAGTCACCTGGGTGCAGGCCGAAAGGGCAAGCCCGGCGGCGAGGCCGAGCAGAAGCTTGGTTGGCTGCATGGCTTTCTTTCTCTCTCCTTCCCGCCCGCACGGATCCTGGCTGGCGCGTAACCAGGCAAGGACTCGGTCGGTTACCAGTATGTCATCCGGCGACGTCAGTCTGCCGTGAAATAGGCGGCGTTACTACCCTCCTGGCCGCAGAAGGATTCGCGGACGCACGAAGTTCGGCGCCTGTGGCCCGGCTGCGCCGGTGTCTGCCCCTTCCGCTGCCGCCGAATCGGCCCGATCTAGTGTCCTGCCCGCGAAGTCCGTGGGATTTCCCACGAACGCAGCGGATCAGCAGGCCACTGAAAACAATGCTAGTGGCCTGAGGACGAAGTCCGCAGGACTCCGAAATCAGGACAGTAGCGAAGGACAGGAAAGGAGACCTCCATGGCCGAGACCAACCTGCAGGTGCTGCTGCGCCGCCGCCCGAAGGGCGCCCCGGTGCCCGAGGATTTCGAGATCGTCGAGACGAAGCTGCCGGAGCCGGCGGAGGGCGAGGTGCTGGTGCGCGCCCGCTACCTCTCGCTGGACCCCTATATGCGCGGCCGCATGTCGGAGGCGAAGAGCTACGCCAAGCCGGTCGAGCTGGGCGCGGTGATGGAGGGGCAGACGGCCGGCGAGGTGGTGGCCAGCCGCGCCCCCGGATTCACGCCGGGCGACACGGTGCTGGGCGGCTTCGGCTGGCAGCGATTCTCCTGCGTCAGCCCGGCGCGGCTGTTCAAGATCGACCCGAAGGAAGCGCCGCTCTCCGCCAGCCTCGGCGTGCTCGGCATGCCGGGCCTCACCGCCTGGGTCGGGCTCGAGGATATCGGCCGGCCGAAGGCGGGCGAGACCATGGTGGTCTCGGCGGCGTCCGGCGCCGTCGGCCAAGTGGTCGGGCAGCTCGGCAAGATCCGCGGCTGCAAGGTCATCGGCATCGCCGGCGGCCCGGAGAAATGCCGCTTCGTGACCGAGGAGCTGGGCTTCGACGCCTGCATCGACCATCGTGGCGACCTCAACGCCCAGCTCGACGCCGCCTGCCCGGAGGGCATCGACATCTATTGGGAGAATGTCGGCGGCGCGGTGCAGGCGGCGGTCTTCCCACGCTTCCGCGATTTCGGCCGCATGGTGATGTGCGGCGTCATCAGCCAGTACAACACGGTGGAAGGGGCGGACAGCTTCGGCGGCGCGCCGGGCCCCAATCTCGGCGCCGTGGTGCGCAAGCGCCTGCACATCCAGGGCTTCATCGTCAGCGACAATGGCTGGCCGCGCTACCCGCAATTCCGGCGGGAGATGCTGGGCCACATGGCCGCCGGGAAGATGAAGTGGCGGGAGGATGTGGTGCAGGGACTGCGCAACGCCCCCACCGCCTTCATCGGCCTGCTGCAGGGCGCCAATTTCGGCAAGCTGGTGGTGCAGATCGATTGAACGAAAGGGATGAAGCGCTCGCCGAGGCGCTCTCCGGGTATCGCCTGCTGCTCTGCTACGGGCTGCTCGGGGAGCTGATGGTGCGGCTGCGCGTGGACTATATGGCCGGGCAGTTCACCTGGCTTCGCGGTCTCGGCGCAGCGGTGGAGGTGGTGCCGCTGCCCACCGCCGCGCCGGTCGAGGAGAATGCCGACCGCATCGCCGCCGCGCTGCTGGCGGGCGAGCGGCCGGCGATCCTGGTCGGCCACAGCAAGGGCGGGCTGGAAGCGCTGGCGGCGCTGCTGCGCCCGGGCGCGGCCGGCGCCTGCCGCGGCTTCGTCGCGCTGCAATCGCCCTTCCACGGCTCGCCGGTGGCGGATGCGGTGTGCCAGCAGAAGCCGCTGCACCTGGCCGCGCATCACGCCCTGAAGGCGCTCGGCCTCGGCAGCGGCGAAGGGGTGATGGACCTGACGACCGCGCGGCGCGGCGGCTGGATGGCGGCACATGCGGCGGCGATCGGCCGACTGGCCGGGGCGCTGCCCATGCTCAGCATCGCCACGGTGCTGCAGGCGGCCGAGGATTGGCAGGACAACATCTACCTGCCAGTGGCGCGCTGGATGGAACGCCAGGGCGCCGGGCCGAATGACGGGCTGGTGCCGGTGGCCTCCACCCAACTGCCTGGCGCCCGGCATGTGGTGCTCGCGGGCGGCCACCGGGCGCTGGTGACGGAAGGGCCGGGGCGGGACCCGATCGGCGTGCTGCGGGGAGCCCTGGCCGAGGTGCTGGGGACGCCGGAAGATTGGGGGCTTTGCCCCCAAACCCCCACCGGGGACCGGACCTGGCCCCGGACCCCGGTGTGAGTCTGCATCCGACAGGTCGAACCTGCCGCCTCGGGCGGATCAGGGGCGGAGCCCCCGCCCCTACTCCGCCGCCACCTCCACCATCACCAGCTCCGCATCCTCGGTCGCGGTGATGGCGATCTCCGCCTCATCGACGATGCCGACGCCGTCGCGGCGGTTCACCGCCTGGCCGTTCACCGTCACCGCCCCCTTGGCCGGCACCAGATAGGCGGCGCGGCCCTTGGCCAGCGGCTGGACCAGGGTCTGCCCCGCCTTCAGCGTGGCGGCCAGCACGGCACCGTCCACATTGATCGGCAGCGCCCCGCTCCCCGCATCGCCGGGGCGGCCGCTCGCCAGCACCTCGAACGCCGTGACGGCGGTGCCGTCACCGCGCTGCTCCTTCGGGAAGCGCTTGGCCCCCCAATTCGGCTTGGCGCCGCGGCGGTCCGGGATGATCCAGATCTGGAAGATCCGGGTCGTCTCGTCCTCGAGGTTGTACTCGCTGTGCACCACGCCGGTGCCGGCGGACATGATCTGCACGTCGCCGGCCTCGGTGCGGCCCTCATTGCCCATGTTGTCGCGATGGGTGATCGCGCCCTCCCGGACATAGGTGATGATCTCCATGTCGCGGTGCGGGTGCGGGTCGAAGCCGGTGCCGGCGGCGATCTCGTCATCGTTCCAGACGCGCAGCTTGCCCCAGTTCATCCGCGAGGGGTCGTGGTAATGCGCGAAAGAGAAATGGTGGCGCGCCTTCAGCCAGCCATGGTCGGCGCCGCCGAGGCTCTTGAAGGGCCGGATGTCGATCATCTTCGGTCTCCGTCGGACGGGTTTGTCGTCCGTTGGGTCGGAAGATGGGCGGGATGCCCTGCCGCCGCCATGCCGGCGCGGTGATCGCGGTCATTGGCCGCGCCTATTGGGCACCCACCCGGAATGATGGCGCCACGGTGCCACCCGCTGGCCTGAGGCGGCCTCGCCGCTTCAGGCCCGGCGCCGCGCCGCCGGCCGGGCGGCCTCCCGCGGCGTCAGCGGCACATCAATACCGGCATGTCGCTGTTCTCCAGCACATGCCGCGTCACGCCGCCCAGGATGAGCTGCCGCAGCCGGGAATGGCTGTAGGCGCCCATGCAGAGCAGGTCCGCGTTGAAGTCCCGCGCCGCGCCCAGCAGCCCGGCGCCGACATCCTTGGTCTGCGGCTTGAACATCACCGGCTCCGCCTCGATCTCGTGCCAGCGGAGATAGGCGCGGATGCCCTCCACCTGCGGCCCGCGGCGCTGGTACTCATCGGCATAGAGCAGCCGCACCGCCTGCGCCCGGTGCAGCCAGGGCAGCGCGGCGGCGACGGCGGCGGCGCTCTCGGCGCTGCCGTTCCAGGCGCAGCACACCCGCGTGCCGATGGTCTGGGGCACATGCCTCGGTGCGATCAGCACCGGCCGGCCGCTGTCGAACAGCACGGCATGCAGCGCGTCGGAGGAGGAGACATCCTCCTCCGCCTCCGGATGCGGCACCACCGCCATGTCGTAGAGGCGCGATTGCTGCGCCACCACATCCTCCTCCCGCCCCGCGATGCTCTCGAAGGACAGGGTGGGGCCGTCATGCTTCAGCGCGGTCTCCGCGCTGTTGGCCAGGGCGACGCCGCCGGCATGCTCGGTGAAGCGCTCGAACAGCGCGCGCACGCGGCCGGCGCGCTCGCCGCTCTCGCGCTCGGTCGCCGCCATCATTTCCTCGATCATGGCGCCGGACAGGCCCTCGCCGGCCAGCGGCGCCACGTCCCGCGCATCCACCCGCACATGCAGGCAGTGGACATGCGCATTCCAGATCCGTGCCACCATCAGCGCGGTGGCAAGGGCGGCTTCCCCGGCGGCGGTCCCGGTCAGCGGCAGCAGCAGGCGACGATAAGCCATGGCGCGTCTCCCCAACGGCGCTTCCGCAGACAGGCTAGAGCATTTTCCCGCCCGGCGGAAACGCTTGCCGTTTCGCATCAGGCCAACGATGCAGCCGCCCCTGCCGTTCCATGCCGTGACGCTGCGCCCTGCCGCAAGGCGGGATAGCGGCAGGGGCGGGGCGAATCGGGCGGGCTTCGCCCACGCGCCCGCTCCGGTCATACGACCGATCGCGCGCTTCAAGCCTTCCGGCGAGGGTGGTTCAGCACCCACGCTCCAGCGCGGCGCGGGCGGCGGGCAGTGGATCCTCCGTCGCATCCAGCCCATGCCAGGTGCTCTCGCCCATCTCCCGCGCCGCGGTCGCCGCCAGCACCGCCGCATCGGCATCCGAGGCGTCGCCGCGCCGCGCCGCGATGCGCGCCTCCAGCACCGCGCGCGGCGCGGTGAGCCAGAAGCCGGTGAAGGGCGCGCCGCCGGCGGCGCCTTCCAGCGCGGCGCGCTCGGATGGACGACCGAACACCGCATCCGCCACCACCGCATGCCCGGCGCCGATCACCGCCGCCGCCTGCGCGGTGAGTTCGGCGAAGACCGCCTCGTTCGCCGCCGGGGTATAGGCGGCGGGCGGCAGCCGCTGCTCCGGCGGGACGCCAGCCTGGCGCTTACGAATTTCGTCGCTGCGCAGCACCAGCGCCCCGGGCGCGGCGCCCAGCGCCGGCGCCAGCGCCCGGGCAAGGCGCGACTTGCCCGTACCCTGCAGCCCGCCCACCGCGACCAGGCGCGGCGGCGGCGGCGCCAGATAGGCCTCGGCCCGCGCCAGATAGGCCAGCGCCTCCTCTCCCCGCCCCCGGGCGCCCGCGACATGGGCGCGGATGATCGCCCGCAGCGAGAGCCAGGCCGGCAGCCCGGCCACCAGCCCGGCATCGCCGCTGCGCGCCACGTAGCGGTTCAGCACCCGGTTCGCCGCCGCGCGGCCGAGGCGATACTCAAGGTCCATCAGCAGGAAGGCGAGATCGTAGCCGGTGTCGATGGTCGCCAGCGCTTCGTCGAATTCCAGCGCGTCGAAGGGACAGACCCGCCCCTGCCAGAGCAGCAGATTGCCGAGATGCAGATCGCCATGGCAGCGCCGCACCCGCCCCGCCGCCTGGCGTGCCGCCAGCACCGGGGCCAGCGCTGCCAGCCGCGCCGCCAGCGCCGCATCCCAGGCGGCAATGCGCCCCGCCGGCAGCCCGGCGGCCAGCGCGGCGCGGCGATTCCCCTCCCGCACCGCGTCGAACTCGCCCAGCGGCGCGGCCGGGGGCAGCGCGTCGTGCAGGGCGAAGACGGCATCGGCCAGCGCATCCAGCCGGGCCCCGTCCAGCCCGCCCGCCGCGGCCACCGCATCCAGGAAATCCCCGGGCGGGACCGCGGCCATGCGCAGCACCCACTCCACCACCTCGCCATCCCCGTCCAGCTCCACCCCGCCCTCGGCGGTGCGGGTGACGGGCAGCACCGCCTGGTAGAGGCCCGGCGCATGCGGCGCGTTCAGCGCCAGCTCCCGCCGCAGGAAATGCTCCCGCGCCGCCAGGGAGGTGAAGTCGAGGAAGCCGAGGGCGACCGCCTTCTTCAGCTTGAAGGCATGGCCCCGCCCGACATGGATGGCGGAGATATGGGTTTCCTGCGGCTCCGCCCCGGTCAGCCGCCGCAGCAGCTCCGCGACGGGGCGCTGCGGCGCGGGGATCAGGGGTAGAGCGCCTCCACCCGCCAGCCCTCGCCCTCGCGGTGGAAGACCTGGCGGTCGTGCAGGCGGAACTGCATGTCCTGCCAGAACTCGATCCGCCGGGGGATCAGCCGGAAGCCGGACCAGAATTCCGGGCGGGGGATCTCGCCCAGGCCGAATTTCAGCGTGTACTCCGCCACCGCCTTCTCCAGCGCGTAGCGGCTTTCCAGCGGCCGGGACTGCTTGCTGGCCCAGGCGCCGATCCGGCTGCCCCGGGCGCGGGAGGCGTAATAGGCATCCGCCTCCGCCGCGGTGACCGGCTCCACCCCGCCTTCCACCCGCACGCTGCGGTGCAGCGACTTCCAGTGGAAGCAGAGGGCGGCATTGGGGTTGGCCGCCAGCTCCTGCCCCTTCCGGCTTTCCAGATTGGTGTAGAAGACGAAGCCGCGGGCATCGACGCCCTTCAGCAGCACCATGCGGGCGGAGGGAATGCCCTCCTTCGTCGCGGTGGCGAGGCAGACCGCGTTCGGATCGTTCGGCTCGGCCTTCGTCGCCTCCGCCATCCAGGCCTCGAAGCGGGCGATGGGGTCGGCGGCGCTGCTGCTCATGGCAAGGTCCCTGCGAGGGTGCTGGCGGGCACGGTCCCCCTTGCCCACCGGGCGGGGGTGTGCCACCACGACCGCCTCCCTGCAACAGTCCGGTCCCTTTCGCTCATGTCCGAAGCGCCGCTCGCAGACGCCCCCACCGGCACGCTCATGGCGGGCAAGCGCGGCCTCGTCATGGGGGTGGCGAATGACCGCTCCATCGCCTGGGGCATCGCCCGCGCGGTCGCCGCCCAGGGCGGGGAGGTGGCCTTCAGCTACCAGGGAGAGGCGCTGGAGAAGCGGGTACGGCCGCTGGCGGAGAGCATCGGCTCCAACCTGGTCCTGCCCTGCGACGTCTCGGACGAGGCGAGCATCGACGGCCTTTTTGCCGCACTGCGGGAGGAATGGGGCAGGCTGGACTTCCTGGTCCATGCCATCGGCTTCGCCAACAAGGACTATCTCCGCGGCCGCTACCTGGACACGCCGCGCGACGTCTTCGCCCAGGCGCTGGACATCTCCTGCTACTCCTTCGTCGCGGTCAGCCAGCGAGCGGTGCCGCTGATGTCCCCGGGCGGCAGCCTGCTGACGATGAGCTATCTCGGCGCCGAGCGCGTCACCCCGCATTACAACGTCATGGGCGTGGCCAAGGCGGCGCTGGAGGCCAGCGTCCGCTACCTGGCGGCCGATCTGGGCGGTGCCGGCATCCGGGTGAACGCGATCTCCGCCGGGCCGATCCGCACGCTCGCGGCCAGCGGGATCGGCGATTTCCGCTACATCCTGAAGTGGAACCAGCTCAACAGCCCGCTGCGCCGCAACGTGACCATCGAGGAGGTGGGCGGCGCCGGCCTCTACCTGTTGAGCGACCTGTCCGCCGGCGTGACCGGGGAGGTGCATCATGTCGACAGCGGCTACCACATCGTCGGCATGAAGAATCCGGACGCGCCGGACATCAGCACCGTCTGATCCCGTGTCCCACAATTCCTTCGGCCACCTCTTCCGCGTCACCACCTGGGGCGAGTCGCACGGCCCCGCCATCGGCTGCGTGGTGGATGGCTGCCCGCCGCGCCTGCCCCTGACGGAAGCGGACATCCAGCCCTTCCTGGACCGCCGCCGCCCCGGCCAATCCCGCTTCGTGACCCAGCGGCAGGAGCCGGACCAGGTCCGCATCCTCTCCGGCACCTTCGAGGGGATGACGACCGGCACCCCGATCGCGCTGCACATCGAGAACACCGACCAGCGCAGCCGCGACTATGGCGAGATCAAGGACCGCTTCCGCCCCGGCCATGCCGACCTGACCTATGAGCTGAAATACGGCATCCGCGACTATCGCGGTGGCGGAAGATCCTCGGCGCGGGAGACCGCCATGCGGGTCGCCGCCGGCGCCGTGGCGCGCAAGGTGCTGGGCGCCGGCGTCACCCTCCGCGGCGCCCTGGTGCAGCTGGGCGCGGACAGGGTGGACCGCGCCGCCTGGGACTGGGCGGAGGTGGAGCGCAACGAGTTCTTCTGCCCGGACCCCGCCGCCGCCGCGCGGTGGGAGGAGAGGCTGCTCGCCGCCCGCAAATCCGGCTCCTCGCTCGGCGCGGTCATCGAGGTGGTGGCGGAGGGCGTGCCCCCCGGCCTCGGCGCGCCGATCTACGGCAAGCTGGATGCCGAGCTGGCCGCAGCGCTGATGAGCATCAATGCGGTGAAGGGCGTCGAGATCGGCGAGGGCTTCGCCGCCGCTTCCCTCTCCGGCGAGGAGAATGCCGACGAGATGCGCATGGGCCCGCAGGGCGAGGTGCGGTTCGGCAGCAACCATGCCGGCGGCATCCTCGGCGGCATTTCCACCGGCCAGCCCATCGTCGCGCGCTTCGCGGTGAAGCCCACCTCCTCCATCCTGACGCCGCGCGCCGCGGTGGACCGCTTCGGGCAGGAGGTGGAGGTGCAGACCAAGGGACGGCACGACCCCTGCGTCGGCATCCGCGCCGTCCCGGTGGGGGAGGCGATGCTGGCCCTGGTGCTGGCGGACCACCTGCTGCGCCACCGTGCCCAGAACCCGGACGCGCCGGACCGCGCCCGCCTGCCGCGGAACTAGAGCAGATCGCCGCAGGGCGGCATCGCCCGAAGGCGTGACTCTGTTCTGCGAACGCTTAGAGCGTTTTCTGGAGCAAGGCATCCGATCAGCTGATTCCGCCTGATCGGATGTCTTGCTCCAAGGCTCAGGCCAGCAGCACATCCCCGGCCGCAAGGCCGGTGACGCCGTTCAGCACCACCAGGTCGCCCTGGCCGAAATCGATGGCACTATTGCCGCCGGCCACCACGAAATGCGCCATCACCTGGGCGAAATCCGCGAAGCCCAGGCCGATGAGCAGCAGCTTGTCCACGCCCGGGGCGAAATCCCCCACCACATCCGCGCCGGTGCCGCGGCGGAAGGCGAAGACATCCGCCCCCGCCTCGCCGAACAGCACGTCACTGCCGGCGCCGCCATCCAGCGTGTCGTCGCCCGCCCCGCCCAGCAGCCAATTTGCGCCGGCATTGCCGGCGATGCGGTTGGCCAGCCCGTTGCCGACGCCGAAGGGCGTGGGGCCCAGCAGCACCAGATCCTCGATCTCCTCATAGAGGTAGTAGCCCGCCCCCTCGATCGAGGCATGAACGGTGTCACTCCCCTCCCCCGCGAATTCGAAGACCAGGTCGGCCGGCGTATCGACGTAGAAGGCATCGCCGCCCGCGCCGCCATAGAGGTAGTCGTAATCGCCGAGGCCGCTCGCGCCCTCCAGCGTGTCATTGCCCTCGCCGCCCACCAGCAGGTCGAAGACGAAATCCGTTCCGCCGGAGAGGGAATCGTCGCCCGCCTCGCCATAGAGCGCATCCGCATCGGCGCCGCCCGCCAGCGTGTCGTCGCCCTCGCCGCCCAGCAGCACATCCAGCCCGGCGCCGCCCTCCATGCTGTCCCGGCCATCGACGCCGTAGAGCACGTCATCGCCCACGCCGCCCAGCAGGGTGTCGTCCCCGCCCCAGGCCATGAGCAGATTGGCGCCCGCATTGCCCTCCAGCCGGTTCGCCAGCGCATTGCCCACGCCGAAGATGTCGCCGGCGCCCTCCGCCAGCACCAGCGTCTCCAGCTCCGCATGGAGGTAGAAGCCGGCAGAGGCGATGACGCTGTCCACCCCGCCGCCCGGCGCTTCGAGGATCAGGTCGCCCTGGCTATCCACCAGATAGGTGTCGTCGCCGGCGCCGCCCGCCAGGGTGTCGTCGCCCGCGCCGCCATCCAGCGTGTCGGCGCCGCCATTGCCCTCCAGCAGGTTCGCCACGGCATTGCCGATGAGATGGTCATCCCCCGCGCCGCCCTTCGCATTCTCGATCACCGCGCCGAAGGCGATGGCGAGGTTGTCCACCCCGTCATAGCCCGGCGTCGGCGCCGCGCTCGCCCAGGCGGGAATCTCCAGCCGCCGCTCGGCCTCGGTCAGCCGCATGGCGATGCTGCTGAAATGCCCGTCCCGCAGGTCGATGACGCTCGGCAGCGCCTGGTTGCTCGCGTCGATGGTGTCGATGCCGCCGCCATCCCAGATGGTCTCGAGGATCCGCGCATCCGCCGCCCAGGCATAGGTGGTGGCGCCGGCATTGGTGGCCATGTTGGCGCCGTAGAGAAGCTGCAGGGCCGCGATGTCGTAGAGCATCGGCCCGCTCGGGTAGAGCGTCTCCGCCACCCAGGCATAGGCATGGGCATCGCCAGTGACGGTGACGATGCCGAGATTGGCTGGGGCGTCATAGGCCATGACGCTGTACCGCAGCGTCGCCTCCGCCGCCGGCAGCGGGTCGGCGCCCTCGAAGGGGTGCTGCAGGCCGAGGGCGTGGCCGATCTCGTGCAGCAGCGCCTGATAGCCATATTCGCCCGCCGCCAGCGCGGCGTTCTCCGGCGCATTGCCGAGATAGATGTCGCCCGCCCAGGGCACGGCGCTGGTGCCGGTGACGATGTTGGTGAGCGGGTCGTAGGTGTAGGCGTAGCCCGGCGCATAGGCGTAGCCGCCGGCATCGGCGATGCTCTCCTGGCCGAAGCGGAGCTGGCCGCCCGCCCCGGCATCGGCCACCTCGGTGAAGGTGAGGTTCGCCACCGCCGCCCAGGCCGCCAGCGCCCGCCGCGCCGCCGCCTGCAGCCCGGCATCCAATCCGGCGAAGCCCGGATGGTCGTCCGGGCTCTCATAGCCCGGCACCGCCGCCATGAAGCTGTAGGTCAGGGCGACGCCGGTGCCGAGCCCGGCCTGCAGCGAGAGCTCGGTGCCCACGGCCAGCGGGAAATTCCACCGCGCCGAGGCCTGGCCCGCCTCCAGCATCGTGAGCAGCGCGTCATAGACCGCCATCGTCCAGCCTCCGCCATTCCGTCGGCCCGGCATGGCGGCCCGGGCTGCGGCGGCGGGGCGGCCAGCCGGGCCTGTTGCCACGCGCCGCTCGCGCGGCCGGAGGTTTTCTCCCGCCCCTCCCCTACGCCCTCACTCCCGAAGATTCCGTTTCCCAGCCATGGCGAAACGCCGCTTGACCTCCGCCGCCGCTTGGCGCTTCTCGCAAACACCGAATTTCCGAACGAGGCTGGCCCATGCCGCGTGCCGTGCAAGCAGCCGCACCCAAGCCCTTGGATGCCTTCATCGCCCTGTGCGGCGAAACCGCCTGGTCGGGGCGCATGGCGGCGCTGGCCGGGCGGATGCAGCCCGGCTCGCTCTCCGCCCGCGCCGCGCAGCACCGTCACGCCCTGGAACTCGCCCTGGCGCGCATGGCGGATGGCCGTGCCCTGGCCCGCGCCGCCCCGGCGGAGCAGCGGCTCTGCGGCTTCGCCCGGGATGCGGTGGCCCTGGCCGAGACCCTGCCGCCCGCGGCGCGGGAGCGGCTGCGTGCCCGGCTGCAGGCCGGGCTCACCGGGGAGGCAACGCTGCTGCCCCTCTTCCACCTGCTGCGCACCGCCGCCCGGCTGCGCGCTCAGGGCTTCGCGCTGCGCTTCGACGGGCTGGCCGAGGAGGCGCCCTACGACCTCCTCGCCCGCCGCGGCGGGGCCACCGCCGAGGTGGTCTGCGAGACCGTCTCCGCCGAGGAAGGCCGCCCGGTGCATCGCGGCGACTGGCTCGCCCTGGTGGACCGCATCCATCCGGAGCTGCAGACCTGGCTGGCCGCGCATCCCGGCCGCTACCTGCTGAAGCTGACCCTGCCGGAGGGGATTTCCGGCCCGGAGCAGCTCGCCGGGCTGCAGCAGCGCATCAGCGAGATGCTGGCCGCGGAGAAGCGCCAGGATGCCGGCGCGGATGCCATGCTGAAGCTCGACCCGCTGGTGCTGGCCGGCGCCCAGCTCCAGGATGCGCCAAGCGGGCTGCCGGCGCGGCTGCGGCAGATCTTCGGGCATGAGGCGCATCTGGCCGTCACCACGGAGGCGAGCAGCGGCAGCGTCTTCGCCATGGCGGCGCGGGCGGGGCGCGGCAACGAGATCAGCGGCGCGGTCTGCCGCCGCCTCACCGCCACCGCCGCCGCCCGGCTGAGCGGCCAGCATCCCGGCATCCTGGCCGTCTTCCTGGAGGAGGTGGAGCGCGGCGAATGGCGCGCCCTGCGCGAGGAGCTGGAGCTGGAAGGCGCCGTGCGCCGCTGGTTCACCGGCGCTGCGGCGGCGGGAGTCGTCGCCGTCTCCTGCACCTCCCGCTTCGAGATGTTCGGCGCGGCGGACGCAGCGGGCGAGGAGGAGCTGCGCTTCCGCAACCCTAGGCACCCGGCAGCGCGGCATCCGGACCTCTCGCCGGCGATCCTCTCCTCCTTGTGACGCAGATCATCCCGGCGTCATCACGGCAACCGGCGCGATTCTGCCACGTTTCCCGGCGGAGATGGTCGCTGCCGACGAGGCCGGCGGCTGGCTGCATGGGGACCCGGATGAGCGAGAGCGAGATGGAGGCGAAGCTGGCCGAGCTGGACCAGCTTCTGAACGACCCTGACACGCGCATGGATCCTGACCGGGTCTGGGCCCTGCTGGCGGAGCTCAGCGGGGCGCGCCAGCCGCAGCTGGCGGGGGGCTGAGGCGCGAGGCCGCGCCGCGATCTCCGGGAAGAAAGCCCTTTGGCCGCGGGACGGACCTCGCCGGTCATGCCCCGCACGGCCGGCGGCACCAAGGGAGGGAGGCGGCGCCTCCCTCACCCCTCACCTGCCCCGCACCATCGCGCTGAACACCCCGTCCCGCCGCACCAGCGCGTGGAACAGCGCCGCGCCCAGATGCAGCAGCACGGTGAGGAAGAGCAGGTAGCCCAGCCAGCCATGCGCCGCCCGCAGCAGGGCGTAGAGCAGCGGGCTCACCGGCAGGATCGGCGGCAGCACGAAGCCGGGCACCACCACCACGGGATAGCCCGCCGCCGAGAGCATCGCCCAGCCCAGCAGCGGCATGGCCAGCATGAGCGCATAGAGCGCGAGATGCGAGGCATGCGCCGCCGCCTTCTGCCAGGCCGGCAGATCCACCGGCAGGGGCGGTGCGCCACGGCGCCAGCGCAGCCCGATGCGCAGCACCACCAGCAGCAGCAGGGCGAGGCCGAGCGGCCGGTGGATCGCCACCAGCGGGACATAGGAGCTGGCCGAGGCGACCATCGCCACGCCGATGAACAGCATGGCGAGGATCAGCACCGCCATCAGCCAGTGCACGCCCCGTTGCAGCGGGGAGAAGCCGCGCCCGCTCATCGGCCGGCTCCCGCGCCGCGCGCCAGCGCCGGCACCTGCCCCAGCTCCGCCTGCCGCCGCAGATAGGAGGCGGCATAGGCAGGCGAGCGCGCCAGCAGGATGGGATCGCGCGAGGGCTCGATGCCGGCGGGCAGCACCAGCGGGTCGTAATTCACGTCCCGGCAGGGGCCGCTCGCCTCCGGCTGCGCCTGTTCCACCACCAGCGTGCCCAGCGTGACCTGCTCGCGCTCCGCCGGCCAGGCCCGCGTCGGGTCATCCACCGGGTCGTCCGGCCCGGCGAGTTGCGCCACCATGCGCCAGCGCAGCGGGCCCTGGCCCAGCCGCGCCACCAGGTCCCGCCCGAGGAAATCCGGCCCCAGCGCCTGCAGCTCGGCCGGGCTCCGCGGCTCCGGCGGCACCGTGCCCAGCACGGCCCAGCGCACGGCGCGCCGCGCCCCCGCCGCATCGACGAAGAAGAAGGCGTTCAGCGCGTGGTAGTCCTCCTCCGCATAGCTCGGCGTCCAGGGCGCGCTGCCGGCCCAGCCAAGGAAGGCCCGCATCTCCGGATGCGCGGCGACGAAGCGCGGCACCGCCTGCGGATCGCGCGGCGTGCCGGTCGCCGGGTCGACCCGCGAGGCCAGGGTCAGCTCGTAGAAGGCCTCCAGCGTCGCCACCGGGAAGACTGGCATGTTGTTCATGCCGGTCCGCCACTCCTGCCCGTCCGGCGCCGCGATGCGGATCGCCATGCTGCGGACCCGGCCGCTGGCATCCGGCGCCACCGGGTCGCCGGTGCCGATGGCGAAGCGCCCCACCACCGGGTAGCGCCCCGCCGCCAGCATCGGCGCGGTGGAGAGGCGCGCCCCCTCCCCGCTCGCCTCGAAGCGGCCGGTGAAGCAGATGCCCTTGGCGTGGTTGCGCCGGTGCCCGGTCGGGTCGCCGCCGCGCTCGCTCAGCGCATCGACGATGCGGCCAGGCGTGATCCGGCCGGGGCTCAGCCAGCCCCCGGCATAGGCGAAGCCGGCGCCGAGCGTGGCCAGCACGGCCCCGATGGCAGTGAGGCGGCCGAGTGGGAAGGAGGGCGGCGCCCCCCGGGGCGGGGTCTCTGGCATGCGATGCTCCTGACCTGCACGGGGCTTGGGCTGCCCGTGAATGCCGCGGCGGGAAGGGAGATGGTTGCGGCGGCCCGGTCGGAAGCTCTTCGCACAGGGGCGGGCCGGGGTTACGGGCGGGACCGGATGCGCATGCCGCCATGGCCGGCCGCCCCGGCGCGGCCGGCGTGCGCCCTGCCCTGTCCCTGGTCAGACGAAGGCCAGCAGCCGCCGCGGATTGCCGACCATGATGGCCTCGATCTCGGCCTCGGCGAAGCCGCGCTCCCGCATCAGCGGCAGGACGTTCTCGAAGATATGGCCATAGCCATGGCCGCCCCAGCGCGTCAGCCGCGTGCGGTAGCAGATGTCGTGGCTGATCACGATCCGCTCCAGATGCCCGCGGGCGATCAGCGCCCGCATCAGCTTCAGCCGCACCGCGTCGTTCGGCATGTCGATCGGCGCCAGCGGGTAGTAGCTCGCCTCCTGCCCGAACAGGTCGAACTCGATGACCACACCGCTATCGGCCAGCCGCAGCAGCCGCGCCTCGTCGAAGACGGTGCGGTCGATATGGCTGATGATGATGCGGGAGGGATCGGCGCCATGGGCGCGGCTGAAGTCGGCGACCTCCTGCGGCTGGTCCGGGTGGCGACCGGGATGGACGTTCACCGCCGCGCCGGTCTCCGCCATGGCCAGCAGGGCGCCGGCCATCACCCGCTTTTCCTGCCCGGTCCAGGGCGCCTGGCAGCCGATCTCGCCGATGATGCCGGCGCGCACCGCGGTGCCCCAGGCGCCGAGCTGCACCTGGTCCACCATCTCCCGCGCGAAATCCTCGGCGCTGCGCCCGGCATTCGCCGCATCCTGGTATTCGTGCACGTAGTGGCCGCAGCCCATGACGATGTGCACGCCCGCCTCCGCTGCCAGCCGCGCCAGCGCCGCCGGGTCGGGGTCGAGGCCGCCGCTGCTCAGCTCCACCAGGGTGCGGCCGCCCGCCGCCTTCATCGCGGCGAGTTCGCCGGCCGCCGTCGGCTCGCAGCGGAAGCGGAGATTGCCCGGCACCTTGCGCTTCCGCCCGTAATTGATGGCGAAGCAATTGCACAGCGTGATCTCCGGCCCCTGGTCGGGATCGGCGCGCATGGCGGGGGTGCGGATGTCCCAGATCAGATGCTCATGCATCAGGGTCGGGCCCAGCGAAGCGGGCTCCACCGGCCCCAGCACCGTCTGCGCCCGCCCCCGCAACGCCTCCCGCGTCATGCGCCCGGTCATGTCCCGCCTCCCTGCCGCGCGGCGATGATCCGGCGGCTGGGCGGTGCTGTCCATGGCTTGCCCGCGCCGCGGCAGGGCGCTTAACCTTCATGGCCCCCCGGCATCGGGGGGCTGGCGGGTGGCACGGCCCCGCTGCGAGACCGGCCCGCAACAGGGCCGCAGGACCGAGGGGGCGCCGCAACAGGACGCGCCCGTGCCGCGGCACGGGTGCGCTGCCGAGGTGCCGCATGCGCTCTGTCCCCCGCCGTCCCCTCCTCCAGGCCACGCTCGCCCTGCCGGGCCTCGCTGCCGCCGGCCTCGCCGCGCCCGGCGGCGCGGGGGCCCAACCGGGCTGGCCGAACCGCCCCGTCACCTTCGTCATGCCGGTCGCGCCCGGCGGCCCCGGCGACGTCATCGGCCGGCCGCTGGCGCAGCACCTGCAGGCGGCGCTCGGCCAGCCCTGCGTCATCGACAACCGTCCGGGCGCCGGCGGCACCATCGCGCTGGACTACGCGCTGCGGAGCCGCCCGGATGGCCACACGCTGGTGGTGTACAGCAACAGCACCTACAGCATCGCGCCGCACCTCTACCCCATGCCCTATGACAACGCGACGGCCTTCGCCCCCGTCGCGCTGATCGCCCAGGCGCCGAGCTTCGTCTGCACCCATCGCAGCGTGCCGGCGGCAACCCTGCCGGAGCTGCTGGCGCTGCTGCGGCGGGAGCCGGAGACGCTGAGCTTCGCCACCGCCGGCATCGGCTTCACCAGCCACCTGGCGACCGAGCTGTTCATGGCGCTGTCCGGGACGAAGATGCTGCACGTGCCCTATCGCGGCGGCGCGCCGGCGGCGCAGGCGCTTTCGGCCGGCGAGGTGCAGGTGAATTTCATGGAGGCCGCACTGGTGCGCAGCCTGCTGCCGGCGGGCCATATCCGGGCGCTGGCGGTGACCAGCCGCACCCGCCACCCGCTGCTGCCCGACATCCCGACCATCGAGGAGGCGGGCGTGCCCGGCTTCGAAAGCGCGACCTACTGGGCGATGGTCGCCCCCGCCGGCGTGCCGGCGCCGGTCCAGGCGCGGCTGGCCGAGGAGTTGCTGCGCTGGATGGCGCTGCCGGCGACGCAGGAACGGCTGACCCAGGCCGGCTTCCTGCCGATCGGCGGCGGCCCCGCCGCCCTCGCCCGCCACATGACGGAGGACACGGCGAAATGGGGCGAGATCATCAGGGCGCGCGGGATCCGCATCGCATGAAGGTCTGCATCTACGGCGCCGGCGCGGTCGGCTGCTACCTGGCGGGGCGGCTGCACCAGGGCGGCGCGCGGGTCTCCATGGTGGCGCGCGGCGCGACGCTCGCCGCCATCGCCGCCGAGGGCGTCACCGTCCACACCCCGGCCCGGCAGATCCACGCCAGGATCGCGGTGGCCGAGGACCCGGCGGCGCTCGGCCCGCAGGACATGGTGCTGGTCACGGTGAAGGCGCCTTCCCTGCCGGCCATCGCCCCGGGCCTTGCCACGCTGCTCGGGCCGGAGACGCCGGTCTGCTTCGTCATGAACGGCCTGCCCTGGTGGTATTTCCACGCCCATGGCGGACCGCATGAGGGCCGGCGCCTGCCGCGCATCGACCCCGGCGACGTCACGTGGCGGACCGTGGGGCCGGAGCGGGCCCTGCATGGCGTCATCTTCGCCTCCTGCGACATCGAACGGCCCGGGGTGGTGCATATCGAGACCGCCCAGACCGCGCTCCATCTGGGCGAGCCCGCCGGCACCACGGCGCGGAGCGAGGCGCTGGCCGCGCTGCTGCGCGACGCGGATTTCACCGTGACGGCGGAGCCCAACATCCGCGCCCGCATCTGGTCCAAGCTGCAGACCAATATCTGCTCCGGCCTGTTCGGCTGCCTGGCCGACAGCCCGCCCAAGGCGATCTATTCCGACCCGGCCGTGGCGGAGGCGGTGCGCCGCGTGGTGGCGGAGGTCGGCGAAGTCGCCGCCGCCCTCGGCCATCCCAGCCCGCTGGAGGCCGAGGCGCTGCTCCGCCGCGCCCGTTCCCAGGGCCACAAATCCAGCATCGTGCAGGATCTGGCGCGCGGCGCGCCCATCGAATTCGAGGCGATGTTCGGCGGGCCGCAGGCCCTGGCCCGCCTCGCCGGCATCCCCACCCCCACCCTCGATCTGCTGATCGCGCTGGTGAAGGCCCGCGCCATCGCCGTCGGCGCCTATTCCGAAGGACCTGTCCACGGTTTTCCCGCGCATGTTTGAGGATTTCTGTAAGCTGGTGGTCCCGGAGCTGCAGCGCCGCGGCCTTTTCCGCAAGGAATACCGGGGCCGCACCCTGCGGGAGAACATGCTGAGCCCCTGATGCCGCACCCCGTCTTCCCGCCCGAGGAATTTACCGCCCGCCTCGCCCGGCTGCGCGGTGCGCTCGCCGCCCGCGGCGTCGCCGCGGCGATCTTCGACGAGATCGAGGCCATGGCCTGGCTCTCCGGCTATGGCTCCTCGCTCAATCGCTGGCGCTGCCTGGTGGTGCCGCTGATCGGCGAGCCCTTCATCCTGATCCGCGCCCACGACGCCGCGGTCTGCCGGGCGCGCGCCTCGGTGGTGGAGGTGATCCCCTACCGGGACTGGGAAGACCCGCTGCCGGCGCTGGCCGCCGCCCTCGCCCGGCGCGGCCTGGCGGAGGCGGCGATCGGCCTCGACCTCAACTCCTACGCCCTCTCCGTCAACCGCCACGCCGCCCTCGCCGCCGCCCTGCCCGGAGCGCGGCTGGTCGATCTCGGCCCGCTGGCGAATGAGCTTCGCCTCATCAAATCGCCGGCCGAGATCGCCCTGCTGCGCCGCGCCGCCGGCATCGCCGATGCCGCCCTCGCCCGCGCCGCCGCCACCTGCCGCCCCGGCGCCACCCGGCGGGAGGTGACGCGCGCCGCCATGGACTGCTTCCTGGAGCTCGGCGCCGACCCCGCCGCCCCCGGCCCCATCGCCGCCGTCACCGGCTGGGATTTCCTGCATGGCGAGCTGGACGACGCCCCGCTCCGCCCCGGCGGCGTGGTGCATATCGAGCTGACGCCGCGCATCGCATGGTACAGCGCGCGCATCATGCGCTGCGTCTCCATCGGGCCGCCGGAGCTGCCCCGCGCCCGGGCGGCCGCGGCGCTGGCCGCGCTGCAGGCCAGGCAGATCGCCGCCATGCGCCCCGGCGCCATTGCCGCGGAGGTGGACGCCATCCTCCGCCAGGGCGTGGTCCGCGCCGGGCTGCGCGCGAGCTACGACAACATCACCGGCCACACGCTCGGCCTCCACGCGCCACAGGCGCCGCGCACCAGCGACTTCACCCGCATCCTCCACCCCGAAGCCAACTGGCCGCTGGAGGCGGGGATGGTCTTCCATGTCCATGCCTCGGCCGGCGGCGCGGCGCTCAGCGAGACGGTGCTGGTGACGGAGCAGGGGCCGGAGCTCCTCACCGGCACGCCGCCGGAGCTGCTCATCGGCGGTTGACGCAGGGCGTGCGGCGGCTGCGCGGGGCGCGGCTGGCGGGGTAGGCGGGCCGGGACGCCCTCGCCGGGCATCGTATCGTACCCGGTGCGATATGGCCCTGCTCTTTACCCCCGTTTCACCCCTCCTCCCCTAGGACTCGGGGAGACAGGCGAAGTTGGCAATGGGCCCAGACCCGACCATGGCGATGAACGGAAGCACGGCGCCGCCCCGCCCGGGCAATGCCGCCGTCGCCTTCGCGCATGCCGCCATCGCCTCCATGCTGCGCTTCGGCATCCGCCCGACGCCCGCGCATTTCACCATCTGGTACGATTTCCACTCCGGCGAGCATCCGATGGTCCGCCGCGTGCTCGCCACCTTCATCGACAACGGCCAGTCCATCGACGAAAGGCTGATGTTCGAGGTGCATGAGCGCTTCTACCACCCGGGGCGGGAGATGCAGTCCTTCCTCGACGCCTCGCAGGACATCCACGCCGCGCTGCAGGAGGTGGTGAGCCAGGTGGCGGAGGCCGGCAGCAACGCCACCCGCTACGGCTCCTCCCTCCGCCGCTTCTCCGGCGCCCTGGCCGGGCCGCTGGGCGAGGTGCCGGGCCTGCTCGCCCGGCTGCAGGAGGAGACGGAGCTGCTCTCCCGCCGCTGCGACCGGCTCGGCGGCGACATCTCCGCCTCCGCCGAGCGGATCGGCACGCTGGAGCGGGAGCTGGCGGAGGCGCGGCGCGAGGCCACCACCGACGTGCTGACCGGCCTGCCCAACCGCCGCGCCTTCGAGGAGCATCTGCGCCACGCCGCCGCCGAAGCGACGGTGCAGGGCCATTCCCTCTGCCTGCTCATCGCCGACATCGACCGCTTCAAGCTCATCAACGACACCTGGGGCCATCCGGTGGGGGATGCGGTGCTGCGCCGCGTCGCCCAGACCATCCAGGCCTGCCTCGGCGAGGGCGCGGCGGCCGCCCCTCTGGCCGCCCGCATGGGGGGCGAGGAATTCGCCGCCCTGCTGCCGCATGCCAGCCTGGGCGCTGCGCAGCAGGCAGCGGAGCGGATCCGCCAGGCGGTGAGCGAGAAATCCTTCTCCCTCCGCTCCACCGGCAAGGATCTCGGCGTCGTCACCATCTCCATCGGCGTCGCCGCCTATCAGCCCGGGGAGCCGCTGCCCTGCCTGGTGGAGCGCGCCGATGTCGCGCTGTACCAGGCGAAGCAGGCGGGGCGGAACCGCGTCGCCAGCCTGCCCCAGCCGGCCTGATGCCAGCCAGCCGGTCCCGCCCGAAGGCCGGGGCCATGACGCCTCGCCGCCCGCTGCCGCCTCGCTGCCGGAGCGGATGACGCGACCGCAGGAGGCATGGAAGCGGAAGATGCATCGCGTCCCGCATAATGGGCGCCCGCGACCGCCCGCCGGTTCTCCGCTCCCTGCCGGCCCGGCCCGGGGGCCAGGCCCGCCTGGCGGCGCTGGCGCGACCGCCAAAGCAGCTTACGGTCCCGTCCTACAGAAGCGCTGACGGGCTTGTGAAATAAATAGCGGGTTTTCTATTTCAGCGCCCAGCTATGCTCTCCAAAGTTGTGGAGGGGACGATGACTACAACCAAGTCAGTTATGTTCCGGTGCAGATCCACCGACAAGAAGCTGCTCCTACATCTGGGGATGGCAACGGCTGTCCACTGGGAGCTACTTCCTGTGCCGTTGCAAAAACTCCTGCTGGAACAGGCGGCCCTGATCCAGGAAGCGCCCAGCCCCCAACTGGGACCCCCGGCCAACGACCTGCTGAATTCGCAGCGGGCCACGCCGCAGGATGCGACTTGTATCAGAAATTTCGATCTGGCCCGCGCCGCGCCATTTGCCCGAGCCCCCGGCGATGCTGCCCGGTCGCCAGCCGGCAGGCATGCCACCGGCGACCGCCCTGTCAGGACCAGCTGACACGACGCAATCCGCCTCCCTCCATGGCGGAGGGCCGGGAATCCCGGAGCAAGATATCCGGTCAGGTGATTCCACCTGGTCGGATTTTGCCCTGGTGGCCCCACGCGCCGCAATTCGAGACGTGCCCCTGCCTGACCATGCCGGTGCCGGGCCGACCTGACCAGGGCCAGGCATCCATTGCGCGGAGCAAGACGGGAAGCGCCCACGCGCCACCAACCGGCGGCGGGGCAGTTCAGCCCGGATGACGTGCCGCCGGCACCGACCAGGATGCGGGCCGCGCGCGGGCTGCCGGCATTTCCGCCCGCCGGCCGCACCTTCCCCGGGCCCCTCCGCCCCCGGCGGCGCCGGGGGCTCAGGCTGCCCGGTTGCGCCGGATCAGCCGCCCCGGCGTCGCCCCCGTCATCTCCCCGGCGCGGTAAGTGGGCACGCCATTGGTCCACACCTCCTCGATCCCGTCCGAGGGCTGCTTCGGATCCTCGAAGGTCGCGCGGTCGACCACCTTGTGCGGGTCGAACAGCACCAGATCCGCATAGGCGCCCGGCTTCAGCACGCCCCGATCCATCATGCCGAAGAGCGAGGCGGTGCGCCCGGTCATCTTGTGGATCGCCTCCTCCATCGTCAGCAGGCCGAGCTGGCGGGAATAGAAGCCGAGCACCCGCGGGAAGGTGCCCCAAAGGCGCGGATGCGGATGCGCGTCATGCGGAATGCCGTCGGAGCCGATGACGCTCATCGGATGCGCCATGATCCGGCGCACGTCGTCCTCGTCCATCTGGAAGGTGATGGCGCCGGCGGGCAGCAGCCGCTCCGCCGCGGTGCGGATATCGGTGTTCCAGCCCCGCGCCACCTCCTTCAGATCCTTCCCCGCGAATTCCGGATGCGGGATGGACCAGGTGATGATGACGCGCACATCCTCCCGCAGCCGGTCCGGCATCAGCACGGTGGAGCCGGCCGGGTAGGGATACATGTCATAGGCCACTTCCTGCAGCGAGGCCGAGGCCTCCAGCAGTGCCAGGGTCTGCACGGAACGCCCGTAATTCTCCGGCATCGAGCATTTATGGTGGCTGATCCAGACCGGCACGCCGACGCGCTTGCCGATCTTCAGCGTCTCCTCGATGGAGGCGCAGACCCGGTCCGCCTCGTCCCGCATATGGGTGAAGTACATGCCGCCCGCGGCGCGCAGCGGCTCGGCGACGGCGATCACCTCCTCCGTCGTCGCATGCATGTTCGGCTTGTACCAGAGGCCGGTGGAGAAGCCGGAGGCGCCTTCGGCGAGGCTCTCCGCCACGATGCGGCGCATCTCCGCGATCTCGTTGTCCCTGGCCGGGCGATAGAGATCCTCGCCCATCACCCGGTAGCGCAGCGTCTGGTGGCCGACGATGGCGTAGGTGTTCACTGCGGCGGGTGTCTTCCGCAGCGCCTCGGCGTACTCGGAAAAACTGCCGAAGCGCCACCAGCCATCCTCCCCCACCAGGTCGAGCGGCGGAACAGGCCGCTTCTGCGAGACCAGCGGCGCGAGGGAGACGCCGCAATTGCCGACGACAACGGTGGTGACGCCCTGGCTGGATTTGCAGCGCAGGCATTCGCAGCCCATCAGCACGGCGCGGTCGTCATGGGTGTGCGCATCGATGAAGCCGGGAGCCAGCGCGCGGCCGGTGGCGATCACCTCCCGATCCGCCGTCGCGCCGCCGAGGTCGCCCACCGCCGCGATGCGGTCCCCGGTGACGCCGAGATCGCCGACCCGGCGCGGCGCCCCGGTGCCGTCGAACAGGGTGGCGTCGCGGATGATGAGGTCGCAGCGAAGGGCCATGGCGATGCGCGTCCGGATCGGTCAGTGAAGGGCCGATGATGTCCCGCCGCGGCGCGCGACGCCAGGGGGAGAGGCCGGTGGCTGCCCGGGCTTGCCGGCGGGCAGTGGCGGAGGGCAGGATTCGCCCGGGCGGGCCAGGACCTGCCGGAGGAACGCCATGACGCAGAGCTTCACCGGGCGCCGCCAGGCGCTGGCCGGCGCCGTCGCCGGCCTTGCCGCCACCGCCCAGCCGGCCGCCGCCCAGCCCCTGCCGCGCCCGCCCGCCGCGCCGCCCGCTGCGCGCCCGCCCGCGTCGTCGCCGCTGGTGCGGGGCTTCTCGCGTGAACGCCTCGGCCGCATCGCCGGCGTGATGCAGGCGGAGGCGGAGCGCGGCTCCTTCCCCGGCGCCGTCACCCTCATCGCGCGCCAGGGCGAGATCATCCATTTCGAGGCCTATGGCCATCAGGACGCGGCGAAGACGAAGCCCATGCCGCGCGACGCCATCTTCCTCCAGGCCAGCATGACCAAGCCACTCACCTCCGCGCTGGCGCTGATGCTGGTGGAGGAAGGGCGGATGAAGCTGGACGACCCGATCGCCGAGGTGCTGCCGGAACTGCGCGACCTGAAGGTGGAGCAGCGGCAGGACGACCAGAGCGAGCTGGTCCCGGCCACGCGCCAGCCCGCCATCCACGACCTGCTGCGGCACACGGCGGGCTTCGTCTATTCCGGCGCCTCGCCCTCCCCGCGCATCAAGGCGGCCTATGAGGAGGCGAATATCGAGGCCGGGCGCGGCCCGATCGGCGGCGAGGAGATGCTGCGGCAGCTCGGCGCCATTCCGCTGGCCTTCCAGCCGGGCACCACCTTCTTCTACTCCATCGCCACGGATGTGCTGGGACTGCTGGTCTCCCGCGTCGCCGGCAAGCGGCTGGACCAGGCGATGGAGGAGCGGCTGCTCGCCCCGCTCGGCATGCGGGACACGCATTGGTTCGTGCCGCCGGAGAAGCGCGCCCGGCTGGCGGAGGCCCCGGACAGCGACCCGCAGAAGGCGACGATGTGGGCGCAGTACCGCATCCTGACCGATGAGCGCGCGACCAGCTACCTGAAGGGCGGCGCCGGCCTCGTCTCCACCGCCGCGGACTACATCCGCTTCGCGCAGATGATGGCGAATGGCGGGGTGCTGGAGGGGCGGCGCTACCTGGCGGCGCCGGTGGTGAATTTCATGATGTCCAACCACATCACCGGCATGGCGGGCAGCCCCACCGCCTCCACCGGGCCGGGCTATGGCTTCGGCCTGGGCTTCGGGGTGCGGCTGGCGGATGGCATGGGCACGGCGCCGGGCAGCCCGGGCGATGCGATGTGGGCCGGCGCCTGGGGCACCAGCTTCACCATCGACCGGGCGGAGGGGCTGGTGGCGATCCTGATGGCCCAGGGCCCGAGCAACCGCGTGCGGACGCGGATGATCTGGAAGGATGTGGTCTATGGGGCGATGGTGGAGAGCCTGCGGCGGGGGTGAGGCAGAAGGGGCGCCGGGGCAAGCCCCGGCGCCCGCCCGGCGCTACACCTCGACGCCGTAGATCTCCTTTGCCGCGGCGCGGGTGATCAGCCCATCCACCACGTCGCGCCTCACCAGCTCCGGATCGCGCGCCTTCGGGTCTCCCATGCCGCCGCCGCCCGGCAGCTTCAGCAGCAGCCGCCGCCCCTTGGGAACGATCTGGAACCCCTTGGTCCGCAGCGGCGTGCCATTGGCGTCGTTCAGCCCCACCCAGCCGGCCGCGCCCTCGCCGCCGCCATCGCGGCCCTTCGGCGGGTTGGCCACGCGGTCGAAGATCGCGTTCACCGCGAATTCCGCCTCGCCCTTGGTGCCGATCTCCATGACCTGGCCGAAGCCGCCCCGCGTCTTCCCCGCCCCGGCGGAATCCGGCCGCAGCTCCTTCTTCCAGAAGATCACCGGCGCGACATTCTCCGTCGCCTCCACCGGCATGGTCCTGACGCCGGAGGGGAAGGCGATGCCGTCCAGCCCATCCTTCTCCGGCCGCGCGCCGGTGCCGCCGGAGTTGAAGGTGATGATCTCGAAATCCTCCACCTCCGCCGCCTGGCCGGAGACCTGGGAGCCACCGCGGAGCGGCGGATTCCACAGGGCGGAGGCGCCCTCGGCATTCACCCGCCCCGGCACCGCCTGATGCAGGCACCCCATCATCAGGTCCGGCAGCAGCTGCCCCACCACATGCCGCACGCTCACCGGATAGGGCCACGGCGCGTTCAGGATGCAGCCTTCCGGGATCTCCATCTGGAAGGGCGACAGCGAGGCCCAGTTGTTCGGAATCTCCGGCGCCACCACGCATTTGATGCCGAAGCAGGAATAGGCGCGGCAATAGGCCGGCGGCACGTTGATGCCGCGGGTGGAGAGGCCGGAGGTCCCGGCGTAATCCACCACGATCCGCTCCTCCTCGATGGTCATGGCGGCGTTCAGCGTCACCGGCGCCTCATAGCCGTCCGACCTGATCTGGGCACGGAAGGTGCCGCGCGGCAGCTTGCGGATCTCCTCGATGGTCGCGCGCAGCGAGCTCTCGAAGATGTACTCGGCCAGCGGGTCGATGCTGTCCATGTCGAACTCGTCCAGCATCTCCACCAGCCGCTTGGCGCCGGCGTCGTTGCAGGCGCAGAGGCTGTAGATGTCGCCCTCCAGCTCCACCGGCGTGCGGCTGCCCGCGCGGATGAAGTCGAAGAAGGTCTCGTTCGGCACGTTGCGGTCGAAGCACTTCACGATGGGGATGTAGAGCCCTTCCTCGAAGACGCTCCGCCCCTCCGGCCCCATGCCGAGCCCGCCGATATCGATGATATGCGCGGTGTTGGCGAAGAGGCCGACGATCTTCCCGCGGCGGAAGGCCGGCGTGACCACGGTGAGGTCATGCAGGTGGCCGGTGCCCAGCCAGGGATCGTTGGTGATGTAGTGGTCGCCCGGCTGCATCCCCGCGGCGGGGAATTTCGCCAGGAAGTGGCCGACGCTTTCCGCCATGGAATTCACATGGCCCGGCGTGCCGGTGACGGCCTGGGCCAGCATCCGGCCCTGCAGGTCGAAGATGCCGGCGGAGAGGTCGCCCGCCTCCCGCACCGTGGTGCTGAAGGCAGTGCGGATCATGGTCTGCGCCTGCTCCTCCACCACCGCGATCAGGCGGTTCCACTGGATCTGGCGCTGGATGGTGGCGAGGGCTCCGGTTTCCTTCATCACGCGCTCTCCTGCGTCAGATCCAAATACCCCAGCCCATCCATCCGGCAGGACCAGCCGCGCCCCACCAGCGTGCTCGTCTCCGCCTCCGCCACGATGCAGGGCCCGGCGACGACGGCGCCCGGCGCCATCGCCGCGCGGTCATACACCGCCCATTCCGTCACCTCGCCCGTGGTGGTGTCCCGCACCTGCTGCTGGCGGATCGGCGCGGGGGCAGGCGCCGCCTCCACCTCCGCCGCCGGTTCCACCGCCGGCACCTCGGTCGCCACCGTCACGGCGAAGCTCAGGATCTCCACATCGCTGCCCGGCACCGGCCGGTCGTAGAATTTGATGTACTCGGCGTCGTAGGCGGCGCGGATCGCCTGCACATCCGCCGCGGTCAGGTCGCGCGCGGGCAGCTTCACCGCGATCTCATGCCCCTGGCCGACATAGCGCATATAGGCGAGGCGGCCCTCCACCGTCCGCGCCCCGAAGGCGCCCTTCGCCACCACCGCGGCGGCCTCCCGCGACATCTCCGTCAGCAGCGCATTCACCGCGCCGACATCGAAACTCGCAAAACGCTGGTAGAGGCTGCGCACCACCTCATAGGCCACCGGCGCCCGCAGGAAGCCGATGGCGGAGCCGACGCCGGCGCCGCTCGGCACCAGCAGCCGCTTCACCCCGATCTTCTCCGCCACGCGGTAGCCATGCACCGGCCCGCCGCCACCGAAGGCGATGATGGTGCGGCCCTCGAAGCCCTTGCCGCTCTCGATGGCATGGACGCGGGCGGCATTCGCCATGTTCTCGTCCACCATCTCGACAACGCCAAGCGCCGCCATCTCCGCCGAGAGGCCGAGCCGGCCGCCCACCTCGGCCACCAGCGCATCGCGCGAACGTTCCGGGTAGAGGCGCAGCGCGCCGCCGGCGAAATGCTCCGGGTCGTAGCGGCCGAGCGCCAGGTTCGCATCCGTCACCGCCGGCTTCGCGCCGCCGCGGCCATAGCAGGCCGGCCCCGGATCGGCGCCGGCGCTCTCCGGCCCCACGGTGATCCGCCCCATGCTGTCAACGGCAGCCAGGGAGCCACCACCGGCGCCGATCTCCACCATCTCGATGACCGGGATGCGCAGCGGCAGGCCGGAGCCCTTCTTGAAGCGGCCCACCCGCGCCACCTCGAAGGTCCGGCTGGCCTGGGGCTGGTACTGGTCGATCAGGCAGACCTTCGCCGTGGTGCCGCCCATGTCGAAGGAGAGCACTTCCGTCAGCCCGCGCTGCTTCGCGACATGCGCGGAGAAGATGGCACCGCCGGCCGGCCCGCTTTCCACCAGGCGGATGGGGAAGCGCCGCGCCGTCTCCAGCGTGGTCAGCCCGCCGCCCGAGAGCATCATGAAGACCGGGCAGGCAAGGCCGCCCTCGCGCAGCCCCACTTCCAGCCGCTTCAGGTAGCTGGCCATCAACGGCTGCACATAGGCGTTGGCGGCGGTGGTGCTGAACCGCTCCCACTCCCGCATCTCCGGCGAGACCTCGCTGCTCAGCGAGACCGGCACCTCCGGCCAGAGGCGCTGCAGGATCGCCGCCGCCTGCTTCTCATGCGCCGGGTTGACGAAGGCGTGGAGGAAGCCGATCGCCACCGCCTCGATGCCCTCGGCGCGCATGAACGCCACATGCCGCGCGACGGCCGCCTCATCCAGCGGCAGCAGCACCTTGCCGGTATTGTCCAGCCGTTCCGTCACCGGCAGGCGCCAGCGCCGCGGCACCAAAGGCTGCGGCAGCTCAATGTTCAGATCGTACTGGTCGTAGCGGCTCTCATTGCCGAGGGCGAGGACGTCGCGGAAGCCCTCCGTCGTCAGCAGCGCGGTCTTCGCGCCCTTGCGCTCGATGACCGCATTGGTCGCCAGGGTGGTGCCATGGATGACGAGGGCGATGTCGGCGGGTGCCAGCCCGGCCTTTTCCAGCACCAGCTTCACGCCCTCCAGTACGCCGAGCTCCGGCGCCTGCGGCGTGGTCAGCACCTTGCCGGTCCAGCGGCGCTCGCCCTGCTCCACGGCCACATCGGTGAAGGTGCCGCCGATATCCACCGCGAGACGGGCGGCTCCGCCACCCTGGGCAGCCAGACGCGCGCTCATGCGCCGTACTCCGCCGCAAAGCGCTGCGCCACCTTGCACGCTTCCGCAAAATCCTCGATCCGCATGGCTTCCTTCGGGTTGTGACTGCCGTGCTGGTTGCGCACGAAGAGCATGCCCGCAGGAATGCCCGCCTGCGCGAAGGCGACCGCGTCATGGCCGCCACCGCTCGGCATGATGAGATGGGGGATGGAGAGCGCCTCGGCGGCGCGCTTCAGCGCTGCCTGCACGCCGTCATCCATGGACGAGGGCCGGCTGCCGCCCTCCTCGCCCAGTTCGAAGCGCACGCCGCGCCGCGCCTCGATCCGGGCGACGGCCTCGTACAGAACCTCGTAGATCCGGTCGGTGCAGCGCAGATCCTGGCTGCGGACGTCGAGCTGGAACACCGCCTCGCCGGGGATCTTGGTGAAGCCCGCCTCCGCCGTGGTGCCCATGACGCAGAAGGTCACCACCAGCCGGTGGCCGCGGGCTTCCAGCCGCACCCATTCCTCGTCCAGCGTCACGGCGAGCTCCGCCAGCGCCATGGCAGCGTCGCGGCGGTACTTCCGCGGCGTGCCGCCGGAATGGTTGGTCTCGCCCAGCACCCGCGCCGCCCGCAGCCGCCGGCTGCCGGGGATGCCGGTGACGATGCCGATGGGGATCCCCTCCGCCTCCAGCACCGGCCCCTGCTCGATATGCACTTCCAGATAGGCGGCGACGTTATCGGGGCCCAGCACCCGCTCGCCGCGCCGGACGAAGCCGGGGTCGAACCCCTCCTCCGCCATATGGTCGGCGAGGCTGCGGCCGGTATCCATCCGCTTCACCTCCAGCTCGGCCGCCGCCAGCCGCCCCAGCGCGCCGCGGGAGCCGGGGAAAGAGGTGGGGAACCACGCCCCCGCCTCCTCGGCGCGGGTCACCATCACCGTCACGTCCCGCGCGGGCGTGAAGCCGGCCCGCTGCATGCCGGCCACCGCCGCCAGCCCGGCCAGCACGCCCGCCGCGCCGTCGAAATTCCCGCCCTGCTGCACGCTGTCCAGGTGGCTGCCGAGGATCACCTGCTTCGCCGCCCGGTCCGCGCCCGGCAGGGTCATGTAGAGATTGCCGACCGGGTCGGTCCTGCGCTCCAGCCCCAGCCGGTCCGCCGTCTCGGCCATCAGGGCATGCGCCATGCGCTCCCCCGGCCCATAGGCTTCGCGGGTGATGCCGACACCGTCGAAGCTTTTGGCCCGCAACTCATCGAACAGCTTCGCCGCCAGCGCGACATCCGGCGTCAGATTGGGGAGCACCACCAGCCTCCAGAACAAGCAATTCCACACCGCCGGGCGCCCCGGACCCGGAAGGCCCGAAGCACCCCGGAACCGCTACACCATGCCGCGCACCCGCCCGCCATCGACGCGGATCAGGCTGCCGGTGATGTAGCCGGCCTTCTCGCTTGCAAGAAACGCGCCCATCGGCCCGTAGTCGTCCGGCACCCCCAGCCGCCCGGCCGGGATCTCCGCCGCCGCCTGGGCCAGCGCATCCTCGAAGCTGATGTTGAGCTGCTGCGCCCGCTTGGTGGTGGTCTGGGTCACCCGGTCGGTCTGGATGGTGCCGGGCGCCAGGACGTTCATCGTCACGCCATCCTTCGCCACCTCGCCGGAAAGCGTCTTCAGCCAGCCCCAGATCGAAGCGCGCAGCGTGTTGGAGAGCGCGAGCGTCGGGATCGGATGCTGCATGCCGGTGCTGCCCACCACGATGATCCGCCCCCAGCCCCGCTCCCGCATTTTCGGCAGCAGGGCGTTGGTGATGCGGATGGGGGAGACGACGATGTGCTGGAACCACTCCAGCAGGGCCGGTTCGGTGATCTCGGACGCGGTGCAGGGCGGCGGGCCGCCATGGTTCAGCACCAGGATGTCGACGCCGCCCAGTGCCTTCTCGGCGGCTGCCGCCAGCTTGTCCATGTCGGCGCTGCTGGCGACATCGGCCACCACGCCGGAGGCGCTCGGCGCCCCCTTGGCCTTCAACTCCGCCGCCGCCTGGTCCAGCCGCCCCTGGTCGCGGCCGCTGATGACGATGGACGCGCCCTCCGCCGCCAGCGCATCGGCGATCGACCGGCCGAGCCCCTTGGTGCCGCCCATCACCAGGGCGCGCTTGCCCTGCAACCCGAGATCCATGGTCTCTCTCCCTGTTCCGCCGCGGCGGCACCATCACCGGTGCCGGCCGACCGGCTGGCCCTGCCGCCGAATCCGCCAGCTCCAGGGCCATCGCCGCAGCGACCTGCCCTGGGCCGGCGACCCTGCCCTTCGGCCAGGGCGCTGGCAAGCCTGGCGCCGCCGGCACCTCCCGCGCTGGCAAGCCGGCCAAGCCCTGCTACACCAAGGGCCACGCGAAGGAGACGCCCATGGCCAAGCCCCCCCTGCTCGTCACCCGCCACCTGCCGGAGGCCATCGAGGCCCGCGCCGCCCGCGACTATGCCGCCGCGCTGAACCCGAATGACGAGCCCTGGTCCACCGACGCCGCCGAGATCATCCGCCGCGCCGCCGCCATCTCCGCCCAGGGCATCCTCTGCGCCGCCGGGGACCGGCTGGACGCCGCCTGCATCGCCGGTCTGCCCGCCTCGGTGAAGCTGCTCTCCACCTTCTCCGTCGGCACCGACCATATCGACCTGGAGGCCGCCCGCGCCCGTGGCATCCAGGTGGCGAACACGCCGGACGTGCTCTCCTTCGCCACCGCCGAGATCGCCTTCACCCTCCTCCTCATGGCCGCCCGCCGCGCCGGGGAGGGGGAGCGGATGGTCCGCGCCGGGCAATGGCAGGGCTGGGCGCCGACCCAGCTCATGGGCGTGACGCTGGAGGGCAAGACGCTCGGCATCCTCGGCCTCGGCCGCATCGGGCGGGAGATGGCGGCGATGGCCCGCGGCGTCCGCATGGAGGTCCACTATCATGGCCGCCGGCGCCTGGCCCCGGAACTGGAGCAGGGCGCCATCTGGCACGCGGATGAGGCCGAGTTCCTCGGCGGCATCGACGTGCTCTCCATGCACATCCCGGGCAGCGCGGCCACCCGCCACTGGCTGAACGCCGCCCGCATCGCCAGGCTGAAGCGCGGCGCCATCGTGGTGAATACCGGCCGCGGCACCACGGTGGACGACGCGGCGCTGATCGCCGCGCTGCAATCCGGCCAGGTCCGCGCCGCCGGCCTCGATGTCTATGACGGCGAGCCGCGGGTGAATCCGGGCTATTTCGCGCTGGAGAACGTCGTGCTGCTGCCGCATCTCGGCAGCGCCACGGTCGAGACGCGGGACGCCATGGGCCACCGGGCGCTGGACAATCTGGACGCCGTGCTGCTGCGGGGCGAGAAGCCGCCTTTTCCGGCCTGATTTCCGGTGGAACCGTCGGGTGCAAAACCCGGACCGGGGCCCGGGGAGGGGTCCCCTCCCCGGCGGGGGTTCGGGGGCAGCGCCCCCGATCTTGTTCAGTTCACCCCCAGTAGAGCCGCGTCGGATTCTCCACCAGCACCTGCCGCCGCAGCCCCGCATCCGCGGTGAACAGCGCGAACAGGTCCACCAGCTCGCCGTCATTCGGCATGTCGCCGCTGATATTCGGGTGCGGCCAGTCAGTTCCCCACAAAACGCGATCGGGCGCCGTCTCGATCAGCGCCGCGGCGAAGGGCACGGCATCGCGGAAGGGCGCACCGATGGAGGAGACGCGTTCCGCCCCGCACACCTTCACCCAGGCCAGCGGGTTCTCCATCAGCCGCAGCAATTGCCGGAAGGGCGCCTGGTCCAGCCCGCCCTTCGCCTTCACCCGCCCCATATGGTCGATGACGAAGGGCACCCGCAGCCTTTCGATGCGCGGCGCATGCGCGATGATGTCCTCGGCATCCAGATGCAGCACCACATGCCAGCCGAGCCGCTCGATCCGCCCGAGCACCGCGTCGAACACCGCAAGGTCCGGCGTCCCGCCGAGATGCCGGACGAAGTTGAACCGCACGCCGCGGATGCCGCCGGCATGCAGCCGCGCCAGCTCCGCGTCGGTGACGCTGCCATCCAGGATGGCGACGCCGCGATACGCCCCGCCGCTTTCGGCGATGGCATCCAGCATGGCGGTATTGTCCGTCCCGTGGCAGCTCGCCTGGACGATGACGGCCCGCTCCACCCCGATGGTGCGATGCACCCGGCGCAGCTCAGCCACCGGCGCATCCGGCGGCGTATAGGCGCGGTCCGGCGCATAGGGGTAGCGGTCGGCCGGGCCGAAGACATGGCAATGCGCATCGCAGGCCCCGGGCGGCAGGCGGAAGGCCGGGATTCGCGTGGCCGGATCCGGCGGCTTGCAGCTCTTGTCGCTCATGGACGGGCTCCCTTCGGAGGGGAGAGGAGAGGCCGCCGCCCCGGCCCGGGTCAAGCCGTCGCCGCCCCCTGCCCGTGCCCCGGTCGCCTGCTCTGGCCCAGGCGCCTCCTGGTCCATCCGCCTTGCCCCGGCGGCCCGGCCCGCGCCTCAGCCCGGCAGCGGCCCCGGCCGGCCGAACAGCCAGCCCTGGCCGAACTCCACGCCCAGCTCCTGCATCAGCGCGGCTTCCGCCTCGGTCTCCACCCACTCCGCCACCACCTGGGCCCCGACCGTCCGTGCCAGGTCCACCATGGAAGCGACGATGCCGCGGTCCACCGGGCTGCGCATGGCGTTCTGCACATAGAGACCGTCGATCTTCACGTAATCCACCCGCAGCGTCCGCAGGTAGCGGAAGGCCGCGGCGCCCGCGCCGAAATCGTCGATGCAGAGCGGCACGCCCAGGCCGCGCAGCGCCTCCACCGTCCGCACCGCCTCCGCCTCCTCCTCGATCTCGGCGGTCTCGGTGATCTCGAACAGCAGGCGGCGGGCCAGCAGCGGCTCGCTCTCCAGCAGCTTCACCAGCGCCGCGCGGAAGCCCGGGCTCTGCAGCGAGAGGCCGGAGAGGTTGGCGGCGATGCGCGGCCCGCCGGAACGCCGCGCGGCGCTGCACACCGCCAGCAGCACCGCCCAGTCCAGCTCCTCGGAAAGGCCCAGCGCCTCGGCGAAGATGACGAAATCCTGCGCCATGACGAGCGGCGCCTCGATATCGGCCTCGGGCCGCAGCAGCGCCTCGTAGTGATGCGGGCGGCGATCCGCCAGCCGCACGATGGGCTGGAAGGCCAGGCGGAATTTCCGCTCCGCGATCGCCTGGCGCAGCCGCACGGTGCGGGCGCAGGCGCCGGCGACGAAACCGGCCAGCCCGCCATCGAACCCGGCCTCCGCCAGCGCCGCCGCCCCACCCCGGCCGAAGACGGAGAGCGCGTAGCGCAGCGCCCGCGTCATCTGCATCGGCGTCAGGCTGGCATCGTCCAGCGCCAGGGCCTCGGTGGCGACGGAGGCCGCGAGGCCGGAGGCCCGGGCCAGCGCCTCGATCTTCGCCCCCACCGCGGCAAGGTCCGCCCGGGTGCGGGAGATCACGCCGAAGCGCCCCGCCGCCAGCTCCCCCGCCAGGCTGTCCGGGGCGATGCTCGTCGCCAGCTCCTCCCGCACCAGCCGGGTCAGTTCGCCATCCGGCGCCAGGCTGCCCTCCGGCGCATGGATCTCCAGCAGGCCGAGCGTGCCGGCCGGCGCCACCCCCCGCGCCAGGGCATTGGCCGCGTCGCGCAGCGGGGCCGGGCCACCGATGCGCGGCCCCTCTGCCGCCCCGGCCAGGGGCAGGGCAGCGAAGGTCAGGCAGAGCCGGTCCGCATCCCGCCCCAGCAGCCGCAGCCCGCTGCAGGCCATGGCGGTGGCGCCGGCATTGGCCAGGTGGAACAGGGTGGGCGGCAGCCGGTCCCGGCTCAGCAGGATGTTGAAGGCGATCTCGAAGGCGGCGTGGTCCGGCAGGGCCAGCACCTCCCGCACATGCGCCCCCACCAGGGAGTCCGGGGAACGGCCGAGCCGGCTCTGGAAGGCTCCTGCGGCGAAGAGGATGCGGCCCGCCGAGGAGACTTCCAGCAGCATTTCCGCCGCGGCCAGGGCGAAGGTCAGGAACCGCTCCCGGTCGGTCACCGGCCTCGGCCGGTGCGGCGGCTCGCCCTCCTCGCTCTCCATCCCGCTGCAGGACCTCTGTCGCCCAAGGGCAGCATGGCACGGGCCGGGTGAACCGGCCGTGAACGGGAAACAGGGAGGTATCGGAGGCGGAGGGGGCTCCCGCGCCCGGCCCCTTGCCACATCGCAGGCCCCGGCGCCTCGCGCCAAGCCGGGCAAGCCCGCCTGCCGCGAGGACGCGCAGCGTCGCCGCGGAACGCCCTACAGCCCCGCCCGCATCCGCCCCGGGTTGAGGATGCCCGCCGGGTCCATCACCGCCTTCACCCGGGCACCGATGGCCGCCAGCGCCGGCGGCTCCGCCGGTAGCACGGCGACGGCGGCGCGCAGCGCCTCCGGCGCGCGGAACAGGGTGAAGCTGCCGCCCGCCGCCGCCGCGGCCGCCATCACCGCCGCATGCCGCGCCTCGGTCGCCGGCCCGGCCAGCCAGACCAGCCCGCCCCCCCAATCCAGCAAGGCCTTCGGGCAGCCGGCGGCAGCGACCACCCCCGGCCCCTCCCCCGGCGCCACGGAGACGCGCCACACCGCCTCCCCTGGCTCGGCGCCGAGCGGCGCCGCCTCCCGCACCGCATCCCAGAGGGCGCGGCTCGCCGCCCCCTCCAGCCACTGCACGGCGCCGAACCCCGCCAGCTCCGCCCGCAGCCGCGCGCCGCGATAGGCGACGGACTCCGCAAAATCCTCCAGCCGCAGCACCGCCTGCATCCCGGCCAGCCCGCCACCGCCCGCCGGCAGCAGCGCGGCGGCGGAGACGCCATAGGGGCTGCCCAAGCCCGCCGAGAGCACCTGCACCCCCTGCGCCAGATCGGCCACGGCAACCGCCACCGTGCCCGTCGCCTCCGGCCCCGGCAGCACCTTCAGCGTGATCTCGGTCAGCACGCCGAGGGTGCCATGCGCCCCGGTCAGCAGCTTGCAGAGATCGAGGCCGGTGACGTTCTTCAGCACCCGCCCGCCGCTGCGGAACACCTCGCCCTTCCCGTTCACCGCGCGGATGCCCATGACATGGTCGCGCATCGCGCCGCCCGAGATGCGCCGCGGCCCGGAGAGGTTGGTTGCCACCAGCCCGCCAAGGGTCGGCGGCCCTTCCGTCCCGAACAGCGCCGTCAGCGAGGGTGGCTCGGCGATCAGATGCTGGCCATGCTCGGCCAGCGCCGCCTCGATCTCCGGCAGGGGCGTGCCGGCGCGGGCGGAGAGGATCAGCTCCTGCGGCTTGTAGAGGGTGATGCCGGACAGCCCGCGCAGGGAGAGCGTCCGCGCCGCCTGCACCGGCCGCAGCAGGCCCCGCTTGGTCCCGGCCCCCTCGATCGCCAGGGGCGTGCCGGCAGCGGCAGCAGCCGCCACCGAAGCGGCCAGCTCCGCCTCATCCGCCGGCGCCAGCACCGAATCGCTCATGCCGCGCGCTGCAGGGCGGGGTTGCCGTCCAGCGGGAAGACCTTGGCCGGGTTCAGCAGCCAGGCGGGATCGAAGGCGGATTTGATCGCCCGCTGCTGCGCCAGCTCGGCCTCGGTGAATTGCACGCCCATCAAATCCCGCTTCTCCACGCCCACGCCATGTTCGCCGGTCAGGCAGCCCCCCACCTCGACGCAGAGCTTCAATATGTCCGCGCCGAAGCTCTCCGCCTTGTGGAAGCTCGCCGGGTCATTGGCGTCGAACATGATGAGCGGGTGCAGATTGCCGTCGCCGGCATGGAACACATTGGCCACCTGCAGCCCGTATTGCGCGCTCATCTCGCCGATGCGCTTCAGCACGAAGGGCAGCTCCCCGGTCGGGATGGTGCCGTCCATGCAGAGATAGTCGGGGGAGATGCGGCCGACCGCCCCGAAGGCCCCCTTGCGTCCCTTCCAGATGGCCAGCGACTCCTCCGCCGTCTGCGCCACCTTCAGGCTGATCGGGTCGAAGCGGTTGCAGATCTCCTTCAGCTTGCCGAGCAGCATGTCCTGCTCCGCCACGCTGCCCTCCACCTCGATGATCAGCATCGCCTCGGCATCCAGCGGATAGCCGGCATGGGCGAAGGCCTCGCAGGCATGGATGCAGGGCCGGTCCATGAACTCCAGCGCCACGGGGATGATGCCGCTGCCGATGATGGCATCCACCGCCTGGCCGGCGATCTCCGTGCCGCGGAAGGCCGCCAGCATAGCGCGCTGGCCTTCCGGGCTGCGCAGGATGCGCACCGTGACTTCCGTGACGATGCCGAGCTGTCCCTCGCTGCCGGTGATCAGGCCGAGCCAGTCATAGCCGGCCGCATCCAGGTGCCGCCCGCCGATCTCCACCACTTCCCCCGCCATGGTGACGAGCTTCACCCCGAGCAGATTGTTCGCGGTGACGCCGTATTTCAGGCAATGCGCGCCGCCGGAATTCATCCCGACATTGCCGCCGATCATGCAGGCGAGCTGGCTGGACGGATCCGGCGCGTAGAAGAAGCCATCCGCCGAGACATGGTTGGTGATGCCGAGATTGGTGACGCCGGCCTCCACCACCGCCAGGCGGTTGGCGTAATCCACCTCCAGGATGCGGTTCATGCGCATCAGGCCGATGACGACGGCATCCGCCAGCGGCAGCGCGCCGCCGGAGAGGGAGGTGCCGGCGCCGCGCGGCACCACCCGCACCCCCTCCGCCTGGCAGAGGCGCAGCACCGCCGCCACCTCCTCGGTGCTGGTCGGCAGCACCACGGCCAGCGGCGGCTGGCGATAGGCGGAGAGCCCGTCCGTCTCGTAGGGCTTCAGCCGGAGCGGCTCGCTGATCACCCCGCCCTCGGGCAGGATGGCGCGGAGGCCGGCCAGGATTGCCTCCCGCCGGGCGAGCACTTCGGGCTTCGGATCTGGCAGCCGGATCATGCGCGCGCTCCGTTTCACCTCGGGCCGGGAAGATGGGCCGGCGGCGGGCGGCGGACAAGCGGCTTGCCGGATGCGCCCGCCGCCGCCACTCTCCGCCGCCCTTGCCATCATTATGACGTGCCACGCCGCCAGCCCCGGCGGCGGCGCGCCGAGGAGAGTTCCCGTGCGTCCCTTGCTTCGCCTTGCCCTGCCGGCCCTGCTCGCCCTGCTCCTCTGGGGCGCGCTCGTCGCGCCGGCCGCGGCGCAGATCCGCGAAGGCCGCTACGCCGTGGAGGGCAACAACCCGGATGGCGCGCCTTATACTGGGCAGTTCGCCTTGCAGGCCGGCCCGGGTGGCGCCTGGATCGCGGTCTGGCAGGTGGGCAATGTCCGCCTCGCCGGGCTCGGCATCATCGAGGGCGGGGTGCTCTGCATCGGCTTCGCCGCGGAGGGCCGGCCCGGCGTCGCCGCCTATCAGGTGGAGGCGGATGGCAAGCTGCGCGGCAGCTGGACCACCGGCGGCGGCGTCGGCCAGGAGACCCTGACGCCCGAGTGACCCCCGGGCGGGATCAGCCGCCCGGCGCCGCCCGCGCCTCCAGTACGCAGCGGGTGAGCGAGGCGGAATCGTAGTATTCGTGGAATTCGGCGAGGCGGTCGCCGTCGAGGCGGAGCAGATCGACCTTGGCGAAGGCCTGTTCCGGCCCGCCGCGGAAGCTGGTGCGGACGCTGGCCTGGACGGCGACCCACCCGCCCTGCGCGATGATCCGCTCGCAGCGGTAGAAGGTGACCTTCAGCTCGGCGTCGAGCTGGCGGAAATAGGCCTCGACGCCGGCGCGGCCCTCATGGCGGCCGCTCCAGGGCAGCAGCTCGCCGCCATGGGAGGTCCAGACGACATCCTCGGCAAGGGCATCGAGCACGCAGTCGCGGTCGCCGGCGGCGTAGCGGTCGTAGAGCTCGGTGACGCGCTGGACGGGCGTGGGATCGGCAGGCGATGAGCACATGCGCGGACCTCCCTGGCGGTGCCGCAGCCTGGGCCGGGCGGTGGCGCCCGCTCAAGCGGAATCGCACGGGAGGGGCAGCCGACACCAAGCCGGCGCGGCGCCTTCCGCGCGGGGCGCGAAGGCGGCACCGGGGCATTCAGGGTGCCAGCGGAGTGCCGAACATGGAAAGCCGCCGCGGCGGGGCCGGCGGCGGCACGGAACCTCGGGCGCCGGGCGGCATCGCCCGGCGGCAATTCAGCCCTGGCGGGCCTTCAGCCGGGGGTTCTTCTTGTTCAGCACATAGAGCCGGCCGCGGCGGCGCACCACCACGCAGTTCTTGTCGCGCGTCTTCGCGGTCTTGAGGCTGTTGCGGATCTTCATCTGACCAAATCCAGGAGAGGCGGCGCGTTTAAGGGCGGCGGGCGGCGCTGTCAACCGCGCGGCGGGCTCAGTGCGCCGGGTCCTCCTCCTGCAGCATCAGCGTGTCCTTCAGCAGGGCGAGGCGCAGCCGCTCCAGCGCGTCGCGCAACACCACGGTCGCCTCATGGAACTGCTCGTTCGCCGCATCCTCCACCAGATGGTCCAGCCGGCGGATCAGGCTGCGGCGGCGGTTGAGCAGGCTGAAGGCAGCCGTCACTTCGGCATCGGGCCAGAGCGAGGCCTGTTCCTTCCGGTCAGGGGCGGGCCGGCTGCGCCGCGACATGGATATCACCTCAGGGTTGCAGGGCCGGGGGGGTCGACACGCCAAGGAATCCATGGGCCGCGCCGCATCACAACCATGAAATCCCGCATCCGGGCGCCGTCGAGTCGGTTTAACGGAGTAATGACACGAGAACAGAATGAGTTCGCCCTATGTTCCGGGCGCATGGCATTGGCTTCACGCAGCCGCTTCGGTTCACTTCCCGTCCAGGGCACGGCCGAGGTGATGGACATCGTTGCAACGACCGTGGCACCTTCCGCCCATGCCGTTCCGTGATGACCCCGCCGACCCGGAGCTGGTCGAGGCGCTGCGCGGGGCGGTGAGGCTTCTGGCCCTGCGGGCCAGGGATCCGGACGCGGCCCTGGACGCCCTGCGCACCCAGCTGCCGCAGCTCCTGCAGCCCGGGCTTTGGCCGGACAGCGAGATCCTGCGCGCGCTGGAACAGGTGCTGGCGGAACCGCTGGAGGGGGACGGGGCGGGCTGACACCGGGGGTGGTTGCGCCCGCACCCCCTCGGTCGCCGGGGCGGGCGCATTCGCCGCCTCGGCACTGCACCGGCGCCATGCGGCCCGCGCGGCGCGCCGCCGCCCCGGCCTTTCCTTCCCCGCAAGGTCCGGGAAGGCCGGGCAGGTCCGCCCGGCGCTGGCATGCCCTATTCCGCCGCCAGCTTCCGCGCCGCCAGCTTCAGGAAGCCGTCGCGGGTCTGCGGCAGCTTGCGGCCGAGGAGCTGTTCCGCCACCTGGGTGCGCAGCACCTGCGCCGTGCCGCCGGCGATCGCGAACATCCGCGCATCGCGCACCGCCCGCTCCATCGGGTTCTCCCGGCTGTAGCCGGCGGCGCCCCAGAGCTGGAGCGCGGCATTCGTCACCTCGATGGCGCCGTCCGCCGCCAGCACCTTGGCCCGCGCCGCCAGCAGCCGGTCCGGGAAGCCGAGCTGCCCATCCCCCGGCCCGGCCGAGCGCGCCGCCTGCCAGATCAGCGCCCGCGAGGCCTCCAGCTTGATGGACATGTCCGCCAGCATCCAGCCGAGGCCCTGGAATTCCGCGATGGGCCGGCCGAATTGCTCGCGCCGCTGCACGAATGCCAGCGCATGGTCGAAGGCCCCGGCAGCGATGCCGAGCGCCGCCGTCGCGGCGCCGACGCGCTGGCCGTTATAGGCCTCCATCAGCCGCCCGAAGCCGCGGGCGAAGCCCCCCGGCGGGCGCAGCACCATGGCGTCCGGCACTTCCAGCCCGCGGAAATGCAGCTCCGCCTCCGGCATGCCCTTCAGCCCCATGGAGGGGATGCGGCGATGCACGATGAGGCCGGGCGGGTCGCCCTCCCCGTTCCGCACCACCAGGAAGCCGCCGATGCCCTTCTCCTCGCCATCCTCGAAGGCGCGGGCGAAGATCAGATGCAGGCGGGAGACGCCGCCGCCGGTGATCCAGTGCTTCACCCCGTCGATCACCCAGGTGTCGCCGTGACGCACGGCGCGGGTGGTCATCTCCGTGGCGGCGGAGCCGGCCTCCGGCTCGGTGATGCAGATGGCGGGCTTGTCGCCGGCCAGCACCAGCGCCGCGGCCAGGCGCTTCTGCGCCTCCGTGCCATAGGCCATGACGGCGCCGATGGCGCCCATATTGGCCTCCACCGCGATGCGGCCGCAGACGGCGCAGGCCTTGGCGAATTCCTCGATGACCAGGACCGCGTCGAAATAGGAGAGGCCGGGGCCGCCATAGGCGCGCGGAATGGTCAGGCCGAAGAAGCCGGCCTCCGTCATGCGGCGTACCATGGGCCAGGGGTACTGCTCCGTCCGGTCGATCTCGGCGGCCTGGGCGGCGGCCTCCCGCGCCAGCTCCCGGGCGCGGTCGCGCAGGCGCGCTTCGGCTTCGGTCAATTCGGTCATGTGCGTTGTCCTGCCCTTTGCGGGCATGGTTGCCGGAAATTCAGGGGAAATCGAGAGGGGCTTTGCCCCTCTCGAGCTCACCCCGCCAAAGGCCGAAGGGCCTTTGGAAACCATGAGACTTGGACCCGTCGGCCGAAGCGCAGAACTCCAGGGTTCCAAGGGCCCTTCGGCCCTTTGCGAGGGGGAGCTTGAGGGGGAGCCGAGCTCCCCCTCAACCCGCCGTATGCACCGCCGCCGCGATCGTCGGCGCCAGCCCGCGGAATTCCGCCGCCCTTGGGCTGCGCGCCCGCCAGGCCAGCGCCAGGCTGCGTCCCGGCTCCGCCTCGCCCTCCGCCTCCAGCGGCCGCACCTCCACCGCCGCCCCGGCCAGCACGCCGCCCTCCACCGAAAGCTTCGGCAGCAGCGTCACGCCAAGGCCGCTCGCCACCATCTGCACCAGCGTATGCAGCGAGGTGGCGGCGAAATTCTCCTCGATGGGCGCCACGGCACGCGGCAGGCCGCAGGCATCCAGCGCGTGCTCCCGCAGGCAATGCCCGTCCTCCAGCAGCAGCAGCCGCTCCGCCGCCAGCGCCGTGGCCGGCACCTTCTCCCGCGCCACCAGCCGGTGGCCGGCGGGCAGCGCCGCCAGGAAGGGATCGGCCGCAATGGGCAGCGTCTCCGCCTCGCCGCAGGCGCAGGGCAGGGCCAGCAGCAGCAGGTCCAGCCGCCCGGTCTCGAGCTGATGCACCAGCCGCTCCGTCTGGTCCTCCCGCAGCCAGAGCCGCAGCCGGGGGAAGGCCTGACGCAGCGCCGGCATCAGCCGCGGCAGCAGGAAGGGGCCGATGGTGGGGATGACCCCCAGCCGCAGCGGGCCGGACAGCGGCTCCTTCGCCGAGGCGGCGGTCTCCGCCACCGCCTCCAGCGCCGCCAGCGCCGCCCGGGCGCGCTCCACCACCTCCAGCCCCAGCGGGGTGAAGATCGGGCGCTTGGCCGTCCCCCGTTCCAGCAGCGCGGCGTCCAGCTGGCGTTCCAGCGCGATGATGCCAGCCGAGAGGGTGGATTGCGTCACCGCGCAGGCCGCCGCCGCCCGGCCGAAATGGCCATGGTCGGCCAGCGCCAGGAGGTAGCGGAGCTGCTGCGGGGATGGCAGGGCGATCATCGAACAAAGCGATCAAAATCGTCGGAATCTTTTGTTAGCACCGCTTGTCGCCCTGTGCCATAGATCGGCCCGTGGGCGATTGCCTGCCAATGGAACGGGCCACGCCCCCAAAAGAACGACGGATCGGTTCCGCAGGAGGAAATCATGGCCTCGCTCAAGGGCTCCAAGACCGAAGAGAACCTCAAGGCCGCATTCGCGGGCGAATCCCAGGCGAATCGCCGCTACCTCTATTTCGCGCAGAAGGCGGATGTCGAAGGTTACAACGACGTCGCCGCCGTGTTCCGCTCGACCGCGGAGGGCGAGACGGGCCATGCGCATGGCCACCTGGAATTCCTCGAGGAATGCGGCGACCCGGCGACCGGCCTCGCCATCGGCAAGACCACCGACAATCTGAAGGCCGCGGTGGCGGGCGAGACCCACGAATACACCGACATGTATCCCGGCATGGCGCGCAGCGCCCGGGAGGAAGGCTTCGACGAGATCGCCGACTGGTTCGAGACCCTGGCCAAGGCCGAGCGCAGCCATGCCGGCCGCTTCCAGCGCGCCCTGGACGAGCTGAAGTAGCACCCCGGCCGTCCTCCCGAACCGGCCGCAGGTCCCGCGGGCCCTGCGGCCCCCGGCGGGGGCACCCGAGGAGGACGCCGCAGGCGGCGCGCCACGGGGCGCGGTGCTTCATGCGCGCCTTGCGGCCTGTGCCGTGGCCACGCCCGGTGGCCCGGGCCGCGGGGCGCCCCGTCGCGCGACATCCTCGACACCGCGGCGCCAACAAGGAACGAGAAATGCGCGAAGGCAGCCTGGAAGCCCCCACTCGCCACCCGCTTGCCTGGCAGGACCCGGATTTCTACGACGAGGCCAAGCTCGATGCCGAGATGCGCCGCGTCTTCGATATCTGCCATGGCTGCCGCCGCTGCTTCAATCTCTGCGACAGCTTCCCCCGGCTGTTCGACCTGGTGGACGCCGCGCCCTCCGAGGAGCTGGACACCGTCAGGAGCGAGGATTTCAAGCAGGTCGTGGATGCCTGCACGCTCTGCGACATGTGCTTCATGACGAAGTGCCCCTACGTCCCGCCGCACAATTTCAACCTCGACTTCCCGCATCTGATGCTGCGCTACCGGGCGGTGGAGGCGAAGAAGCACGGCGTGCCCCTGGTGGACCGGGAGCTGGCGAAGACCGACCGCAACGGCAAGCTCGCCGCCCTGGCGCCGGCGGTGGCGAATTGGGCGAGCGACGCGGGCAACGGCCTGACCCGCCCCTTGCTGGAGAAGCGGGCCGGCCTGCACCGGGAGGCCGCGCTGCCGAAATATGCCGGCACCAGCCTCACCGCCCAGGCCCGCGCCCAGGCCCCGGCGGTGAATGAGGCGGCGCCCGGCTTCGGCCGCCGCGCCGTGCTCTACGCCACCTGCTTCGCCAACTACAACGACCCCGGGATCGGCCGGGCCGCCCGCGCCGTGCTGGCCAAGAACGGCGTGGCGACGGAGGTGGTGCATCCGCGCTGCTGCGGCATGCCGCTGCTGGAACAGGGCGACATCGCCGGCGTCGCCCGGGCGGCCGCGGAGGTCGCGGCGGCGCTCGGCCCCTGGATCGAGGAGGGGCATGACGTCATCGCCCTCACCCCTTCCTGCGCGCTGATGCTGAAATTCGAATGGCCGCTGATCCTGCCGCAGGATCCGGCCGTGGCGCGCCTCGCCCGCGCCACCTTCGACCTCAGCGAGTATCTGGTGGACATCGCGCGGAAGGAAGGCCTTGCCCCCGGCCTGGCGCCGATGACGGAGCCGGTGACGCTCCACATCGCCTGCCATTCCCGGGCGCAGAACATGGGCCAGAAGGGCGCGGAGCTGCTGCGGCTGATCCCGGAGGCGAAGGTGACGGTGGTCGAGCGCTGCTCCGGCCATGGCGGCAGCTGGGGCTTCAAGAAGCGGAATTTCGAGGTGGCGCTGAAGGTCGGCAAGCCCGTCGCCCGGCAGGCGGCGAAGCAGGCGGGCGGCTACCTCACCAGCGAATGCCCCCTGGCCGGCGTGCATATCGGCCAGGGCATGGAGAAGCTGGGCGGCGAGGCGCCGAAGCCCGCCCTGGTCGCCCACCCCGTGCAATTGCTGGCCCGCGCCTATGGGCTGATGGAATGAGGAGGGAGCGATGCCTGGCCGCCACGCCCTGACGGAAGCGGATATCCTGCCCCGCGCCGCCTATGCCCCGATCCGCGCCGCGCGGCGGCGGGAGATCGCGGCGCTGAAGCGCAACCGCCGCGTGGAGGTGGGGCCTTTCATCACCTTCTACTTCGAATCCTACGAGACCATGCGCCACCAGGTGCAGGAGATGTGCTGGATCGAGAATGGCGGGCCGGCGCAGATCCCGGATGAGCTGGCGGCCTACAACCCGCTCATTCCCCAGGGGCAGGAGCTGGTGGCGACCTTCATGATCGAGATCGACGAGCCGGACCGCCGCAGGCGCCTGCTCGGCCGGCTGGGCGGCATCGAGGAGACGGCCTTCCTGAAGGTCTTCGGCGAGACCATCCAGGGCATGCCGGAGACCGACCAGGACCGCACCACGGCGGAGGGCAAGGCGAGCAGCGTGCAGTTCGTCCACTTCCCCTTCACCGCCGCGCAGATCGCCCGCTTCCGCACCCCGGGGGCGGAGGTGGTGCTCGGCCTCGGCCACCCGAATTACGGCCATATGGCCATGCTGCCGGAGGCCGTGCGCGCCGAGCTGAGCCGGGACTTCGATTAGATCCCGGCGTCTCCGCCCCATGAAGCCGGTGGGCGGCTTCACGGGGGCGGAGTTGCGCCCGGCGATCTGCGGCGCCCACAGCCTGCCACGGCAAAGCGGCGGCGCGGTGGGTGCCTGACGCGGCGCCTCGAGGCGGTGTTCCGCCCCAGGCTGCTTTCGGGGGCGCCCCGGGACGCTCGCACCGCCGAATGCGCGCCGGGCCCGGCCATGGGGCTTTTCCGGGCCAGGAAGGCCGTGCCACGGCCGCGCGGCCAAGGCCGTGGCGCGGAAGCAGCCGCGTGGCCTGCCGCGTCATCGTCATTTTCGATGGAAACGAAAAAAACTATTCATTGGATCATCGATGCGCATCGGGGCATATCTGCTGCACCGCAGCAGGGCGGCCCTCGCCCTGCCGGTTCCATGGCGACCAATCCCGGGGAAGAGACACGCATGCTGACCGTTGGCGACAAGTTCCCGTCCTTCAAGCTCACCGCCGTGAAGGCCGGCCCGGAAGGCCTGGGCGGCCCCGGCAAGTCCTTCACCGAGATCACCTCCGAGTCCAACCCCGGCAAGTGGAAGATCGTCTTCTTCTGGCCGAAGGACTTCACCTTCATCTGCCCGACCGAAATCGCCGCCTTCGGCAAGCTGGCCGGCGAGTTCGCCGACCGTGACGCAGTGGTCTACGGCGTCTCCACGGACAGCGAGTTCGTCCACCTGAACTGGCGCGTCTACAACGAGGACATCAAGAACCTCGAGATCCCGATGCTCGCCGACACGAAGAAGGAGCTGTCGGAGGCCCTCGGCATCCTGGCGAAGGATGAGGGCGTGGCGCTCCGCGCCACCTTCATCGTCGATCCGGACGGCACCATCCAGTGGGCCTCGGTGAACGGCCTCAATGTCGGCCGCAACCCGCAGGAGGTGCTGCGCGTGCTGGACGCGCTGCAGACCGACGAGCTCTGCCCCTGCAACTGGGAGAAGGGCAAGGACGCCCTGAACCCGCAGAAGCTGTTCGAAGCGGCGGCGGCTTAACTCTGTCGCCGGCGCAGGCAGCCGCCACACCAACCCTGCCTGCGCCGGCGAAGGGGGGCAATCAGCCCCCCTTAAGCCCCCCTGCTCTCCCGCACCCATGGCGCGGGAGAGCGGGTCGGCCGAGCCGAGGTCCGCGCGGCCTCGGCTCCGCCCACCCGCAACAATCAGAAGCTTTGGAAGGATCCGCGCCATGTCGCTGGAAGCCCTGCGCAACCGCCTGCCCGAATATGCGAAGGACCAGAAGCTGAACCTGGGCAGCCTGGCGACCGAGCCGGTGCTGACCGAGCAGCAGCGCGCCGGCACCTTCATCGCCAGCGCCCTCGCCTCCCGCAACCCGCATGTGATCCGGGCGATCGTTGCCGAGTTCGGCCCGAAGCTGAGTCCGGAGGCGCTGAACGCCGCCAAGGCGGCCGCCTCCATCATGGGCATGAACAACATCTACTACCGCTTCACCCATCTGGTGCATGGCGACTACGCCCAGATGCCGGCCAAGCTGCGCATGAACGTGATGGCGAAGCCGGGCGTGGACAAGGTGGATTTCGAGCTCTGGTCGCTCGCCGTCTCCGCCATCAACGGCTGCGGCATGTGCATGGAGAGCCACGAGAAGGTCGTGGTGCAGCATGGCGTGAGCAAGGAGGCGGTGCAGGCCGCGGTCCGCATCGCCGCCGTCGTCCACGCCGTCGCCGCCACGCTGGATGGCGAGGACGCGCTGGCCTAAGCCTTATGACCCCTCCCCATGACGTTGCTGTGCAGCGCCATGGGGGCCCCGGATGGCGCCTGACGACTGGCGCCTCGCACGGCCTGCCGCGGCAAGGCCACAGCAGGACGCCGGGCAGCCCGGGGCCAGCTGGGGCGCAGCTACCGCGCCCCTGCTTGCCCTTCGGGAGAAGGTCAGGGAGGACATGCCGCCTTCCCTACGACGAGCCGGGCAACGCCATAGGCCCGGATAGCGCCTGACGGCCGGCGCCTCGCGCAGCCTGCCCGGCAGGCTGCGTCAGGGCACCGCGGTCCGGCGGGGGCGCCCAGCGCAGCAAGGTCAGGGTGGCGGTGCCGCTCCTGCCGCCCCGCGCCGCAGCACGAACAGCACCCCGGCGACCGGCCGCCCCTTCTCCTGCCGCAGCACCGCCTCCTGCCGCGCCAGCTCGGTGAAGCCCGCCGCCTTCGCCAGAGCCGCCACATGCGTCGGATCGTGCCGGTAGCGCATCCCCTCCCCCAGCGCGAAGGGCGCGCCCGCTCCCGCCTCCACCGAAAATGCCGCCAGCCCGTCCGGGGCCAGCGCCTGCGCCATGCCGGCGAGGGCCTGCGCCAGGTCGCCCAGGTAGTTCAGCACATCCACCGCCGCCACCAGCCCATAGGCGCCGGGCCGCGAGGGCAGGAATTCCACCAGATCCGCCTCGTGCAGCGCGGCGTAGAGGCCGCGCTTCCCCGCCTCCGCCAGCATGCGGGGCGAAAGGTCGAGCCCCTCCAGCCGTGTTGCGAAGGGGGCCAGCGCCGCCCCCGAAAGCCCCGTCCCGCAGCCCAGATCCAGCACCACCGCCCCGCGCGGCGCCGCCGCAGCCTCCACCAGCGCCGCCAGCGCCGCCGGGGTGCGGTAGTCCAGCCGGCCGGTCAGTTCCGCCTCGAAGCGCGGGGCGAATTGATCGAACAGGTCCCGCACATAGGCGGCTGGCGCCCGGTCCGGCGCCGCCCCCACGCCCAGCGCCGCCAGCAGGAAGCGCGCCTGCCCGGCCAGCGCCGCATCCGCACCCGCCCGCGCCAGCGCCGCCCGC
>NZ_JAMZIK010000135.1 GCF_024178315.1 Siccirubricoccus soli | reverse complement strand
CCCCGCCCTGCCGGAGGTGCCGGAGGAAGCGCCGGCGCCGCCGCCGGCCGAACTTCTCGCGCCCGCGCCTCGCAACCGTTAAGACCCTCGTCTATAGGGCCCATCCCCGGCATGGCCCATGGCCGGGGCAATCCTTCCGGAAACGCATTGGACACCCAGATGACCGAGGAATTCCACCGCATCCGCCGCCTGCCGCCCTATGTCTTCGCCGAGGTCAACGCGGCCAAGGCCAAGGCGCGCGCAGCGGCGGAGGACATCGTGGATCTCGGCATGGGCAACCCGGACAGCCCGACGCCGCCGCATATCGTCGCCAAGCTGATCGAGGCGGTGCAGGACCCGCGGACCCACCGCTACTCCACCTCCAAAGGCATCCCCGGGCTGCGCCGCGCGCTGGCCGGCTACTATGCCCGCCGCTTCGGGGTGAAGCTGGACCCGGAGACCGAGGTGGTGGCGACCCTCGGCAGCAAGGAGGGGCTGGCGAACCTGGCCCAGGCCATCGCCTCGCCGGGCGATACCATCCTGGTGCCGAACCCCTCCTACCCCATCCACCAATTCGGCTTCATCATCGCCGGCGCCTCGGTGCGCAGCCTGCCCTGCACGCCGGATGACGAGATGCTGGCGGCGATCGACCGCGCGGTGCGGCATTCCGTGCCGAAGCCGACCGCCGTCATCGTGAACTTCCCCTCCAACCCCACGGCGCATCTCGCTTCCATCGAGTTCTACCGCGACCTCGTCGCGCTCTGCCGGCGGCATGAGCTCTTCATCCTCTCGGACCTCGCCTATGCCGAGCTGTACTTCGGCAATGTGCCGCCGCCTTCGGTGCTGGAGGTGGAGGGGGCGAAGGACATCACGGTGGAGTTCACCTCGATGTCCAAGACCTACAACATGCCGGGCTGGCGCATGGGCTTCGCCGCCGGCAATCCGCGCCTGATCGCGGCGCTGGCGCGGGTGAAATCCTATCTGGACTACGGCGCCTTCACCCCCATCCAGGTGGCGGCGACGGCGGCGCTAAACGGGCCGCAGGAGATGGTGGCCGAGATGCGCACCCTGTACCGGGAGCGCCGCGACCTGCTGGTGAAGGGCCTGGCCGCGGCGGGTTGGCAGGCGCCGGTGCCGGAGGGCTCGATGTTCCTCTGGGCGCCGATCCCAGAGAAGTTCCGCCATCTCGGCAGCGTGGAGTTCAGCAAGCTGCTGCTGGCGCGGGCCAAGGTGGCGGTCGCCCCCGGCCTCGGCTTCGGCGAGCATGGCGACGGCCATGTGCGCATCGCGCTGGTCGAGAACAACCAGCGCATCCGCCAGGCGCTGCGCGGCATTCGCGCCTTCCTGCAGGGCGATAATGTTGGTCCCGCGCTGCAGGGCAGCGACGCCCCGGTGGAAGCGGAGAAGGAATCGGCTGTCCTATGAGCAAACCCCTCTCCATCGCGGTCGCCGGCCTGGGCACGGTCGGCGCCGGCGTCCTCAAGCTGCTGGAGGCGAATGCCGGGCTGATCGCGGCGCGGGCCGGGCGGCCGATCGTCGTCGGCGCCGTCTCCGCCCGGGACCGGACGCGCGATCGCGGTATCCGTCTGGAGACGCTCCGCTGGTATGACGACCCGGTGGCGCTGGCCGCCGACCCCGGCACCGATGTGGTGGTGGAGCTGATCGGCGGCAGCGAGGGGCCGGCCCGGGCGCTGGTGGAGGCGGCGATCGCCGCCGGCAAGCCCGTGGTGACCGCGAACAAGGCGCTGCTCGCGGTGCATGGCGCGGCGCTGGCGGAGCAGGCGGAGGCGCGCCGCGTCGCGCTGGCCTTCGAGGCGGCGGTGGCGGGTGGCATCCCGGCCATCAAGGGGCTGCGGGAAGGCCTGGCGGCCAACCGTCTCTCCCGCGTCGCCGGCATCCTGAACGGCACCTGCAACTACATCCTGACGGTGATGCGGGAGCAGGGACGCGAATTCGCCGAGGTGCTGGCCGAGGCGCAGAAGCTCGGCTACGCGGAAGCCGACCCGGCCTTCGACATCGACGGCATCGATGCGGCGCACAAGCTGGCCATCCTGGCGGCGCTGGCCTTCGGCCGGCCGGTGGATTTCGGCGCCGTGCATGTGGAGGGCATCCGCAACGTCACCGCCCTCGACATCGCACTCGCCGGCGAGCTGGGCTACCGCATCAAGCTGCTGGGCATCGCGGCGCGGACGCCGGGCGGCATCTCCACCCGGGTCCATCCCTGCATGGTGCCGGTGGCCGCGCCCATCGCGCGGGTGGATGGCGTGTTCAACGCCGTGGTGGCGGAGGGGGATTTCGTCGGCCGGGTGATGCTGGAAGGCCGCGGCGCCGGGGCGGGGCCGACGGCCAGCGCGGTGGTCGCCGACCTGATCGACCTGGCGCGCGGCCGCCACACCCCGGTCTGGGGCGCGGCGAACGGGGCGCTGGAGAGCGTGCCGGCCGAGCCGATGGAGCGGCATCGCGGCGCCTATTATCTGCGGCTGATGGTGCTGGACCGGCCGGGCGTCATCGCCGATGTCACCGGCATCCTGCGCGACCAGGCGATCAGCCTGGAATCCATGCTGCAGCGCGGCAGGGCGCCGGGCGAGGCGGTGCCGGTGGTGCTGACCACGCATGAATGCGAGGAGGCGCAGATGCGCGCCGCCATCACCCGCATCGCGGCGCTGGAGACGGTGCTGGAGACCCCGGCGCTCATCCGGATCGAGCCGCTGTAGGATCCCAGCCCTCCCCCGCTGGGGGAGGGGTGCGGGCTGGGCGGCCTTCTTCTTTCGGCAGCGAAGGCACTTCCGGCTGCCTCCGACGATGCCGAAGCCAACCGATGCCGCGGGGCATGGGGTTGTGGCCGTCAAGGATGCCGCGAGGCGGCATCGCGCCTAGCGCGGCGAAGTACCTGACACGTCCCGGGCCCCCATGACCGCCGCCGGGAATCGCTGGCGGTGCAGGGCGCGTCCGATCAACGCCGCACCAGCCTCCCAGGACCGTGCCTCTTCCTGCCGTTCCCCCCCGCCGAACCCCAAGCTATGCTCCCCCCGACAACTGGGGGACTTCGCATGGCCGAGTATGATCCCGCCGCCGGGCTGGTGGTTGACCGCAACCTGGCGCTCGAACTGGTCCGAGTGACCGAAGCCGCGGCCATCGCGGCCGCCCGCTGGATCGGCCGCGGCGACAAGAACGCCGCCGACGGCGCCGCGGTGGACGCCATGCGCAAGGCCTTCGACACCGTCGCCATCTCCGGCACCGTCGTCATCGGCGAGGGCGAGATGGACGAGGCGCCGATGCTCTATATCGGCGAGCAGATCGGCCTCGGCGGCCCCCAGGTCGATATCGCCGTGGACCCGCTGGAGGGCACCTCCATCACCGCCAAGGGCGGCAACAACGCCATCGCCACCGTGGCGCTGGCCGAGCGCGGCGGCTTCCTCCACGCCCCCGACATCTACATGGACAAGATCGCGGTCGGCCCCGGCCTGCCGGAGGGCATCGTCGATCTCGACGCCCCGGTGGAGGAGAATCTGCGCGAGCTGGCCCGCGCCAAGAAATGCGGCATCTCCGACCTCATGGTCTGCACCCTGGACCGCGACCGGCACAAGGAGATGATCAAGGCCTGCCGCGCCGCGGGCGCGCGCATCACCCTGCTGGGCGATGGCGACGTCTCCGGCGTCATCGCCGTCTCCCAGCCCGAGGCAGGGATCGATATCTATATGGGCTCCGGCGGCGCGCCGGAGGGCGTGCTGGCGGCGGCCGCGCTGCGCTGCATCGGCGGCCAGCTCCAGGGAAGGCTGATGTTCGAGAATGACGAGCAGATCACCCGCGCCAAGGAAATGGGCATCACCGACCCGCAGCGGAAATACAAGGTGGATGAGATGGCGGCGGGCAACGTCATGTTCGCCGCGACCGGCGTCACCAACGGCGCCATGCTGCGCGGCGTGCGCCGCACCGCCAGCGGCGCCGTCACCCATTCCATCGTCATGCGCAGCAAGTCCGGCACGGTGCGCTACGTGGAAGGCTTCCACAATTTCGCGCTGAAGCCGGCGGCCTTCGTTGCCTGAGGCCTCCCCGCCGGCGGGGGCGCGGGACATCTCACCGCCGGCGGCGCTCGGCGTCAGCCGCAGCGCTACCGGCCGCCGCTGGGTGTGGCGGGAGGGCGATGCCCGCACCGGCATGGCCATCGCCCAGCGGGCGAATCTGCCTGAGCTGCTGGGGCGGCTGCTCGCCGCGCGTGGCGTGGGGCCGGAGGCGGTGGGCGATTACCTGGAGCCCACGCTGCGCGCCCTGCTGCCGGACCCCTCCCTGCTGCGGGACATGGATGCGGCGGCAGAGCGGCTGGCGACGGCGGTGCGGCGGGGCGAGCGCATCGCCGTCTTTGGCGATTACGACGTGGACGGCGCCTCGGCCGGGGCGCTGATGGTGCATGCGCTGCGCCGCCTCGGCTGCCGCGTCAGCCACTACGTGCCGGACCGGCTGAAGGAGGGCTACGGCCCCAACCCCACCGCCATCCGCGCGCTGTGCGAGCGGGGCGCGACGCTCATCATCTGCGTCGATTGCGGCATCGCCGCCGCCGCGGCGCTGGCCGAGGCGGAAGGGCACGCCGATGTGGTGGTGCTGGACCACCACAAAGCGGAAGGGGCGGTGCCGCCCGTCGCCGCGGTGGTGAACCCCAACCGGCTGGACTGCAATTCCGGCCTGCGGCACCTCTGCGCTGCGGCGGTGGCCTTCCTCACCCTGGTCGCGCTGCACCGCACGCTGCGCCGGGCCGGGCATTTCGCCCAAACCCCGGAACCGCCGCTGCTCGACCTGCTGGACCTGGTGGCGCTGGCCACGGTCTGTGACGTCATGCCGCTCAGCGGTCTCAACCGCGCGTTGGTGGCGCAGGGGCTGAAGGTGATGGCGCGGCGCGGCCGGCCCGGCATCGCCGCACTGCTCGAGATCGGCCAAGTGCGGGACGTGCCGACGGCGCATTCCCTCGGTTTCGTGCTCGGTCCGCGGATCAACGCGGCGGGGCGGATCGACGAGCCGGATCTCGGCATGCGGCTGCTGCTCTGCGAGGACCCGATCGAGGCCCGCGCCATGGCGGAGCGGCTGGATGCGGTGAACAAGCGGCGGCAGGAGGTGGAGGCGGAGGTGCTGGGCGCCGCCTTCGCCGCGGCCGAGGCGCAGGCCGCCGCCGGCATGCCGGTGCTGCTGGTCTGCGGCGAGGGCTGGCATCCCGGCGTGGTCGGCATCGTCGCCGGGCGGGTGAAGGAGAAGTTCAACCGCCCCGCCTGCGTCGCGGGCATCGCCGGCGGCTTCGCCAAGGGCTCGGGGCGGTCGGTGCCGGGGCTCGATCTCGGCACCGCGGTGATCGCGGCGCGGCAGGCGGGGCTGCTGGAGACGGGGGGCGGCCATGCCATGGCCGCCGGCTTCAGCTTCCCGGTGGAGCGGCGGGAGGCGGTGCACGCCTTCCTGGCGGAGCGGCTGGCGGCCGCCACCGCCCTGCCGGGCGCCGCCGACCTGATGGTGGAGGGCAGCATGACGGTGCTCTCTGCCACGGCCGACCTGGCGCGGCAGGTGGAGCGGCTGGCGCCCTTCGGCGCCGGCAATGAGGAGCCGGTCTTCGCCCTGCCCCGGACGCGGGTGGTGCGGGCGGACCGGGTGGGCAAGGAAGGGGCGACGGTGCGCGCCTTCCTGGAGGGCGAGGATGGCGGGCGGCTGAAGGCCATCTGCTTCCGCGCCAAGGACGGGCCGCTGGCGGAGGCGCTGCTGGCCCGCAACGGGCAGCCCATCCACCTGGCGGGGCAGTTGCGGGCGGAGCGGTGGAACGACGATGTCTCCGCCTGCCTGCATGTGGTGGATGTCGCGCCGGTGATCTGAGGGAGGGCCCTGCCCTCCCCCAAACCCTTGCCAGGGGCCGAAAGGCCCTGGCCTCCTTGAACCCGCAGCTTCGGCCTGCGAGATCCAGCCTCACGGGACACGAAGGCTCCGCGGAGGCCCATCGCCCTTGGGGAGCACGGCCCCCCTGAGGGCGAGCGCGAGAGGGCTGTCGTGACCCCTCTCAGGCCACCGCCTGGCGCCGCGCCGCTTCGCGCCCCAGCCAGGCCAGCCCCAGCGCCGAGAGCGGCAGCAGCGCCGCCACCAGCGGCAATGCCGCCAGCCCCGGCCCATGCTCGATGGTGACCCCGCCCAGCCAGGCGCCCAGCGCATTGCCCAGGTTGAAGGCCGCGATGTTGAAGCTCGCCGCCAGGCTCTGCCCGGCGCCGGCGGCCTGTTGCAGCACCCAGCTCTGCAGCGGCGGCACGGTGGCGAAGCCCGCCGCCCCCAGCAGGAACACCGCGGCCACCGCGGTCACCGGGTTGGGCAGCGCCGCCGCCATGGCCAGCAGCACCGCCGCCAGTGCCGCCAGGGTGCCGAGCAGCGCCGGCATCAGCCCGCGATCCGCGAGCTTCCCGCCCAGCAGGTTGCCCAGCACCAGCCCGCCGCCGAACACCAGCAGCACCGGGGAGACAGCCGCATCCGACAGCCCGCTCACCCGCGTCAGCAGCGGCGCGACATAGGTGAACACCGCGAAGACGCCGGCGAAGCCCAGCACCGTGGTCAGGAAGCCGAGCAGCACCGGCAGCCGGCGCATCACCTCCAGGTCCCGCCGCCACTCGCCCGCGCCAGCCTCCGGCCGGTCGCGCGGTACCAGCAACGCGATCGCCGGCATCACCGCCAGGCCGATCGCCGTCACGGCCCAGAAGGTCGCGCGCCAGCCATGCGTCTGGCCCAGCCAGGTGCCGAAGGGTACGCCGAGGATATTCGCCAGGGTCAGCCCGGTGAACATGATGGCGATGGCGGAAGCCCGCTTGTCCGGCGCCACCAGCCCGGCCGCGACCACGGAACCGACGCCGAAGAAGGTGCCATGCGCGAAGGCCGTCAGCACCCGCGCCGCCATCAGCCAGCCATAGGAAGGCGCGACGGCGCAGGCGAGGTTGCCCAGGGTGAAGACCAGCATCAGCCCCAGCAGCACGTCGCGGCGGGAGAAGCGCGAAGTCGCCGCGGTGATGAGCGGCGCGCCGGCCACGACCCCGAGCGCATAGCCCGAGATCAGCGTGCCGGCGGCGGCGATGGAGATGCGGAGATCGGCCCCGATCTCGATCAGCAGGCCCATGACGACGAATTCGGTGACGCCGATGCCGAAGGCACCGGCGGTAAGCGCAAAGAGAGCGGGAGGCATGGGAATGGCTCCAAGGCTGAGGCCCCGGCCGGGCCGGGGCGGCTTGCCGCCGAAGATGGACCCGGCCCCATCCGTGACCTAGCCTCGCCGCGGAATAGCATCTGTGAGTTCAATTCACCATGGCACGGCCCGAAACCAACCGCGCGGCGGAGATGGAGGTCTTCGTCCGCGTCGTGCAGAGCGGCGGCTTCTCCGCCGCGGCCCGCACGCTCGGGCTCAGCCCCTCGGCCGTCAGCAAGCTGATGGCGCGGCTGGAGGCGCGGCTGGGCGCAAGGCTGCTCAGCCGCTCCACCCGCCGCCTGCAACTGACGCCGGAAGGGCTGACCTTCCATGACCGCGCGCTGCGCATCCTGGCCGACATCGCCGCGGCGGAGCGGGAAGCCGGGGCCGGGGCCGCGCCGCGCGGCCGGCTCAGGGTGAATTCCAGCGTGCCCTTCGGGATGCACCGGCTGCTGCCGCTGCTGCCCGGCTTCCTGGCCCGCTATCCGGAGGTGCAGGTGGACGTCGCCCTGACCGACCGGGTGGTGGACCTGCTGGAGGAACGGGCGGATGTCGCCATCCGCGTCGGCCCCCTGCGGGAATCCCGGCTGGTGGCAAGAAAGCTGGGAGAGACCCGGATGGTGGTGGTCGCCGCCCCCGCCTATCTCGACCGCCACGGCACCCCCCGCCGGCCGGAGGAGCTGGCGCGGCACAACCGCATCGGCTTCTGCTTCACCCGCACCGTGTCCGGGTGGCCCTTCGGGAAGCCGGGTGGCGGCACCTTGCTGCTGCCGCCGGAGGGCAATGCCCTGGTCAGCGATGGCGAGCAGCTCCGCCTCCTGGCCCTGGCGGGGCTCGGCCTGGGGCGGCTGGCGGCCTATCACGTCGCGCCGGACATCGCCGCCGGCCGGCTGGTGCCGGTGCTGGAGGAATGGAACCCGGGCGACAAGGAGGTGGTTTCCGCCGTCTTCATCGGCCCTGGCGGCGCGCTGCCGGCCCGGGTCCGGGCCTTCCTCGACGACCTGGCGGAGACGGTGCGGCTGTGATCCTGTTGCGCCGGGGTGGCCTCGCCCGGCAGAGTCCGGCCAGGACAGGGAGTGGTGCCGCATGCGGCTGGTAACCTTCAAATACGCCGAGAAGCTCGGCGTGCATCTTGGCGCGCTGCGCGAGGATGGCGCGGTGCTGGACCTGGCGGCGGCCGACCCGGCGCTGCAGGGCGGCAACATGCCGGCCTTCATCGCCGGCGGCACGGCGGCGCTGGAGCATGCGAGATCCGCCATGGCCAAGGCGCCGGTCGCCCAGGGCGCGGCGCTCTGCGCGCCGATCCCCCGGCCACCGAAGAACGTCTTCTGCGTCGGCAAGAACTACCATGAGCATGCGAAGGAATTCGCCGGCTCCGGCTTCGATGGCGGCGCCAAGGATGTGGTGCCGCCCTTCCCCGTGGTGTTCTCCAAGCCGCATACCAGCATCATCGCACCGGGGGAGAAGATCCTCTCCGCGCTCGATCCCACCGGCGGGCTGGATTACGAAGGCGAGCTGGCAGTGGTCATCGGCCGCCGCGGCCGGGGCATCGGCAAGGCCGAGGCCATGCAGCACGTGTTCGGCTACACCATCGTCAACGACGTCACCGCCCGGCACCTGCAGAAGCGGCACAGCCAATGGGTACTCGGCAAGGGGCTCGACACCTTCTGCCCGATGGGCCCGGCCATCCTGACGGCGGATGCGGTGCCGGACCCGAAGGCGCTGCGGTTGACGGCGCATGTGAATGGCGAGAAGCGGCAGGATGCGCTGGTCGCCGACCTCATCTTCGACATCCCGGCGCTGATCGAGGCGATCTCCGCCGGCATCACGCTGGAGCCGGGCGACGTGATCGCCACCGGCACCCCGGTCGGCGTCGGCATCGGCTTCACCCCGCCGAGATTCCTGAAGGCCGGCGATGTCGTGCGCATCGAGGTGACCGGCATCGGCGTGCTGGAGAATCCGGTGGCATGAGACGGCGCAGCATCATCGGCCTCGGCGCCGCAGCCACCTCTGCGCTGCTGCGCCCGGCCCGGGCGCAGGCGGAATTCCCCTCCCGCGCCGTCACCATGCTGGTGGCGTTTCCGCCCGGTGGCCAGGGCGATGTGGTGGCGCGCCCGGTCGCCGCCGGGCTGGAGCGGCTGTGGCGCGTGCCGGTGCCGGTGGTGAACCGCGCCGGGGCGGCGGGCGAGATCGGCTACGCCGCCGTCGCCCGGGCGGCGCCGGATGGCTACACGCTGCTGATGGGCCTTTCCTCCCTCGCCGTGCTGCCGGAGGCGGCGCGGCTCTTCGGCCGGACCCCGGCCTATGAGGTGGACCAGCTCACCCCCATCGCGCTCTTCACCGCCGACCCCACGCTGCTGGCCGTCCCGGCCAACGCGCCCTGGCGGACGCTGGAGGAGTTCATCGCCGACGCCAAGGCGCGGCCGGGGGCGATTCCCTATTCCTCCTCCGGCCTCTATTCGGCGCTGCACGTGCCGATGGCCATGCTGACCTCGGCCGCGGGCATCGACCTGCTGCATGTCCCCTTCCAGGGCGGCGGGCCGGCGATGACGGCGATCGTCAGCGGCCAGGTGCAGGCGCTCGCCTCCGGCCCCGGCCCGCTGACGCCGCATGTGCGGGACGGCCGGCTGCGCGTGCTGGCAAGCTGGGGGGCGCGGCGCATCCCGGGCTTCGAGGAGGTGCCGACGCTGCGCGAGCGCGGCTTCCCGGAAGCCGAGTTCTACATCTGGGCCGGCGCCTTCGCCCCTGCCGGCACGCCGCCCGCGGTGCTGGCGCGGCTGCGGGAGGGCATGGCGCAGGCGGCGCGCGACCCGGAGGTGCAGAAGGCGCTTGCCGCCTCCGGCAACAACCTCGGCTATCTGGATGGCGAGGCCTTCGCCGAATTCTTCCAGGCCGATGCGGCGCGGCTGCGGCGGGCGGTGCAGCGGATCGGCAAGGTCGAGTAAGGGCAGGCGCGAGAGCCCCGTTTCCCGCCGAGGGCCGGCGGATCCTTCCGGATCCGGGTTCCGCCGCCAGGCCCTTGCCCGCGCCGCCGGCCGGGGACAGGCTACGCCCTTCCGAACTCTACGAGGCCCCGATGACTGCCGACGCCCCCGACTCCGCCATCACCGCCTGGCTCGCCACCCAACAGGAAGCGATGCTGAAGGTGCTGGAAGAGATGGTGAACACCGATGGCGGCAGCTACGACAAGCCAGGCGTCGATGCGGTGGGCGCCATCGTGCAGCGCTTCATGGCGGAGCACGGCATCCCGGTGGAGGTGGTGCAGCGGGAGAAGTATGGCGACTGCCTGAAGGCCCGCGTCGAGGGCGACAACGCGCTGGCCAGCGGCAACCAGCAGCAGCACATCGTGCTGATGGGCCACCGCGACACCGTCTTCCCGAAGGGCGAGCCGACCCGCCGGCCCTTCACCGTCAAGGACGGCATCGCCTATGGCCCCGGCGTCGCCGACATGAAGGCCGGACTGGTGATGAACATGTTCGTCCTGGCCGCCTTCAAGAAATTCGGTGGCGCGCCCGGGCCGCTGCTCGGCCTCTTCACCGGCGATGAGGAGATCGGCAGCCCGGAGGGCCGCGAGGTGATCGAGGCGGCGGCCCGCGAGGCGCGGGTGGTGTTCAACAGCGAGCCGGGCCGGCCGAATGGCGGCGTCGTCACCGGACGCAAGGGCGGCGTCTTCTCCATCTTCGAGATCGAGGGCAAGGCGGCGCATTCCGGCGGCAATTTCGAGGCCGGCATCAGCGCCATCGAGGAGCTGGCGCGGAAGATCCAGGCGATCCATGCGCTGACCGATCTCCAGCGCGGCATCACCCTGAATGTCGGGCTGGTCTCCGGCGGGCAGAGCGTGAACACGGTGGCGCCCTGGGCGCAGGGGCAGATCGACCTGCGCTATGTCGAGCCCGCCGACCGCGACGAGGTGATGACCAAGATCGAGGCCATCATCGCCAAGAGCTTCGTGCCGGGGACCAAGGCGAAGCTCACCATCCGCGGCGAATTCCTGCCGCTGACCCAGAGCCCGGCGGCGGCGAAGCTGTTCGAGATGTACAGGGGCGCGGCAAGCGAGAGCGGCTTGGCCATCACCGGGGAGTTCAGCGGCGGCTGCGCCGATTCCGGCTTCACCGCCGCAGTGGGCGCGCCGACCATCTGCGCCGTCGGCCCGGTCGGCGGCAAGGCGCACAGCCCGGAGGAGTATCTGGAGGTCGCGAGCCTAGTGCCGCGCGCCCAGGCGGCGGCGCGGGCGATCCTGCGGCTGGAGCAGGCGGGGCTCTAGCCTCCGCTGGGGGGCGGAGGGCCGAAGCCGGGGGCCTTCCGGACCTCCCGGAATCCCACTAGACCGATGGCGGCCTGACCGTGTCGGGCCGCTACGGCCCAACCGTAGCCGAGCCGGCGGTCCACGGCCCGGCAGGCCTGCTTATGGCGGGCCGGCCGGGGCGGATCGCAGGCCAGGATAGTCACCGTCCGGCCGGGATGGGCCGGGCCAAGCCAGGAGGCGCGCGCATGGTGGAACGGGTCGAGGTTGCGGGGCTGAGCGTCGCGCGCGAGCTGCGCGACTTCATCGACACCGAGGCGCTGCCCGGCACCGGCGTGACGCCGGAGCGCTTCTGGTCCTCCTACGCCGCCATCCTGGGCGAGCTGGGCCCGGCGAATGCCGCGCTGTTGAAGAAGCGCGACGAGTTGCAGGCGAAGATCGATGCCTGGCACCGCGCGCACCCGGCGAAGCCCATCGATGCCGGCGCCTATACCGCCTTCCTGAAGGAGATCGGCTACCTGGTGCCCGAGGGGCCGGACTTCCAGGTCGGCACCACCAATGTCGATGCGGAGTTCGGCAGCATCGCCGGGCCGCAGCTCGTCGTCCCCGTCTCCAACGCCCGCTACGCATTGAACGCCGCCAATGCTCGCTGGGGCAGCCTGTATGACGCGCTCTACGGCACGGATGCGATCCCGGAGGATGACGGCGCGACGCGCGGCCGCGGCTACAACCCGGTGCGCGGCAGGAAGGTGATCGACTACGCCCGCGGCGTGCTCGACCAGATCGCGCCGCTGGCCGGCGGCGTCTCCCACGCCCAGGCGGCATCCTACGCCATCAGCGCCGGCGCGCTGGCCGTGACGCTGCAGGACGGCAAGGTGGCGGGGCTGGCCCAGCCCGGCCAATGCGTCGGCTACCAGGGCGAGGCGGCGTCGCCTTCCGCCATCCTCTTCACCCATCACGGGCTGCATGCCGAGCTGGTGATCGATCGCGGCCACCCGATCGGCAAGGACGACCCTGCCGGCATCGCCGATCTGGTGCTGGAGGCGGCCGTCACCACCATCGTCGATTGCGAGGACAGCGTCGCGGCCGTGGATGCCGAGGACAAGGTGCTGGTCTACCGCAACTGGCTGGGCCTGATGAAGGGCACGCTGGAGGCGAGCTTCGAGAAGGGCGGCAAGACGCTGATCCGCAAGCTGAATGCGGACCGCACCTACCTCACGCCCGGCGGCGGCGCGGTGACGCTGCATGGCCGCTCCGTCATGCTGGTGCGCAATGTCGGCCACCACATGATGACCGATGCGGTGACGCTGAAGGGTGCCGAGACGCCGGAGACGATCCTCGACGCCATGTGCACCGTGGCGATCGCGCTGCACGATCTGCGGGGCCCCGGCAAAGGCCGCAACTCCCGCGCCGGCAGCGTCTATATCGTGAAGCCGAAGATGCACGGGCCGGAGGAAGTGGCCTGGGCGGATACGCTCTTCGCCCGCGTGGAGGATGCCTTCGGCCTGCCGCGCGCCACGCTGAAGATGGGCATCATGGATGAGGAGCGCCGCACCACGGTGAACCTCAAGGAATGCATCCGGGCGGCGAAGGACCGGGTGGCCTTCATCAATACCGGCTTCCTCGACCGCACCGGCGACGAGATCCATACCTCCATGGAAGCCGGGGCGGTGCTGCGCAAGAACGACATGCGCGGCACGGTCTGGATCAAGGCCTATGAGGAGTGGAACGTCGATATCGGCCTGCTCTGCGGGCTGCGCGGCCGGGCACAGATCGGCAAGGGCATGTGGGCGGCGCCGGACGCCATGGCGGCGATGCTGGAGCAGAAGGTGGGGCACCCCAAGGCCGGCGCGAACACCGCCTGGGTCCCCTCCCCCACCGCCGCCACGCTGCATGCGCTGCACTACCACCAGGTGGATGTCGCGGCGCGGCAGGAGGAGATCGCCCAGGGCGGCCGCCGCGCCAAGGTGGAGGAGATCCTGACCGTTCCCCTCGCCGCCAACACCAACTGGTCGCCGGCCGATGTGCAGGCGGAGCTGGACAACAATGCCCAGGGCATCCTGGGCTATGTCGTCCGCTGGGTGGATCAGGGCGTCGGCTGCTCCAAGGTGCCGGACATCAACAATGTCGGGCTGATGGAGGACCGCGCGACCTTGCGCATCTCGGCCCAGCACATCGCCAACTGGCTGCGCCACGGCATCACTACGGACGCGCAGGTGGAGGAGACGCTGCGCCGCATGGCGGCGGTGGTGGACAAGCAGAATGCGGAGGATCCGGCCTATACGCCGATGGCTCCCGGCTTCGACGGCCCGGCCTTCCTCGCGGCGCGGGAACTGATCTTCTCCGGGCGCGAGCAGCCGAACGGCTACACCGAATTCGTGCTGCACGCACGGCGCCGGGAAGCCAAGGCGAAGGACTGAGGACGGGGTGGTGGCTCTGCCCCCACGCCCCTGCCGGGGGTGATCACCCCCGGACCGCAGTGTGAGTCCGGGAGAGGTTCAACTCACGGATCGAAAACCCGGACCGGGTCCGGGGAGGAGTATCCTCCCCGGCGGGGGGGGGGTGGCGGCACTGCCGCCAACGGGCAGAGCCCCCTGCCAGAGAGCGCCTGCCGGCGCTACCCCTCCAGATGCCGCCGCCGCAGCCGGGCGATGAACCCTTCCACCGGCCCGAACAGCACGGAGAGCGCCCAGAGCCCTCCCGCCGCCAGCACCACGGCCGGGCCGGCCGGCAGGTCGGCGTGGAAGGAGAGCAGCAGCCCGCCGAATGAGGCCAGCACGGCCAGCCCGACCGCGGCATAGACCATGCCGCCGACCTGCCGCGCCCAATGCCGCGCGGCGATCGCCGGCAGCATCATCAGCCCCACCGCCATCAGCGTGCCGAGCGCCTGGAAGGCCGCCAGCAGGTTCAGCACCACCAGCGCCAGGAAGAAAAGGTGCCAGGCCGCCCCGCGCGCGCCCACCGCCTGGGCGAAGCCGGGGTCGAAGCACTCCAGCACCAGGGGCCGCCAGGCCAGGGCCAGCGCCGGCAGGGTGAGGGTGGCGGCGCCCGCCATCAGCAGCAGCGCTGAATCATCGACGCCGAGGACGCTGCCGAAGAGCAGGCTGGTCAGCTCCACCGCCCCGCCGCGCCAGGAGATCAGCGCCACCCCCGCCGCCAGCGCCACCAGGTAGAGGGCGGCGAGCGAGGCGTCCTCCCGCCCCCCGGTGGCGCGGGAGAGCGCCCCCGCCCCGACCGCGACGGCGAGGCCCGCCACCAGCCCGCCCGCCGCCATGGCCGGCACGGACAGCCCCGCCACCAGGAAGCCTGCGGCGACGCCGGGCAGGATGCCATGCGCCAGCACATCGGCGGTCAGCGACATGCGCCGCAGCACGAGGAAGACGCCGAGCGGCGGCGCCGCCAGGGAGAGGGCGAGGCAGCCTACCAAGGCGCGGCGCAGGAAGCCGTAATCGAGAAAGGGGTCGAGCAGGATCAGGCGGCGTCCGGGCGGGTGCAGGGGCCGGCCTCGGGATCCCAGGCCTCGGTCATCATCCGGGCGCGCAGCCGGTTGGCGGCGGTCAGCACCTCGGCGGTCGGGCCCCAGCCCAGGCAGTCGCGGGCCAGCAGCAGGGTCTCGGGGAAGTCGCGGCGCACCAAGTCCAGGTCGTGCAGCACGGCGATGACGGTGCGGCCCTCGCCATGCCAGCGATGCACCATGGCCAGCAGCTCCGCCGCGGTGCGGGCATCCAGGGCGTTGAAGGGCTCGTCCAGCAGGATCACCGGGGCATCCTGCAGCAGCAGCCGGGCGAAGAGCAGGCGCTGGAACTGGCCGGCGGAGAGGCTGCCGACCGGCCGCGCCTCGAACCCCTCCAGCCCGATCGCGGCCAGCGCCTCGCGCGCCTTCGCCCGCCCGGCGGCGCCGATGGCGCGGAAGCCGCCCGTGTCGGCCCAGAGGCCGAACATCACCACATCCAGGCAGGTGATGGGGAAGGCACGGTCGAGCGCGGTCGCCTGCGGCAGCAGTGCCACCCGGCCGGCGGCGCCCTCGATGCGGCCATGGTCCGGCCGGTGCAGCCCGGCCAAGGTGCGCAGCAGGGTGCTCTTCCCCGCGCCGTTGGGCCCGACCACGGCGGTGAGACTGCCCGGCGCGAAGCGGCCGTTCAGGTGGTGCACCGCGGGGCGGCGCTGATAGGAACAGGTGAGGTCGGCGAGGCGGATCTCCGGCACCGCCACGCCCGCTCCGCCCTGGCCCCGCCCGCTCATGCCGCCAGCGCCCAGGCAGTGGCAAGCCAGAGCAGCGCGAGCAGCACCGCCGCCAGGCCAAGCCGCGCGGCGGCGCCCGAGGCGAGGGCAAGAGGGTCCTGGAACGGCAGCATCGTCGTTATCTTATAACGTACGGCCGGCCGGACGCAACGGGCGAGGGTCGCGCGAAAGCCGTCAGAGGAATTTACACAATCGCGATCATAAATGCATTTGCTTAGCAAAGCCAACGCATAAGCGCCTGGCACAAGCATTGCTACCGTCGGCGTATCCTCGGAGATACGCTTATGCGTCGAGTTCTTCTTGCCACGCTCGCCATGATGGCAGGCGCCGCGCCGCAGGTCTCGCAGGCGGCCGTGACCGTCTATGACAACCGCATCGCCCATGAGGCCGCCCTTGCCGGGGCCGGTTTCCACAATGGCGTGAGCCAGACCTATGACGGCATCACCACCGCGGACAATCCGACCGACATCGTCGGCACCACCGTCGGCGGCATCGCCTACGGCACGGCGGGGCAGGTGGCCAGCGTCGTGGAGTACGTCGCCGAGGACGCCCTCTCGATGTTCAACTTCGGCACCGGCGCAGTTCTCTACAGCGGCTGGTTCGACGAGGAACTGACGCTCAGCGTTCCCAAGACCTTCGGCTTCAGCGCCCTGTTCGCCACCGTCTTCGACCCCGGCAGCGTCATCCGGATCACGATCAACGGCGAAACCCAGACCGTGCAGACCAATGGCGACGGTACCCTGGCCTTCCATGGCTTCCTGTCCGACACGCCCTTCACCACCATCACCATCGCCGGGATCGACTCCGCGCTCATCACGCTGGACGACCTGACGCTGGCGGTGCCGGAGCCGGCCTCCCTGGTGCTGCTCGGCGCCGCGCTGCTCGGCCTCGGCGTCACCCGCCGCCGCCGCTGATCCCTTCCCCGCCGCCGATAAGCGGCCGCTGCCACCCGGCAGCGGCCCTTTTCTTTCATGGCACAACGCAACCCATGCGTGCGACAGGGGCCGCGCCCACCGCGGCAGTGTCAGAAATCTTTACACGCGAGTTGCACCATGAGCGCGCTGCGCCAGGTTTGGATGGACGGGGTGCCGCCGCATCGGGCGGCGAGCCCCTTCCGCCCTGCCCGGCCCGGAACCTCCCGGCATCTCAGGCGGGGCACGGCGCGCCAGGCTCACGGCATGCCGGCGCGCCCCCGTGGGCCGGCAACGCCGGCATGGCGTGCGGCGCCGGTCAGCCCGGCTCGATTCCGGCCTCCTTGGCGCGGGCGGTCAGCTCCCGGATCTGACCGCCGAGGAAGGTGGTGAACCATTCCGGCGCTTCGGGCCGCGGCACATAGCCGAGCCGCGCCACGCGCTCCGCGAATTCCGGCTGGCGCAGCACCTTGTTCATCGCCGCATTGGCCTTCGCCACCACCGGCGCCGGCGTGCCGGCCGGGGCGGACATGCCGAACCAGAAGGTGAAGCCGTAGCCCGGCAGCGTCTCCGCCGCCGCTGGCACATCTGGCAGCAAGGAGAAGCGCTGCGGCGAGGTGACGGCGAGCGCCCGCACCTTGCCCTCGCGGATCTGCGGCGCGCCGGCCGGGATGTCCGTCCAGGTGCTGTCGATCCGCCCGGCGATGACATCGGTCAGCGCCTCCGGCCCGCCGCGATAGGGCACCGCCGTCATCTCCACGCCCGCCATCCGCGCCATGGTGGCGGAGGCGATCAGCGCGCTGGAATTGCCGTGGCTGAAGGTGAGCTGCCCGGGCCGCTGCTTCGCCAGGGCCAGCAGCCCCGCCACGTCGCGCGCCGGGGAGTTGGCCGGCACCACCAGGATGTAGGCCGTCTCCGCCACATAGCCGATCGGGGTGAAATCCTTCAGCGGGTCATAGGGCAGGCGCGGCACGGTGTAGGTGTTCAGCGCGCCGTTGGTCACGCTCAGCACGCACCAGGTATGGCCGTCCGCCGGGCTGCGGGCGGCGCTTTCCGTGCCCACCACGCCATTGCCGCCAGGGCGGTTGTCGATGATGACCGGCTGGCCGAGCTCGCGCGAGAGCGGCTCCGACAGGTGGCGCATCAGCGTGTCCGTCACGCTGCCGGCGGGGAAGGCGACGACC
>NZ_JAMZIK010000134.1 GCF_024178315.1 Siccirubricoccus soli | reverse complement strand
CGAGCTCGCGCGAGAGCGGCTCCGACAGGTGGCGCATCAGCGTGTCCGTCACGCTGCCGGCGGGGAAGGCGACGACCAGGCGGATCGGCCGGTCCGGCCAGGCGGCGGCCTGGCCCGGGGCCCGGGCCAGGGCGGGCAGCATCAGCGGGGCGGCGAGTGCCGCGCGACGGGTCAGCATCAGCGACGATCTCCGAGGAAACGGTGGATTTCGGTGTTGTCGGCCTTCGGCCCGAGCGCGGCGACGGCCTCGTTCCAGAGGCCGCGGCAGAGGGCGAGCGCCGCGGCCTGCACCCCGGTCTCCTCGGCGATGCTGCCGGCGGTCTCCAGGTCCTTCCGCATCAGGCCGAGCTGGAAGCCGCCCTGGTAGCGGCCGGGCAGGATCTCCTGCTTCACCTTGGTCTCGGTCGCCACGTTGCGACCGGAGGAGGCGTTCAGCACGTCGGCGAAGATGGCGAGGTCGAGGCCCGAGGCCTCGGCCATGCGCAGCGCCTCGGCCGTCGCCAGCAGGCCGGCGGCATAGACATAGTTGTTCAGCGCCTTCATGGCGTGCGCGCTGCCCACCGCGCCGGTGCGGATCAGCGTCTCTCCCATGCCGCGCAGCACGGGCTCCGCCTTGGCATAGGCCGCGTCATCGCCGCCGATCATGATGGCCAGCGTGCCGGCCCTCGCCTTCACCACGCTGCCGGAGACCGGCGCGTCGAGCAGCGCGGCGCCGCGCGAGGCGGCCAGCGCCGCCAGCCGCCGCGTCTCCCCGGGGCGGGAGGAGCCCATGTCGATCACCACCTGTCCGGGACGCAGGCCGGGCAGCAGCCCGCCCTGCCCTTCCATCACCGCGGCGACCACATTGCTGTCCGGCAGCATCAGCACGATGATGTCGGCGATATCCGCCACCGCCGCGGGCGTCTCCGCCACGGCCACGGCGCCGGGCGCCGTGCCTTCCGCCACCGCCTGGCGTGCCACCGGATCGGCGTCGCAGACCACCAGGCTGCGCCCCTGGCGCAGCAGGCTGCGCGCCATGGGCAACCCCATCATTCCCAGCCCGATGAACCCGACCGGTCCGCTTCCCTGCGGCATGCCACCCTCCTTGAACGTCGGGGCGGGTTTTCGCCCCGGTGGGCGGCGCTGGCAAGATTGCGGCGCAGAGCGGGAATGCTACCGTGACGGCAATGGCCGACGCCTCGCCCACCCCCGCCATGCCGCCCCCTTCCACGCCGGCCTGGGTGGCGCCGCTCGCCGCCACGCTGCTGATGCAGGCCGTGGCGTCCGGCCTGTGCCAGACCCTGCCGGTGATCGCGCCGCTGCTGACGGCGGAGGCTGGGCTGGCGCCGGAGAGCATCGGCCCCCTCACCGCCGTCACCGCCGCGGGCACGGTGCTGTTCCTGCTGTTCGGCGGGGCGATCCTGGCACGGTTCGGGCCGGTGCGGGCGCTGCAGATCGGCACCTCCATCGCCCTGGCGGGGCTGCTGCTGACGGGGTTCGGCACGAAGCTGGCGCTGCTGGCCGCTTCGCTGCTGCTCGGCATCGGCTACGGGCCGACGCCGCCGGCGGGCAGCCGCATCCTGGCCGCCACCGTGCCGCCGCGGCACCGCACGCTGATCTTCTCCGTCAAGCAGGCGGGGGCGCCGCTGGGCGGCTCGCTCGCCGGGCTGCTGGCGGCGCCCGTCGCGGCCGCCTGGGGCTGGCTGGCGGCGGTGCTGCTGGCCGCTGCCGTGGCGGCGGTGGCGCTGCTCGCCATCCAGCCGGTGCGCGCCCGGCTGGATGCGGAGCGGGAGCGGAGCCGCGCCGTCTCCCCAGCCGCGCTGTTCGGCCGCGGCAACCTGGCGGCACCCTTCCGTGCGCTGCGGGCAGACCGGATGCTGCTGCCGCTCAGCCTGCTGGGCCTTGCCTTCGCGGTGACGCAGGGCTGCCTCTTCACCTTCTGCGTCTCCTGGCTGGTGGAGACGCATGGGCTGGGGCTGGTGGCCGCCGGCAGCGTCTTCGCGGTGCTGCAGGGCACCGGCATCTTCGCCCGCATCCTGCTGGGCTGGCTGGCCGACCGCACCGGCCAGGCGGCGCGCAACCTCGCGTGGCAGGCCTACGCCGCGGCACTCTGCGTGGTGGCGCTGGTGCTGCTGCCGGCCGACGCCGGCATGCCCTGGCTGATGCTGCTGGCGGTGCTGAATGGCGGGCTCTGCGCCAGCTGGAACGGCATCGTCATGGCGGAGATCGCCCGACTGGCCCCGCCCGAGCACATCTCGGACGCCACCAGCGGCTCCACCCTGCTGGTGTTCTGCGGCTACATCGCCGGGCCGGCGGGGTTCTACGCGCTGGTGCGGGCGAGCGGGGGCTGGGACTGGCCCTTCCTGCTGGTGGCAGCGCAATTGGCGCTGGCGGCGGGGCTGATGGGCGTGCTGTTGCGACGGCCGGCGAGGAGCCGGCACGCAGGCAGCAGGGCGTGACCGGTTACGCTTCGCTCGCCCACCCCTCCACTCCAGCCCATTATTTGATTGCGTGCTTCAAGGCTTGAGCGATCCGGCCGCAACCGATCACGCTCCAGCCCCTGACCCTTGCCCTGCCGCGGCTTTGCGGTCGCAGGCCGTGCGACACGCCGATCGCTCAGCGCCTCCGGGGCCCCGCGGCGTCGCGCGGCGACGTCGTGGGGAGCCTCAGAAATCCGGGTCCGCGTAATGCGCCGGCGGGCTCATGCCGCTGATGCGGTCCGCCAGCAGCGGGCGGAAGGCAGGGCGGGACTTCAGCCGCGCATACCACTCCTTCGCCGCGTCGTTCAGCGACCAGTCCACCTCCCCCATATAGTCCAGGGTGGAGAGATGCGCCGCGGCGGCGAAATCGGCGAGGCTCACCTGGTTGCCGGCCAGCCAGGCCCGCGTCTCCGCCAGCCAGCCGAGATATTCGAGGTGCGGGCGCATATTGGCATAGCCCACCCGGATCACCCCGGAATCCGGGTTGCCGCGGCCGAGCAGCCGCTTGAGCTGCTTCTCGTAATAGAGGTTCTGGGTGACCTCGGCGTTGAACTTGCCGTCGAACCAGGCGACCAGCCGCCGCACCTCCGCCCGCTCCGCCAGGGTGCGGCCATAGAGGCTGAGGTCGGGATAGGCCTCATCCAGGTATTCGCAGATGGCGGAACTGTCCGAGATGGCGAGGCCGGTCTCCTCCACCAGCACCGGCACGGCGCAGGCCGGGTTCAGGTCCAGGAATTCCGGCCGGCGGTCCCAGACGCGTTCGGTCCTGAGCTCGAAGGGGATGCGCTTCTCCGCCATGGCCAGGCGGACCTTGCGGCAGAAGGGCGAGAGCGGCAGGTGATGAAGGATACGCACAGGCCGGCTTATGCCACCCTGACGGGCAGCGGAAAAGCAGGGGACACGCGGCCGGCGGGGAAATCTCGCCCCCGCCGGCCGTCCGGACCTATTCGGCCGCCACCGCCGCGGCGTCCTGCATCGGCTGCGGCAGGTACTTGGCGTATTCCTTCGGCACCACATGCCAGAAGCGGCCGCGCTCCGCCTGCCAGTCATTCAGCAGCCGCGCGGCGAGGCGGGAGCCGGTCTCCGCCGCATGGCGCTGCACCAGCGCCTTCAGCACCCCTTCCCAATGCGCCGAGGCCAGACGGGACCAGAGGAGTGTCTCCGGGTTCAGCCGCTTCTCGAAGGTCTCGTCCGCGTCGTAGAGGAAGGCCATGCCGCCGGTGAAGCCGGCGCCGAAATTGTCGCCCACCGGCCCGAGGATCACGACCGTGCCGCCGGTCATGTACTCGCAGCCATTGGCGCCGCAGCCTTCCACCACCGCCGTCGCGCCGCTGTTGCGGACCGCGAAGCGCTCCCCGGCCTGGCCGGCGGCGAAGAGCTCGCCCGCTGTCGCGCCATAGAGGACGGTGTTGCCGATGATGGTGTTCTCGTTCCAGACCAGGGAAGAGGAGGGTCCTGGCCGGACCACGATGGTGGCGCCGGAGAGCCCCTTCCCCACATAGTCATTGGCGTCGCCGAAAACCTCGAGCTTGAGGCCCCGCACCGCGAAGGCGCCGAGGGACTGGCCCGCCGTGCCGCGCAGCCGGACCGTGAGATGCCCCGGCTGCAGCCCGGCCATCCCGAACTTCCGGACGATGCGGCTGCTGATCTTGGTGCCGATCGCCCGGTGGGTGTTCCGGATGTTGTAGGCGAGCTGCATCTTCTCGCCGCGGTCGAACAGGGGCTGGGCGTCGCGGATCATGTCCGCGTCCAGCGTCTCCGGCACCTCGTTGCGGCCTTCCAGCGTGCAGTAGGCCGCGTGCGGCCCCGCATCCGCCTTCACCAGCAGCGGGTTCAGGTCGAGGTCGTCGAGATCCTCCGAGCCGCGGCTGACCTGCTTCAGCAGGTCGGTGCGGCCGATCACGTCCGTCAGCTTGCGGAAGCCGAGGGCGGCGAGGATCTCCCGCACCTCCTCTGCCACGAAGCTGAACAGGTTGATGACCTTCTCCGGCGAGCCGGTGAATTTCTGCCGCAGGGTCTCGTCCTGGGTGCAGACCCCGACCGGGCAGGTGTTGCTGTGGCACTGCCGCACCATGATGCAGCCCATGGCGACGAGCGAGGCTGTGCCGATGCCGAATTCCTCGGCGCCCAGCATGGCGGCGATGACGACGTCGCGGCCGGTCTTGAGGCCGCCATCCGTGCGCAGCTTCACCCGGTGGCGCAGCCGGTTGAGCTGCAGCACCTGGTGCGTCTCCGAGAGACCCATCTCCCAGGGCAGGCCGGCATATTTGATGGAGGAGACCGGCGAGGCGCCGGTGCCGCCGGAATGGCCGGACACCAGGATGGCATCCGCCTTCGCCTTGGCAACGCCGGCCGCGATGGTGCCGATGCCGCTGCGCGAGACCAGCTTCACGCAGACCGAGGCGTCCGGGTTGATCTGCTTCAGGTCGTAGATGAGCTGCGCCAGATCCTCGATCGAGTAGATGTCGTGGTGCGGCGGCGGGGAGATCAGCGTCACCCCCGGCGTCGAATGCCGCAGCCGCGCGATCAGCCCCGTCACCTTGAAGCCCGGAAGCTGGCCGCCCTCACCGGGCTTGGCGCCCTGCGCGACCTTGATCTCGATCTCCTTGCAATTGTTCAGATATTCGGCGGTCACGCCGAACCGGCCGGAGGCGATCTGCTTGACGGCGCTGTTGGCGTTGTCGCCATTGGCGCGCGGCCGGGCGCGGGCGGGGTCCTCGCCGCCCTCACCGCTGTCGGAGCGGGCGCCGATGCGGTTCATCGCAATGGAGAGCGTCTCATGCGCCTCGGGGCTCAACGCGCCGAGGGAGATGCCGGGCGCCAGCAGGCGCTTGCGGATCTCGGTGATGCTCTCCACCTCCTCGAGCGGCACCGCCACGCGGCCCTCGCTGCGGAAATCCAGCAGGTCGCGCAGCGCGACGGGCGGCAGCTTCCGCACCGCTTCCGAGTAGCGCTTGAAGATGGCGTAGCTCTCCGTCTCCACCGCCCGCTGCAGGGTGTGGATCAGGCTGCCGTCGAAGGCGTGGTTCTCGCCGCGCTTGCGCAACTTGTAGAGGCCGCCGACCGGCAGGGTCACGACATCCGCATCCCAGGCGGTGCGGTGCAGCGCCAGCACGCGCCGCGCGATGCCGGACAGGCCGATGCCGGAGATACGGCTGGGCGTGCCGGGGAAGAACTCGTTCACCAGGGCGCGGGAGAGGCCGATGGCCTCGAAATTCATGCCGCCGCGATAGGAGGAGAGGACGGAGATGCCGAGCTTCGACATCACCTTCAGCAGCCCCTTGTCCACCGCCTTCTTGTAGCGGGCGACGCAGTCCTTCAGCTTCACCTCGCCGAACAGCCCGCGGCGATGCCGGTCGGCGATGCTCTCCTGCGCCAGATAGGCGTTCACCGTGGTGGCGCCGGCGCCGATCAGCACGGCGAAGTAGTGCACATCCACGCATTCCGCGACCCGGACATTGAGGCTGGTGAAGGTGCGCAGCGAGGTCTTCACCAGGTGCGTGTGCACGCCGCCCACGGCGAGGATCATCGGGATTGGCGCCCGCTCCGCGCCCTGATGCTCATCGGTCAGGATGACATGGGCGCAGCCGCTGCGCACGCCCTCCTCCGCCTCCCGCCGGATGCGGTCGATGGCGCGGCGCAGCCCGGCCTCGCCTTCGGCCACCGCGAAGGTGCAATCCACCTCGCAGGCATTGGCGCCCATGTACTGGCGCATGGCGGCGAACTCGGCATTGGACAGCACCGGGCTGTCCAGCATGAGCATGTCGCACTGCGTCGGGTCCTCGTCGAGGATGTTCCCGAGATTGCCGAGCCGGGTCTTCAGCGTCATCACCCGCGTCTCGCGCAGGCTGTCGATGGGCGGGTTGGTCACCTGGCTGAAGGTCTGGCGGAAATAATGGTGCAGGCCGCGATACTGGCCGGAGAGCACGGCAATGGGCGTGTCGTCGCCCATGCTGCCCACGGCCTCCTGCGCCTCCTCCACCATCGGGTGCAGGATGGTCTCCAGCTCCTCCAGTGTGTAGCCGACGGCCAGCTGGCGGCGCCGCAGCTCCTCGCCGCGGAACAGCTCCGGCTCATGCCCATCCGCCCTGACGATGCCGTCGATGCGGGTGGTGCGCTCGGTCCACTGGCCGAAGGGCTTGCGGGCCGCGAGCATGTCCTTCAGCGCGGCATCGCCGAAGAATTGCGCCTCATCGAGATCGACACCGATGCACTGGCCCGGCCCGACCCGGCCCTTGGCCACGATCCGGTCCTCCGGCAGCTTCACCATGCCGGTCTCGGAGCCGACGATGAGCAGCCTGTCGGCGGTGACGGTGTAGCGCAGCGGGCGCAGCCCATTGCGGTCGAGGCCGGCGATGGCCCAGCGTCCATCGGTCGCGGCGATGGCCGCCGGGCCGTCCCAGGGTTCCATCACGGCGTTGCAGTAGAGGAAGAGGTCGCGATGCGCCTCCGGCATGGTGGCGTTGTTGCCGATGCTCTCCGGGATCAGCATCGCCTTGGCCATGGGCGCGTCGCGGCCGCCGCGCACCAGCAGCTCGAAGACGTTGTCGAGCGTTGCGGTGTCCGAGCCGCCGGCCTGCACCACCGGCTTGATCTCCTCGAGATAGGAATCGAGCAGCGGATGGGCGAGCCGCGTCTCGTGCGACTTCATCCAATTGGCATTGCCATGGACGGTGTTGATCTCGCCGTTATGGGCGAGCATCCGGAAGGGCTGCGCCAGCCGCCAGGTGGGGAAGGTGTTGGTGGAGTAGCGCTGATGGTAGATCGCGAAGCGGCTGACGAAGCGCTCATCCAGCAGGTCCGGATAGAACTCCGTCAGATGCTCCGCCAGGAACATGCCCTTGTAGATGAGCGAGCGGCAGGAGAGCGAGCAGAGATAGAGCTCCGGGATCTGCGAGGCGATGGCCTGGCGCTCGATCCGCCGGCGGATGACGTAGAGGTCCCGCTCATAGAGCGCGGTATCGCGCTGCTCCGGATCGTAGATCAGGATCTGCTCGATCTCGGGCCGGGTCGCGTTCGCCTTCTCGCCGATGCACTCCACGTTGATCGGCACCTGGCGCCAGGAGTAGATGGCGTAGCCGGCGGCGAGGATCTCGGTCTCGACGATCTGCCGGCAGCGCTCCTGCGCGCCGAGATCGGTCTTCGGCAGGAAGACCATGCCGACGGCGATGCGGCCGGGCCGCAGCCGGTCGCCGCCGCGCTGCACCACCTCGGCAAAGAAATCCTGCGGGATCTCGATATGGATGCCGGCACCGTCGCCGGTCTTGCCGTCGGCATCCACGGCGCCGCGGTGCCACACCGCCTTCAGCGCGTCGATGCCGGCCTGCACCACCTCCCGCCGCGGCTTGCCATCCAGCGCGGCGACGAGGCCGACGCCGCAGGCATCGTGTTCGGTGAGGTCGAGATGCGCATCGGCCAGCGCCGTGGTGTTGGCGCGGAAGGCATCCACGAATTGCTGCCCGTTTTCCATGGCTCTCACTCCGCCGCCAGCGCCTGCTGCGCCTTCGCCTTCACATAGGCATCGATCTGCTCCGCCGCGTCGCGGCCGTCGCGGATCGCCCAGACCACGAGGCTCGCGCCCCGCACGATGTCGCCGCCGGCAAAGACGCCGGGCAGCTCGGTCATCATGGTGCGGTGGTGCACCTTCAGCGTGCCCCAGCGCGTCACCGGCAGGCCCGGCTCGTTGAAGGCGGTAGGCAGGTCCTCCGGATCGAAGCCCAGCGCCTTGATGGCGAGGTCGCAGGGGATGGTGAAGGCGGAGCCCGCGATCGGCGCCACCTGCTGCCGCCCCGTCGCATCCGGCAGGCCGAGATGCATGCGCACCGCCCGCACCCCGGTCACCTTGTCATCCCCGAGGAAGGCCTCCGGCGCGGCGAGCCAGGTGAACTCCACGCCCTCCTCCTCGGCATTCTTCACCTCGCGCATCGAGCCCGGCATGTTCGCCTTGTCCCGCCGGTAGAGGCAGGTGACGGAGGCCGCGCCCTGCCGCACCGCGGTGCGGACGCAATCCATGGCGGTGTCGCCGCCGCCCACCACCACCACCCGCTTGCCCTTGGCATTCAGCGCGCCGGAGGCGAAGGCCTCGACGGTGTCGCCCAGATTGTCGCGGTTGGAGGCGGTGAGGTAGTCGAGCGCCGGGACGATGCCCCCGAGCCCGCTGCCGACGCAGTCGATGTCGCGCGCCTTGTACACGCCCGTCGCGATGAAGACGGCGTCGTGCCGCGCCCGCAGCTCGGCCAGCGACACGTCCTGGCCGATGGCGAGGTTCAGGTGGAACTGGATGCCCGCTGCCTCGAATTGCTGCCAGCGGCGCAGCACCACCTCCTTCTCCAGCTTGAAGTTGGGGATGCCGTAGATCATCAGCCCGCCGACGCGGTCGTAGCGGTCATAGACATGCACCTGATAGCCGCGCAGCCGGAGCCGCTCCGCCGCCGCCAGCCCGGCCGGTCCGGCGCCGATGATGCCGACGGACTGCGGCAGCTCGGCCCGCGGCGTCGGCGGCGCCACCCAGCCGCGCTCCCAGGCGGTGTCGGTGATGTATTTCTCGACCGCGCCGATGGTGACGCTCTCGAACCCCTTCTCGATGACGCAATTGCCCTCGCAGAGCCGGTCCTGCGGGCAGATGCGGCCGCAGATCTCGGGGAAGGTGTTGGTCGCGGCGGAGACCTCATAGGCCTCCTCCAGCCGGCCTTCGGCGGTCAGCTTCAGCCAGTCCGGGATGTTGTTGTTCAGCGGGCAATGCACGGAGCAGAAGGGCACGCCGCACTGGCTGCAGCGGCTGGCCTGCTGGCTGGCCGCCTCGGCGGCGAATTCACGGTAGATCTCGCCGAAATCCGAACGCCGTGCCGCGATGTCGCGTTTCTCCGGCTGGGCCTGCTGGAGGCGGACGAATTGCAGCATGCGCTCGGCCATGACGGGTCCCTCGAGGCAGCCGGCATGGGGGTGAGACCGGGGCGCGCCGCAGCCGAAACGAGGCCAGGCGACATCCCCCGGGCTTTGCCGGCAGGTACGCCGCAGCTTTACGAGCCCGCGCGGCGGAGCGCCAGTGATTTTTGGTCGTTAGGACAGAAATTCTGTCCTTACTTCCAGCAACGGGCTCGCCAACGGATCATCTCCGCCAGCCAAGCTGGAGATAAACGACCGATTCGGACCTAGCTGCCTGCGAAGGCCGGCCGGCGGCCACCGCCGGGGCGGAAGCGCGCCAGATAGCCCGGCACCACCGCCTCCACCGCCTTCGGGTGCAGGCCCAGCGCAGCAAAGCCCGGCGCCCCCTCCGCCACCACATTGTCCCGCTGCAGCATGCGGAGCTGGTCCTCAGTCAGCGGCGGGTTGGGCAGCAGCCGGCCAAGCGCCACCTGCAGCTTCACCAGCGCCTCCGGCAGTTCCACCAGCCGGCGGCGATGGCCCGTTGCCTCCAGCACATAGGCGAGCACCTCCCGCATGGTCATCACGCGGGGCCCGCCCAGCTCATAGGTCTGGCCCGCCGCCTCCGGCCGCTCCGCCGCCGCCACAACGGCATCCGCGACATCCCCGACATAGACCGGCTGGAAGCGCGTGCCCCCGGCGATCACGGGCATGACGCAGGGCAGCATCCGCCCCAGCGCGGCGAAGCGGTTGAAGAACTGGTCCTCCGGCCCGAAGACGATGGAGGGGCGCAGGATGGTCGCACCCGGGAAGGCCGCGCGCACCGCCGCCTCCCCCGCCGCCTTGCTGCGGCCATAGGCGGAGGGGCTGGCCGGGTCGGCGCCCAGCGCCGAGACATGCACCAGCCGCTCCACCCCCGCCGCCGCCGCGGCTTCCGCCACGGTGCGGGCGCCGGCGGCGTGGATCCGGTCGAAATCCCCGGCCTTCTTCTCCGCCAGGATGCCGACCAGGTTCACCACCAGATCGGCCCCGGCCACCGCCCGCGCCACCGCCGGGGCCTCGCCCAGGCTGGCGGCCAGCGGGACGATCTGCCCCACCCGCCCCTGGGTCTGCAGGAAGCGGGCCCCGGCCGGGTCCCGCACCGCGACGCGCACCACGTAATCCCGCTCGGCGAGCCGTTTCACCAAGTAGCGCCCGATGAAGCCGGAGCCTCCGAATACCGTGGCGATCTTCCGAACCGTGCTTCCGCGCATGACCGAGGGACTCTCCGTTCTCCAGGCGGCGCGGACCATATGGCGGGGCCGCGAAACCGCCAAGGAGGGTGCTTGACGCCGGGCCGCCGCGCCTCTATTTCGCCCCCCGTCCACGGCGCTCCGGCGCAGTGAACGCCCAGGTGGTGGAATTGGTAGACGCGCTGGCTTCAGGTGCCAGTGACCGCAAGGTCGTGAAGGTTCGAGTCCTTTCCTGGGCACCATCTCCCTCAAACTAGTCATCGTAGCGGGGATGGTGCGGAGGCGGCAGGGTTGGTCCCCGGGCCGTGGTCCTGTTCCAAAGTCCGAAATCCGCTGGAAGTTCGTCGGGGCCGCGCAGAGGCCAGGCTTGCACGCTGCCGGCCCGGCCGGTAGATGCGCCGGACCGCCACGTTCCCCTGCCGGAGCCTCGCCATGGCGGTCACCCTCTTCGCCCCCGCGTCCCGCACCAGGAGCCCCGCCGTGATTCGCCTGCACCGGCACGACCTGCCCGAGGATCTCGACCTGGGCCCGGTGGTGGCCGTGGACACCGAGACCATGGGCCTCAACCCGCATCGCGACCGGCTCTGCCTGGTGCAGCTCTCGGCGGGGGATGGCAATGCGCATCTGGTGCAGATCATCCCGCCCGCCCTCGGCGGCCGCGGCGCGGATTGCCCGAACCTCAAGCGGCTGCTGACCGACCCGGCCACCGCCAAGCTCTTCCACTTCGCCCGCTTCGATTGCGCCGTGCTGCAGCTCCATCTCGGCATCACCGTCCGGCCGGTGATCTGCACCAAGGTCGCGGCCAAGCTGGTTCGCACCTTCACCGACCGGCACGGGCTGAAGGATCTCTGCAAGGAGCTGCTGGGGGTGGAGATCTCCAAGCAGCAGCAGAGCAGCGACTGGGGCGCGCCGGAGCTGACCGCGGAGCAGCTGGCCTATGCCGCCTCGGACGTGCTCCACCTGCATGCGCTCTGGGCGAAGCTGGAGGCGCTGCTGCGGCGTGAAGGCCGGCTGGAATTGGCGGAGGCCTGCTTCGGCTTCCTGCCCACCCGCGGCGCCCTCGACCTGCTGGGCTATGAGGACCCCGACATCTTCGCCCATTGAGGCGAGCCCGCGGCCTCTGCCGCGGCTTTGGCATGATTTTTGTCCCGCGCACCAGAGGAACGTTGACCGGTGAACCGGCGCGCCCCATACATCGGGCGTGATCGCTTCGCAGACCCTTCCCGGCCCGGCCCGATCGCGGCGCCAGGCCCCGGCCCGGCGCCCCGGCCGCAGCGCGGCCCCAGCCCCGAGGGGGATGCGGTGATCCCGCACCAGACCGGGCCGCGCCCGGGCCCGGGCCCGGCCGGCCGTAGCATGGTGCTGCCGGGCCGCCACCTCCTCGCCCCCTCGCGGCAGCGCCGGGCGCCGACCTCCGGCCAGCTCGCCCGCCGCCGCTTCCTCGTGCGCTGGACCAAGCGGCTGCTGCCGGCGCTCGCGCTGCTGCTGCTCGCCGCCGTCGCCTTCTGGCCGGAGCTCGAGGGCAATGAGGACCGCTCCCGCGTCTCCTTCCGCCGCACCGTGCAGCCGCGGGCGGAGGCGCTGCGTGTGGTCAATCCGCGCTACCAAGGCATCGACGACCAGAACCGCCCCTTCACCGTCACCGCCCTGGTCGGCCAGCAGCCGGGCAGCGCCGAGATCCTGGAATTGGACGCGCCGCGCGCCGACATCACCCTGACCGATGGCGCCTGGGTGCATCTCAGCGCCCGGCGCGGCCGGTTCGACCGCCCGGCGCAGCATCTCGACCTCGCCGGCGAGGTGACCATCAACCATGACGACGGCACCCAACTCGTCACCGAGACCGCCGCGGTCGAGATCGAGGCCGGCAGCGCCAGCGGCGACAGCCCGGTGGCGGCCCAGGGCGGCTTCGGCACGCTGACGGCGGAGGGGTTCCGCCTGACCGAGCGCGGCGCCGTCATCCTCTTCACCGGCCAATCCCATGCGGTGCTGGAGGGCGGCGAATGACCCGGCCCGGCCTGCGCGCCGCCCTGCTGACCGCTTCCCTGCTGGGCAGCCCCTTGCCAGGCGGCCCGGCCTTCGCCCAGGGGATCGACCTCAGCCAGGGTGGCCCGATCGACGTCACCGCCAGCGACGGCATCGAATGGCGCCAGGCGGAGCAGGTGGTCATCGCCCGCGGCAATGCCCGCGCCGCCCGCGGCAACGTGGTCGTCACCAGCGACCGGCTGCTGGCGCGCTACCGCCCGCGCGGCGGCGACCAGGCCCGTGCGGCCCAGCCCGGCGCGCCGTCCGCCGGCACGACCCCGGCCGCCACCCGCCCGCCGGGGGCGGAAGGCACCACCGGCGGCGCCAGCGAGATCTGGCGGCTGGAGGCGGAGGGCCGCGTCCGCATCGCCACCCCGACCGATACCGCCCGCGGCGACCGCGCTGTCTACGATATCGACCAGGCGGTGCTGGTGCTGACCGGGCGCGACCTCGGCCTCGACACGCCGCAGCAGCGCATCACCGCGCGGGACAGCCTGGAATACTGGTCCCAACGCAGGATGGCCGTGGCCCGCGGCAATGCCGTGGTGGTGGACACGGTGGAGGATCGCCGCATCACGGCCGATACCCTGGTCGCCTATTTCCTCGACGCGCCCGGCAGCCCCCCTGCCCCGCGCCCGGTCGCGGCGCCGGGCGAGCGGGAGGTGCCGGGCTCCGGCCGGCTGGACCGGGTGGAGGCCTTCGGCAATGTCGAGATCCGCACCCCGACCGAGGTGGTGCGCGGCGACCGCGGCGTCTATTCCGCCGCCACCGGCATGGCGCGGCTGCTCGGCCAGGTGCGCATCACCCGCGGCGAGAACCAGCTGAATGGGCGGGAAGCCATCGTGAACATGAGGACGGGCGTGGCCCGGCTGGTCTCCGCCCCCGGCGCGAGGGTGCAGGGCCTGGTGGTGCCGAACAGCGAGCAAGGCGTCGCGGAGCCGGGCGAGACCCGGCCCCGGTCCCAGTCGCAACCGCAGCCCGGGGGGGAGCGCCGGCCATGATGGACCAGCCCATGCCGCGGAGCGCGCCGCTGCGCGCCCTGCCCGGGGAGGGCGGGCTGGTCGCGACCGGCCTCGGCAAGCGCTACAAGAAGCGGCCGGTGGTCAGGAACGTCTCGATCAGCCTGAAGCGGGGGGAGGCGGTCGGGCTGCTCGGCCCGAACGGCGCCGGCAAGACCACCACCTTCTACATGATCACCGGCCTGGTGCAGCCGGATGAGGGCACCGTCGTCATGGACGGGCATGACGTGACCATGCTGCCGATGTACCGCCGCGCCCGGCTCGGCCTCGGCTACCTGCCGCAGGAGGCCTCGATCTTCCGCGGCCTGTCCGTAGAGGACAACATCCTCGCGGCGCTCGAGGTGGTGGAGCCGCTGCGCGATAGGCGGGAGCAGATGCTGGATGCGCTGCTGGCCGAATTCGGCATCGCCCATCTCCGCCGCGCCCCCTCCCTCGCCCTCTCGGGCGGCGAGCGGCGGCGCTGCGAGATCGCCCGGGCGCTCGCCACTCACCCTTCCTACATCCTTCTCGACGAACCTCTGGCGGGCATCGACCCGATCGCGGTGGGCGAGATCCGCGACCTGGTGAAGCATCTGAAGGACCGCGGCATCGGCGTGCTGATCACCGACCACAATGTGCGGGAGACGCTCGAGATCATCGACCGTGCCTACATCCTGCACGAGGGCAAGGTGCTGATGGAAGGCGCGCCGCAGGACATCGTGGCGCATGAGGGGGTGCGGCGCGTCTATCTGGGCGAGAGGTTCAGCCTGTAGCGCGATGCACCACGGCGCCGGCGACATATCCCAGCCCTGCCGCCTTCAGGCGGGCCGCCCCTGCGCCTGCCTTCGGGCCCGGAGGGGCGCGGCATGAGCCTCGCACCGCGCCTCGACCTGCGGCAGTCGCAGTCGCTGGTGATGACGCCGCAGCTGCGGCAAGCCATCAAGCTGCTGCAGTCGAGCAACCTCGAGGTCACCGCCTTCGTCGAGGAGGAGCTGGAGCGCAACCCGCTGCTGGAGCGCGACGAGCGGCCCCTGCCCGGCCCCGATGCCGGCCATCGGGTGGACCCGCTGCCGGCCCAGCCGGAAGCGCCGGACAGCCACGCCGCCGCGACCTCCGACGCGCTGCCGGAGCCCTCTGCCGGCCCGCTCGATGCCGAGTGGGACAATGTCTATGACAGCGGCGGCTATGAAAGCCCCTATGGCCGCGGCGGCCGCGCCGATTTCGCCGACGACCTCTCCGGCGTCGAGGACCTGGCCGGCGGCGGCAGGACGCTGCGGGAGCATCTCGGCGAGCAGGTGCGGCTGACCTTCCGGGACCCGCGGGACCGGCTGATCGCGGCGCAGCTCGTCGCCCTGGTGGACCCGGCCGGGCGGCTGGCGGTGGCGGATGAGGCACTGGCCCAGGCCCTGGGCTGCGAGGTGGAGCGGGTCTCCGCCATCCGCGCCCGGATGCAGCGCTTCGACCCGACCGGCATGTTCTGCCGCGACCTCCGGGAATGCCTCGCCGTCCAGCTCGCCGAGCGGCACCGACTGGACCCCGCGATGCAGGCGCTGCTCGACCATCTGGACCTGCTGGCGCGGCGGGACCGGCTGGCCTTGATGCAGGTCTGCGGCGTGGATGCCGAGGATCTGGCGGAGATGATCGCCGAGCTGAAGCGGCTGGACCCGAAGCCGGGCGCGAGCTTCGACGCTGCCCCCGCCCCCGCCGTGGTGCCGGACGTGCTGATGCGCCGCGCCCCGGATTTCGCGGAAAGCGGCGCCTGGATCCTCGAGCTCAATCCGGAGACCCTGCCGCGCGTCCTGGTCAATCGCGGCTTCCATGCGCGCTGTCAGGTCGGCGCCCGGAACCGGGAGGACAAGGCCTTCCTCGCCGAGAAGCTGCAGAGCGCCAATTGGTTGCTGAAGAGCCTGGAGCAGCGCGCCACCACCATCATCAAGGTGGCGCAGGAAATCGTCCGTCGCCAGGATGGCTTCTTCCGGCACGGGGTCGAGCATCTGCGCCCGCTCATCCTCCGCGACGTGGCGGAGCAGGTCGAGATGCACGAGAGCACCGTCTCCCGCGTCACCGCCAACAAATACATCGCGACCCCGCGCGGGACCTTCGAGCTCAAATACTTCTTCACCACCGCCATCGCCGGGACCCTGGGCGGCGAGGCACACAGCGCCGAGGCGGTGCGTCACCGCATCCGCGCCATGATCGATGCCGAGGACCCGGAGGCGGTCCTCTCGGATGATGCGATCGTGGATCGGTTGCGACAGGAAGGCGTGGACATCGCCCGCCGAACCGTGGCCAAATACCGGGATGCGCTGCGCATCCCATCCTCCGTGCAGCGCAAACGGGAGAAGGCCGTCCCGGCCTGATCCCGCCCGGGCGCTGCCCGATTCCGTCCGCGGAGGCGGGCATGCCGCCAGGCGTGATCTCTGCGGCTCGTCCGCGCGCTGCTACCCTGGGTAGCAAGATCCTGGGGTGCAAGCCGGGCCGCCGCATTGCCGGGCCGGTCTTTCCCGACAACAGGGAAAGGAGCGAAGCCCATATGCACATCACCGTCGCAGGCAAGCAGGTCGAGACCGGCGAAGCGCTGCAGCAGCGTGTCCGTGAAGGGCTTGAGAGCATCGCCCGGAAATATTTCGACCACGCGCTGGAGGCCAACGTCACCTTCCGCCGCGACGCCAAGGGCAAGTTGGCCGCGTTCTTCGCATGCGACATCAACCTGAAGGCCGGCCGCAACCTGTTCATGCGCGGGGAGGGCGAAGGGACCGATGCCCATCGCGCCTTCGAGGTGGCGGCGAACCATGTCGCGAAGCGGCTGCGCCGCTATCGCCGCCGGGTGAACGAGCATGCGCGCAGCTTCGCCGAGGAGCGCGATGCGGCGGTGGCGGCCGTGCTGCGGCCGGATAGCGAGGGCGAGGAGGCGCCCGATGGCGTGCCCGATGGCGTGGAGGATGGCGCCCTGGCCGATGGCGCCAATGGCGCGCATCCGCCGATCGTCGCCGAGCGGCCGACCGAGCTCGCCCAGATGACGGTGGGCGAGGCGGCGATGCAGCTGGATCACACCGAGCAGGGGGTGATGATGTTCCGCAACAGCGCCTCCGGCGCGCTGAATGTGGTGTACCGGCGGCCGGATGGCTGCGTGGGCTGGATCGACGCCTCGGCCGCCTGAGGCCCGAGGCGGGCGCCGCGGCAAGGCCGCGCCCGCCTCGCACGCCACTCGCAGGGGCCGCGGGGCGAGCTGCCCCCGGCCCCTGCGGGCCCGGCCCGCTTCCCCCCGGGCGAGCGGGTCGGGCCCTGCCGCCCGGGACGCCGGCGCCGAAGGCCGCCATGGGCTTCGTGGGCAAGGCGCCGCGGCGGGCCATTCGGCGCCGCGCCTTGCGCCCCGCGTCCCGTTTCCATTCCAGCTCCGCCATGCTAGAGCAGATCGCGTTCAGATGGGATCATCTGAACGCGTGAAGATGCTCGCAGAACAACGGCCTGGAGCATGCTGCGTGAGCGCACGCGAACGCAGCATGCTCTAGCGGCCCCACCGCCGTTTCCTGGGGACCGCCGCATGCGCCGCCTCGGCACTTTCCTTTCCGATGCCTGGGCGCTCGCCGCCCCCTATTGGCGCAGCGAGGAGCGCGGGCGCGCCTGGCTGCTGCTCGGCGTCGTCATCGTCCTGAACCTTGCCCTGGTTGGGATGAACGTCCTGCTCAGCTATTGGAACCGGGAGTTCTTCAACAGCCTGCAGGACAAGGACGCCGCGGCCTTCTGGGCCCTGCTCCTCTGGTGGCGGCAGACCGAGAGCGGCCCGATGCCGGGCTTCATTCTCATCGCCGTGGTCTATATCCTGATCGCGGTCTATGCCCTCTATCTCCGCCAGGCGCTGCAGATCCGCTGGCGCGCCTGGATGACGCGGGAGCTGCTGGACCGCTGGCTGGCCGACCGCGCCTATTACCGCGTGGCGCTGACCGATCCGGGGACGGACAACCCTGACCAGCGGGTGGCGGAGGATCTGCGCCTCTTCGTCGATTCCACCCTCACCCTCGGCCTCGGGTTGATGCGCTCGGTGGTGACGCTGTTCAGTTTCATCCTCGTGCTCTGGGCGCTCTCGGGCCCGCTCGCCCTCCTTGGCATCGAGATCCCGGGCTACATGGTCTGGGTGGCGCTGCTCTATGCGGTGCTCGGCACGCTGCTGGCGCATGCCATCGGCAAGCCCTTGATTCGGCTTAACTTCCACCAGGAGCGGGTGGAGGCGGATTTCCGCTTCGCGCTGATGCGCTTCCGCGAGAATGTCGAGGGCATCGCCCTCTACCGCGGCGAGGCCGGGGAGAAGCGCGGCCTGTTCACACGCTTCCACGCGCTGATGGATAATTGGTGGTCCATCATGGTCGCCACCAAGCGGCTGACCTTCTTCACCGCCGGCTACACGCAGGTGGCGATCGTCTTTCCCTTCATCGTCGCCGCGCCGCGCTTCTTCAGCGGCGCCATCCCGCTAGGCGGCCTCACCCAGACCGCCGATGCCTTCGGCCAGGTGCAGGGGGCGCTCTCCTGGATCGTGGACAATTACGCCGCCCTCACCGAATGGCGGGCGACCGTGTTGCGCCTCACCGGCTTCCGCGCCGCCATCGCGACCGCCCGGGCCGCCCAGGGCGGGGTGGCGGCGGCGCCGGAGGCACGGCCGGACCTGGCGCTGGAGGGGGTGACCCTGGCGCTGCCGGATGGCCGGGTGCTGCTGGAGGGTGCGGCGGCGACCATCGGCCCGGGCGAGGCCGTGCTGGTCACCGGCCCTTCCGGCTCGGGCAAATCCACCCTGTTCCGGGCGATCGCCGGCATCTGGCCCTTCGGCGCCGGCCGGGTGCGGGTGCCGGCAGGGGCCAGGGTGATGTTCCTGCCGCAGCGCCCCTATCTGCCGCTCGGCACGCTGCGCCACGCCCTCTGCTACCCGCGGGACGCGGCGGAGGTGCCGGAGGCGGAGGTGCTGGCGGCGCTGGCGGAGGCCGGGCTCGGCCACCTCGCCCCGCGGCTGGACGAGGAAGGTGCCTGGGACCGCCAGCTTTCGGGCGGCGAGCAGCAGCGGGTGGCCCTGGCCCGCGCCCTGCTGGTGAAGCCGGACTGGCTCTTCCTCGACGAGGCGACGGCCAGCCTGGACCCCGAGGCGGAGGCCCGCTTCTACACCCTGCTGAAGGAGAGGCTGCCCGGCGCCACCCTGGTCTCCATCGCCCATCGCCCGGCCGTCGCGCAGTATCACGGCCGCGCCCTCCGCTTCCGCGAGGGCCGGCTGGTCAAGGCCGACCCTGCCCCGCAGCCAGGAGAGGGTTGAAGGGCGTCGGCTCCGGCATGTGCGGCGCCATCCCCCCGCGCCCGGCGGGTTGGCCGGCCGAAGGCCGCGACCTTCCCTTTCCCCGCGCCCCGGAGTGAGGGGTGGGCTGGTCGCGCGCCCCTGGCGCGCTGCGCGAACTGCCGGGACCGCCCCAGCCCTGCCCTCGCCCCCGCCTTGCGGCGAGGGCGGCGCCCCGGCAACCGCAGCGCGCCAGCCTCGTTCTGCCCGCGGCTGCACCGGGCGGTGAGGGCGATGCTGCGACGGATCTGGACGCTCCTGCGCCGGAGCGTCGAAGGCTATATCGAGGACGATGCGCTGAGCCGTGGCGCGGCGATCGCCTATTACACCGTCTTCTCCATCGCCCCGCTCCTCGTCATCGCCACTGCCATCGCCGGCCTGGTCTTCGGCGAGGCGGCGGTGCATGGCGTCATCTCCGAGCAGCTCCAGGGCCTGCTCGGCAAGGCCGGGGCGGATGCGGTGGAGGCGATGATCGCCGGCGCCGGCAACAAGACCTCCGGTACCATCGCCACCGTCGTCGGCATCGTCACCCTGCTGCTGACCGCCAGCGGGGTGTTCGGGGAGGTGCAATCCTCGCTGAATGCCATCTGGCGCGCGCCCCCGCCGCCGGGCGATGCGGTGACGCGGGTGCTGCGGGCGAAGCTCGCCGCGCTGCTCGCCGTCATCGCCACCGGCTTCCTGCTGCTTGCCTCGTTGGTTGCCAGCGCCGTGCTCTCCGCCTTCGGCAGCTGGGCCGGCGGGGTGGTGCCGGAGGTGCTGCTGCTGCTGGGCCTGGCGAATTTCGGGCTGTCCTTCCTGCTGGTCGCCGCCCTCTTCGCCGCCATCTACAAGATCCTGCCGAACCGGCCGGTGGCCTGGGGCGACGTGGTGGTGGGCGCGCTGGTCACCGCCTTCCTCTTCACCCTCGGGAAGTCGGTGATCGGCTGGTACATCGGCAGCAGCAGCGTCGCTTCCACCTACGGTGCCGCGGGGGCGCTGATGGGCGTGCTGCTCTGGGTCTACTACTCGGCGCAGATCTTCCTGCTGGGGGCCGAGTTCACCCGCGCCTGGGCCGGGCTGCATGAGGTGGAGGAGACGGCGGAGGCCCCGGCACCGCAACCGGAGGGGCGAACGCACTGGCTGGTGCCCGCCGCCGCCGGCGCGCTGGTCATGGCGCTGCTGCGCGGCCGGCGCTGAGCGCGGCGCGCAGCCCATTGCCGCTGCGCGCCGCCGCCTGGCATCCTTCTACTTCCAGAAGGGTGTAAGGGGGGCGGGCATGGCCTATCGCAAGCGGCTGGTCATCTGCTGCGACGGCACCTGGAACGACGCCGACAGCGCGGAGGATTTCACCAACGTCACCCGCATCGCCCGCGCCATCCTGCCGAACGACACGCGCGGGCCGAGCCTCGTGCCGCAGATCGTCTACTACCACGCCGGCGTCGGCACCACGGGCGGCGTGGTGGACCAGATGATCGGCGGCGCCATCGGCCTCGGCCTCTCGCGCAACGTGCGGGACGCCTATGCCTTCTTGGCGCATAATTACTGCGAGGGGGACGAGATCTTCCTCTTCGGCTTCTCCCGCGGCGCCTACACGGTGCGCAGCGTCGCCGGGCTGATCGGCTGGGCCGGGCTGCTGCACAAGCGGGACATGGATGATTTCGCCACGCTGTGGGAAGGCTACCGGCGGAAGTCGGAGCCGGGCATCCCTGACGCGCGGGCCCGCTTCCCGGACCGGCATGCGCCGGTGCCGGTGCAATGCCTCGGCGTCTTCGACACGGTGGGCTCACTCGGCATTCCCGGCAACCTCGACGCCGCCTTCGCCCATTTCTACCAGTTCCACGATACGGAACTCGGTCCGCATGTGGCGCACGCCTTCCAGGCCCTGGCGCTGGACGAGCGGCGGGTGGATTTCGCCCCCGCCATCTGGTTCCAGGCGCCGGATGCACCGGCCAGCCAGGAGCTGCGGCAGATGTGGTTCGCCGGGGCGCATTCCGATGTCGGCGGCGGCTACAACGACCACGGGCTGTCGGACATCGCACTCGCCTGGATGGCCGGGCAGGTCGACCCCCTGCTGGCGATCGACGAGGACTACCTCGCGCTGCGCCAGGACCGCCGCACCTGCTGGGGCATGGGCGCGGTGCATGACAGTGCTTCCGGCCTCATCTGGCAGGCACGCGGCACCCAGCCGCGCCGGCCCTTCGCCGCGCCGGGACGCACCGGGGAGAGGCTGCACCAGAGCGTGGCGTTGCGGCTGGCGCCGGAGGATGGCTGCCCCGACCCGCTGCCCTTGCCGCCAGCGCTGCGGGGGCTGGAGCTGACGCCGCGCTACGCCCCGCTGAACGATATGGAGGTGCGGCTGCGCTGGCCGCCCAGCCTGGTGCGGTCCCCTGCCCCGCCGGCGCCGCCGCCGGCCACCCGGCTCGGGGCCTTCGGGCGCATCCTGAAGGACATGCTGCCCGGATGAGCACGACGCGCACCGCCATCGCCAGCCATCGCGGCGGCGCCATCCTGTGGCCGGAGAACAGTCCCACCGCCTTCCGCGCCACCGCCGCGCTGGCGGTGGAGCAGGTGGAGTTCGACCTGCACCTCTCGGCCGACGACGTGCCGGTGGTGATCCACGACCCGCTGCTGGACCGCACGACGGAGGCGAAGGGGCCGGTGCGGGCGCGGAGCCTGGCCGAGCTGCGCCGGGTGCGGCTGAAGGGCGCGGCGGGCGAGACGGTGCCAAGTCTTGCCGAGGTGGCGGAGCTTTTTCGCCCGACGCCCATCTCGCTGCGCATCGAGCTGAAGGCGGATGGGGCGGGCCAGCCCTATCCCGGGCTGCTGGGGCGGGCGATGCAGGTGCTGGACGCGGCGGGGATGGCGGGGCGTTGCGTCTTCACCTCCTTCCAGGCGCCGCTGGTGGCGGAGGCAGCGGCGCATGCGCCCACCATCTGGCTGCTGGCGCCGGCGATGCAGCAGGCGGCGGGGCTGGCGGGCGCCATCGCCGCGGCCAGGGCGCTGGGCATCGGCGGCATCGGACTGCGGGTGGAAAGCTGCGACGCGGAGTCCGTCGCGGCCATCCGCGGCGCCGGGCTGTCCGCCGGCGCCTGGGCGGTGAATGCGGCGGAGGAGATCGCGCGCATCTTTGCCCTGGGCGTGGATGTCTTCACCACCGATGACCCGGTGACGGCGCTGCGGCTGCGTGGCTGAACCAGGGCAGGTTGAGGAGGGCTCCGCCCTCCTCAAGCTCCAACCGCAAAGGGCCGAAGAGCCCCTTTGGTCCCTTGAGTCCGCAGCTTGAGCCGTCGTGCCTGAATTCATGGTTTCCAAAGGCCCTTCGGCCTTTGGTGGGGAGAGCTCGAGAGGGGCAGAGCCCCTCTCGGTCGCGTCGAGCGGCCCCCGGGACCCAGACGGCCTCGCCCCCCGCGCCCGCGTGACAGGGTGGCCCCGGGCCAGCCTCCTCCGCCTATTCGACGAAGAAGGGCGTCTCCGCCCCGCCACGCAGTTGCAGATCGAAGCGGAAGGCGCGGCAGCCCGCCGCCTCGCCATCCGGCTGCGCCACCAGCAGGGCGCGGCGCGCCTCCGGCACTGCGGCCAGCACCGGGTCCGCCGCATTGGGACCGGGGAAGTCCGGGAAGAAGACGGTGGTGAACAGCGTCCGCATCAGCCCGCTCGCCATCACCGCCAGCTCGACATGCGGGGCGCGTGCGCCGGTGGCATCGGTGAAGCCGCCGGGCAGCAGGGTGTGGAACTCATAGGCGCCCCCGGCATCCGTCCGGGCGCGGCCCCAGCCGAGGAAATCCGGGTCCGCCAGCGCCGTCTCCGGGTCCTTCGGGTGGCGGAAGCGGCCCGAGGCATCGGCCTGCCAGGCTTCCAGGATGGCGTTGACGCAAGGCACGCCCCCCTCCCGCCGCACCACGCCGCGCAGCAGGATGCGCTCGCCGCGCCGGCTCGGCGCCGCCTCGGCCGAGACCCGGGTCAAATCGTTGTCGCCCTCCCGGAAGAAGGTCTGCGGGAAGAAGGGCCCGATGGTCTGGGAGGCGGTGGGCAGCAGCTTTGCGTTGGGCTTCAGCATGGCGGCGTCGCCGCCCGGCCGCGCAGCACGATGTCATGGCGGAAGCCGAGCCAGCCGGCGCCGACCTCGGCCGGCGGCAGGGCGGTGGCGAGCAGCCGGGCGCGGGCGGCCTCGTCCGGCACGGCCATGAAGATGTGGTCGAAGGGGTTCAGCGGATCGCCGGGGAAGAACATCTGCGTCACCAGCCGGCTGAGGCTGGACGGGCCGATGACCGAGAAATGCACATGCGGCGGCCGCCACCACACATCCTTGGTAGGCACCGGATAGGCGCCGGGCTTCACCGTGAAGAAGCCGAAGCCGCCCTCCTCATCCGTCCGCACCCGGCCATTGCCGATGAAATTCGGGTCGAGCGGCGCATCCCGCATGGCGTCGTTGGGGTGGAAGTAGCGGCCGGCGGCATTGGCCTGCCACAGCTCCACGATGGCGCCGCGCACCGGCCGGCCATCCTCGTCCAGGATGCGGCCGGCGATGTGGATGAGTTGGCCGATGGCCGGCCTGCCCGGCTCCGCCATGGCCAGGTTCATCTCGCCGCAGGGCAGCTTGCGGTCGAGGTCGAGCGGGCCGGTGAGCTGGCCGCGGCCCACCGGGCGGCGGATCGGCGCCTCGGCCGGGCTGTGGGTGAAGGTGCCGGGATAGCCAGGGGTCGGCACCACGGGCTGTGCGCCTGGCGGCCAGGGATCGAAGCGGTCGGGCAGGCTGTCCATCGGCGTCTTCTCCACCTGCACCACGATTCTCCGCCGCCGGCCGGTCCCGTTGCGCCGGGCGAGGCCCGACGCATCGGCGTGGCACGCGGCCTTCCTTGGCCCCGCCGTCTCGTGGCGCCCCGGCACGGGCCGGGGACGCGGGATCGGGGCATGGCGGATGCTACCGCCCCGCCTCGCTGCATTGCCAGGGCCGGGCGCGGCGCGCAGGCTCGGGCGCGGGAGGAGACCGCCATGGCCGAACGCCGCATCCTCGCCCGGGGCGAGGCGCGCATCGAGGTGCTGGAGGAGGGCAAGGGGCCGCCGATGCTGCTGCTGCCCTCGCTGGGCCGCGGGGCGGAGGATTTCGACACGGTGGCGAAGCTGGTCGCTGCCGCCGGCTTCCGGGTGATCCGGCCGGAGCCGCGCGGCATCGGCGCCTCCACCGGGCCGATGGAGGGGCTCACGCTCTACGATCTGGCGGCGGATGCGGCGGCGGCGCTGCCGGGGCCCGCCATCGTCGCCGGCCACGCCTTCGGCAATTGGGTGGCGCGGGCGCTGGCGGCCTCGCGACCGGAGCTGGTGCGGGGCGTGGTGCTGCTGGCGGCCTCGATTGGGGTGCAGGCGGCCCCCGACATCCGCGCCTCCATCGATGGCAGCTTCGACCCGGCCCTGCCCGAGGCGGAGCGGCTGCGCCATCTGCAGCGGGGCTATTTCGCGCCGGGGCATGACGCGCAGGTCTGGCTGCGCGGCTGGTACCCGCCCGTGGCGCGGATGCAGCGCGCGGCGACGGCCGCGACGGATGAGGGCTGGAAGCGCGTGGCCGACCGGGTGCGGACGCTCTACGTCGCGGCGGCCGAGGACACCATCGCCCCGGTGCCGGACGCGGCGGAGCTGCGCCGCCTGATCGGCGACCAGGCGGAGCTGGTGGTGGTGCCGGAGGCCGGCCACGCCCTGCTGCCGGAACAGCCGGAGGCAACGGCAGCGGCGCTGATCGCCTTTGCTCGGGCCTTCAGCCCTTAGGCCCCGGCAGGGGGCGCTGCCCCCCTGCACCCCCGCCGGTTGTTGCCGGCACTGCCGGCAACAACCGGCCCCCGGACCCCCGGTGCGAGTCAGAGGCGCGCGAGCGTGCCGACGGTGATCGGCTTGTAGGGAGCGCGCGGACGGTAAAGTCCGACCGCTGCCTCCGTCGTGCCGCGCGCCTCGGCGATCAGCGCGGCGACGGTCGGGCCGCAGAGCCGGCCCTGGCAGGGCCCCATGCCGCAGCGGAGATAGGCCTTCATCTGATTCGGCCCGGTGGCGCCGAGCCGCGCCGCCGCCCGCACCTGGCCGGCCGTCACCTCCTCGCAGCGGCAGGCGATGGTGGCGTCCGGGATGCTGGCAGGGGCCGGGGCGTAGAGCGCATCGAGGAAGGGACGCAGCGCCAGGGCCCGGCGCCGCAGCGCCAGCCAGGGACGGGCGCGGCGGTCGCGCTCCTCGGCGGAAAGCCGCCCGAGCCGCTGCGCCGCATCCAGCGCCGCCAGATGCCCCGCCGCCACCGCCGCCTCCCAGCCGCCGATGCCGGCGCCGTCGCCGGCCACCGCGACATTCGGGTGGGAGGAAGCGCCGTACGCATCCGTCACCGGGCGCCAGCAACGCTGCGCCGCGTCCCAGGACATCTCCAGCCCCAGCGCCATCGGGATGTGGGTCGCCGGGATCACCCCCTCATGCAGCAGCAGCGTGTCGCAGGCGGCGCTGCCACCCTCCCACACCACCCGCTCCACCCGGTTGCGCCCCTCGGCGCGCAGCCCGGTGACGCCACGGCGACGCGGAATGGCGCGGGTCTCCGCCAGCAGGCCGAGCCCCTTCCACAGCAGGTGCCGCCCGGCCCAGAGCCCACCCGCCGCCAGCGCCGCCAGCGCCGCCCTGCGCCGCCCGCGCGGCGTCGTCTCGAGGATCAGCGCCGGCGGCGCCCCGGCGCGGCGGTACTGCGCCGCCAGCAGAGGCAGCAGCGGCCCCTGCCCCGCCAGCACGGTGCGGCCGGCCGGCACCACGCCGGCGGTCTTCAGCAGGATCTGCGCCGCCCCGGCGGTCATCACGCCCGGCAGGGTCCAACCGAGGATCGGCACCGGCCGCTCCTGCGCGCCGGTCGCCAGCAGCACGCGGCGCGCGCTGAGGTCCGGGGCGCCGTCGAGCGAGAGATATCCCTCCTCCGGGTCCAGGTGCCACAGCGTGGTCGCCGGATGCCAGGCGATGGGCGCGGCGCGGAAGGCACGGGCCAGGGCCAGGCCCTCGGCGTAATCCGCGCCGAGCGCGGGGTCGCCCCCTGCCCGCTCCACCCCGCGGAAGACCTGCCCACCGGGCGCCGGGTTCTCATCGATGACGGCAACGGAAAGTCCGAGATCGGCGGCCTCGATGGCCGCCGCCATGCCGGCCGGGCCGGCGCCGATGATGGCGAGGTCGATGGTCATGCCTCGAAGGCCACCCGCGCCCCGCGCTGCCGGGCGATGCGCATGCCCGGCGCCGCCGGCACCAGGCAGGCCTGGCGGTTGGCGACGCCGTCGATCTCCGCCAGGCAGTCGAAGCAGGCGCCCATCATGCAATAGGGCAGGCGCGGCGCGCCGCTGATCGGCGTCTCGCGGATGGCGGCCGCGCCGGCCAGCAGCACCGCCGCGGCCGCGCTGGCACCCTCCGGCACCCGCACCGGCGCGCCATCGACGAAGACCTCGACCGTCGCAGGAACCTCAGGACGCAGCGCGAACATCGAACCTCCCGGCGGTGAAGGGATCCAGCGCCGGGTCCAGCGCGCCGGCCGCGATCATCGGCGCCAGCAGATGCGCATGCGCCCCGGCCAGGGTGACGCCGCTATGGCAATTGGCGGTGAAGGCGCCGGGGTAGCGGGCGGACTGGTCGTAGATCGGCAGCCCGTCCGGCGCCATGACGCGCAGCGCCGACCAGGCGCGGACGAGGTTGAGCCTGCCGATCCAGGGGAAGGAGAGCACGGCGCGCCGGGCAATCTCTCGCATCACTTCGGGCTTCTGGCGAAGGTCGAAGCCGACCTCCTCCATGCTGTCGCCCATCATCAGGCTGCCTTCCTGGGTCTGGCGGATGGTGGTGACGGGCATCGGCAGCAGCTCCGCCGCGCGCTCCGTCACCAGCACCTGGCCGCGCTGCGGCCGCACCGGAGCCGAGAGGCCGAACAGCGGCGCCAGCGCCGCATTGCCGAGCCCCGCCGCCAGCACGATGCGCGGCGCGACGAAGCGCCGCCCGCCCGCCAGCACGGCGAAATCATGCGGCGCCGCCTCGCCCTCCGTCACCTTCGCCTCCGGCACATAGGCGCCGCCGGCCGCGACGAAGGCGCGGTGCAGCGCATGCAGCAGGCGGAGCGGGTTGGCGTGCCCGTCATAGGGTGTCCAGGAGGCGCCGGTGACGGCGGGACCGAGGCCGGGCAGCATCTCCCGCAGCTCCGCCGCCCCGATCATGCGGTAATCGAAGCCGGCATTGCCGGCCTCCGCCTGCATCCGCGCCATGCGGGAGGCACGCTCCTCGAACTCCGCCTCGCCCAGGCAGAGATGCACGCCGCCGGGCTGGGCGAGGCCGATCTCCGCCCCGGTGCGCTCCGCCAGCTCGGCGGCGAGTCCAGGCCAGGCGCCGGCCGAGGCGCGGGTCCAGCGCTGGTACCAGGGCGCGCCGAGCCCCTTGGACTGCACCCAGACCAGGCCGAAATTGCCCCTGGAGGCGCGGAAGGCCACATCGCCCTCATCCAGCAGCACGGCCGCCAGCCCCTGGCGCTGCAGCCCCCAGGCGATGGCCGCGCCCACCAGCCCGCCGCCCACCACGATGGCGTCGAAGGATTCGTCCCGCATCGCCGCATGGAAGGGCGGCGCGCCGGGCTGGTCAACCGCCACGCCTCATACCGGCCGCGCGACATGCCGACCGACGTCGGTCCACGGGCGCGCGGCCGGCATGCCCTTGATGTTGGCGCGCAGCCCCCACGCCAACCCTGGGCGAGATACCCGGCTCGGAAAGCCAGGACTTTCCGAGCCGGGGATCAGCGGCCCGCCGCCTCCCCCCACTCCACGATGGCAAGGTCGAGCGGCAGGGTGCGCGACAGGCGGCCGGGCGAGCCGGCAGGCGTGAGCGGCAGGGGCTCTCCGGTCTCCTCCGCATGGTCGAAGGCCGCGGTCCCGCCGCTGACCGTCGCCGACACCGTGAAGCTGTCGAAGACATAGGGCACGCCGTTCGCCGCCAGCGGCGAGGGGCCGTCCATGACATGCAGGTGCAGATGCGGCGCCGAGCTGTTGCCGCTGTTCCCCACCTCGCCCAGCACCTGGCCGCGCCGCACCGTCTCCCCCACCCGCACCCGCAGGCTGCCGGGGCGGAAATGCGCGTAGAGCACACGCGCGCCGCCGCCGATGTCGAGGATCACGCAATTGCCGTCCGCCTCCTCGATCGGCAGGCCCTGCGGGAGGGCGCCCGGCACCTGGTCCGGCAGATCGTCCCGCGCCGCCACCACCCTGCCGTCGGCAACCGCCAGCGCCGGCTCGCCATAGATGCGGTAGCTGCGGGGATCCTGCTTCTCGCCGCGGTAGATGCGCCGCTCCTCGTCCAACCGCTCCCAGTCGATGGCGAAGCGCTGCGCCAGGCGGAGGCGCCCATCCAGCGGCAGCAGCGCCCGCACATGGCGGATGGAATCGCAGCAGCCATCCCCCGCGACATAGCCGCCACCCCGGAGCGGCGGGCCGAGCACGGGAACGGCGCGCGCATCCACGGGCGTCCCGGCGATCCGCATCGTCCGGCCACCCCCGAGCTGCGCGAACTCGGCCTCTACGACATGCAGGAGGCCGGCAGGCACCGGCCGGCCGGGCGACAGCGTTACATGCAGCCAGGCAATGCCGAACTGATAGGCGCCGAGCGTCGCCGACTCGCTGCCGCGATGCCCGCCGGTGGAGAGGCGGCCGGCGAGCGCCGCCCCCTCGAGCGCGAGCAGGCTGGCGCCGCCCGCTTCCTCCAGCACCGCCAGCCGGCGCAGGGTGGCGGCGCCGCCGGTGACGTTGGCGAGGCGCAGCTCATAAACCAGATGGGTGTTGCCGTCCGAACCCGGGACCGGCCGCGGCGGCGACAGCACCTCCGCCACCAGCGGCGTCAGCGCCTGCCCCCAGGCAGGCACGGCCGCCCCGCCGAAAAGCCAGGCAAGGGCCAGGAAGGCGAGACGGAGGCGCATGGAAGGCTCCCTGATCATGGCCGCCCCGCCTTGCGGCGGCGCAGGCGACCGGCCCACGGGGCGGGAGCGGCGTCCCGGCGGAAGCGGTAACGAGAGCTTAGACGGCCGGGCGACAACCCGGGATCACGGTGTCGCGGGCCGGGAGGCTGGACAGGCGCGGCACCGCCCGGGGAGTCGGCCTGCCCTCCGGCATGGCACGGTGCGTGGCGAATCAGGCGAGGCCCCGACCCGACGGCGTGCACCCTCCCCGGATCGCTGGCTCACCACCATCCTCAACCCGGCCGGGACAGCCAAGGCCTCCGTCCCGAGGAAAAGGCGACCCGGCCCGCTATTGCGGCTCGATCCCCAGGGTCTTCACCACGCGGCCCCAATTCTCCACCTCGGCGGCGAGGTAGGCGCGGAGCTGCGCCGGGTCGTCCCGCCGCACGGACAGCCCCTGGGTGGCAAGCTTCGCCTGCAAATCCCGGTCCGCCAGCACCGCGGCGATCTCCGTGTTCAGCCGCTGCACCACCTCGGGCGGCATGCCCATCGGCCCGGCCAGCATGAACCAGACGGAGAGGTTGAAGCCCGGCAGCGTCTCGGCCACGCTCGGGATATCGGGCGCGAGCGGCGAGCGCTCCGCGGTGGAGACGGCGAGCGCCCGGACCTTGCCCTCCCGCGCCCAAACCAGCGCATCGCCAAGGTCCGAGAAGGTGTAGCTCAGGCGGCCCTGGGCGGTGTCGTTCAGCGCCTCCGGCTGGCCGCGATAGGAAACCTCCGTCACCTCCAGCCCCGCCATATGCGCCATCAGCCCGCCGACGATCTGCCGGCTCGGCGCGCCATAGCCGAAATTGAGCCGCCCCGGCCGCGCCTTCGCATAGGCGATCAGCTCCGCCAGGCTCCGCACCGGCAGGCGCGGGTCGCAGATCAGCAGGTAGGGCGCCTCGGCGATCATCGCGACCGGCAGCAGGTCGCGCACCGGGTCGTAGCTGAGGCCCTTGATCATGTGCGGCGCGCTGGCGCCGGTGGAGACGCCGACCATCACCAGGGTGTAGCCATCCGGCGGCGCGGCCAGCGCGGCGCGGATGCCGATCTGCCCCTGGCCGCCGCCGCGATTGTCCACCACCACCGGCTGGCCCAACCGCTCCGCCAGCATGGCGGTGTAGAGCCGGGTGAGGATGTCCGTCTGGGTGCCGGGCGGGAAGGTGACGATGATGCGGATCGGCCGGTCCGGCCAGGCGGCAAGGGCGGTGCCGGGCAGGGCCAGGGCGGCGGGCAGGCCGGCCAGCAGGGCGCGGCGCGACGCATGCGGCATGACGTTTCGTCCCGATTGTATTTGCGCCGAGGCTATGGGGTAGCGCCACCGCTGGCAACGGCCTGCCTTCCCGTCGGGGCGAGCCTCGGGCGGCGCGCCCGCTGGGCAGTTCTGCCGGCCGCCGCCGCGGCGTGGCGCCGCCTCCCGCCCCTCGTCGCGGCCCTTCCCGCCTGCGGCGAAGCAGGCGGTTGACGCCGCCGGCTGCGAGCGCAAGCTTCATCCATCGCCGGGAGACCAGATCGCATGAGCCCGCTCGACCAGCCGCCGCCGCTCCGCAACAGCGACCTCGACGCCGCCCTGGCCGAGGCGCATGAGGCCTATACCCGCGCCCGGCCGAAGAGCGCCGCCATCCATGCCAAGGCGCGGGAGGTGATGCCGGGCGGCAATACCCGCACCGTGCTGTTCTACACTCCCTTCCCCACCGCCATGGTGCGCGGCGAGGGCTGCCGCCTCTGGGATGCCGATGGCCGCGAATATCTCGACCTGCTCGGCGAATACACCGCCGGCCTGTTCGGCCATTCGGAGAGGCGCATCCTGGATGCGGTGAAGGGGGCACTGGACCGCGGGGTGAATCTCGCCGCGGTGGGCGAGAAGGAGGCGCAGCTCGCCTCGCTGATCGTCGGCCGCTTCCCCTCCGTCGAGATGGTGCGCTTCACCAACAGCGGCACCGAGGCCAACCTGATGGCGCTGGCCGCTTCGCGCGGCTTCACCGGACGGGTGAAGACGATGGTGATGCGCGGCGGCTACCATGGCGGCGTGCTGACCTTCGCCAGCGAGAAGAACCCGGTGAACGTGCCGATCCCCCTCGCCTTCACCGACTACAACGACCCGGCGGCGGCGGCGCGCGACATCCTGGCGGAGGGCGACCAGCTCGCGGCCGTGCTGGTGGAGCCGATGCTGGGCTCCGGCGGCTGCATCCCGGCGACGCGGGAATTCCTCCAGGCGCTGCGCGACGCCACGCGGCAGACTGGCGCCGTGCTGATCTTCGACGAGGTGATGACCAGCCGGCACTCGGCCGGCGGGCTGCAGACGCGCCAGGGCGTCATCCCCGACATGACCACATTGGGAAAATACATGGCGGGCGGGATGAGCTTCGGCGCCTTTGGCGGCCGGCGCGACATCATGGCGGTGTTCGACGGCCACCGGCCCGGCACGCTGCCGCATGCCGGCACCTTCAACAACAATGTCTGGTCCATGGCCGCCGGCTGCGTGGCGATGGGCGAGATCTTCGACGCCGCGGCGGCCGAGGCGCTCTGGGTCCGGGGCGAGGCGCTGCGGCTGGCGCTGAACGGCGTGGCGCGGCGGGCCGGCGTCGCCATGCAGTTCACCGGCCTCGGCTCCATGGTGAACGTCCACTTCCGCGGTGGCGCCATCACCGGCCCGTACAAGGCGAGCCCGGCCGAGGACAAGCTGCGGGAACTGTTCTTCTTCGACATGCTGGCCCAGGGGATCTACCTGGCGCGGCGCGGCATGGCGGCGCTCTCCCTGCCGGTGACCGATGCCGATTGCGCCCGTTACGTGGCCGCGGTGGAGGAGTTCGTGGCGGCGCGGAAACCCCTGCTCGGCGCCGCATGACGTATGCCAGGGTGTGGTGCTAGGGTATTCCCATGTCCGATCGCCCCCGCCCGAACCAACGCGGCCCCCGCCGCACCCTGCTGCTGACCGGTGCCTCCCGCGGCATCGGCCACGCGACGGTGAAGCGCTTCTCCGCTGCCGGATGGCGCGTCATCACGGTCTCCCGCCAGCCCTTCCCGGAGCAATGCCCCTGGGAGATGGGGCCGGAGGATCACCTGCAGCTCGACCTCGGCGACCCGGCCGAGACGGCGGCGGCGATCCCCGAGATCAAGGCGCGGCTGGAGCCGGAGGGGGGCAGGCTGGATGCGCTGGTCAACAATGCCGGCATCTCCCCGAAGGGGCCGGGCGGCGCCCGCATGGGCACCATCGACACGCCGCTCGAGGATTGGCAGCGCGTCTTCCAGGTGAATTTCTTCGCCCCCATCCTGCTGGCGCGCGGGCTAGTGGCGGAGTTGCAGCGGGCCCGGGGCGCGGTGGTGAACGTCACCTCCATCGCCGGCGGCCGGGTGCATCCCTTCGCCGGCGCCGCCTATGCCACCTCCAAGGCCGCGCTCGCAGGGCTGACGCGGGAGATGGCGGCGGATTTCGCGCCGCTCGGCATCCGGGTGAATGCGATCTCGCCGGGGGAGATCGACACCTCCATCCTTTCCCCGGGGACGGAGAAGATCGTCGAGGAGCAGATCCCGATGCGGCGCCTGGGTACGCCGGCCGAGGTGGCGCAGGCGATCTACTTCCTCTGCACCGAGGCCAGCAGCTACGTGAATGGCGCCGAGCTGCACATCAATGGCGGGCAGCACGTCTAGACATTCCCCATGAAGGCGCTGGCGCGCCTTCATGGGGGCCTCGGATTCGCCTGACGAGAGGCGCTTCGCACAGCCTGACGCGGCGAAGCCGCGTCAGGGCGACGGGAAGTCCGGGCGGTAAAAGCGCGACTGGGGCGGCGCCGTTCGTGTGGCTCAGCGGCCGCCGCCGACCGGGACCAACGCGCCATTGACGTAGCTGGCGGCGTCGGAGAGCAGCCAGAGCACCGTCTCCGCCACCTCCTCCGCGGTGCCGCCACGGCCCATCGGCACGCCGGCGGAGAGTCGCGCCACCCGGTCCGGCATCCCGGCCGCGGCATGCAGCTCGGTGTCGATCAGCCCGGGGTTCACCGCATTCACCCGGATGCCCTGCGCCCCCACCTCGCGCGCCAGGCCAATGGTCAGCGTATCCACCGCGCCCTTGCTGGCGGCGTAGTGGATCCACTCCCCGGCGCCGCCGATCTCCGAGGCACGGGAGGAGACGTTGACGATGCCGCCGTCCGGCGGCAGCAGCGCCAAAGCCTCGCGGCAGCAGGCCGCCAAGCCGATGACGTTGACCCGCAGCACCTGCTCCCAGATCGCATCCGTGCTGTCGCGCAGCAGCGCTTTCGGGCCGGTGATGCCGGCATTGTTGACCAGCCCGTCCAGCCGGCCGAAGCGCTGACGCAGCGCGGCGAAACTCGCCGCCACCGCCTCCGGCGCGCCGACATCGGCCTGCAGCGCCAGCACCTCCGCCCCGGCCGCCTGGGCCGCCGCGGCGGTTTCCGCCGCCCGCGCCGCATTGCCGGCATAGGTGAAGGCCACGTCCCAGCCCCGCGCCGCCGCCAGCTTCACCACCGCGGCGCCGATGCCGCGCCCGCCGCCCGTCACCAGCAGCACCTTCCGTCCGGCCATATCGCCCCTCCCGCTTTCATGTCTTCCCGGGCAGCATAGGCGAAGAGATGTCCGGGAGGGAGCGATGACGAAGATTCGGCTGGGCCGCAGGGCGTTGCTGGCGAGCAGCCTGGCGCCGGCAGCGGCCTGGGCCCAGGGGAACACGGCAGGGGGGAATGCGGCCGGCACCTGGCCCGGCGCACGGCCCATCCGCCTCGTCATCGGCTTCCCGCCCGGCGGCTCGGCGGATTTCCTGGCGCGCACCCTGGCGGAGCCGCTGCAGAAGAGCCTCGGCCAGACCATCGTCGTCGACAACCGCCCGGGCGCCGGCGCCAACATCGCGACCGAGCACGTCGCCCGCAGCGAGGCGGATGGCTACACCATCCTGCTCGGCGGCAATTTCAGCCATGCGGTGAACCCCGCCATGTTCCGCCGCCTGAGCTTCGACCCGATCGCGGATTTCACCCCCATCGGCCAGGTCTCCGACCTGCCGACCATCATCGCGGTCAGCTCGGCCAGCGGCATCAAGACGCTGGCCGAGCTGCTGGACCGCATCAAGCAGAAGCCCGGCCACTGGAATTACGGCACGCCCGGCATCGGCACGCCGAGCCATCTGGCCGGCGCCATGCTCTCCCGCGTGACGGGGTTCGAGCTGACCCATGTGCCCTTTCGCGGCGGTGCGCCCTCGCTCACCGCGGTGCTGGCCGGCGATATCGAGATCATCATCGGCACGCCGCCCGTGGTGCTGCCGCATTCCCGCACCGGGCGGCTGAATGCGCTGGCGCTGACCACCGCTGCCCCCTCCCCCGTCATCCCGGATGTGCCGGGCGCGGCCTCCCAGGGCCTGCCGGCGCTCGACATCTCCGGCTGGTACGGGCTGTTCGCCCCGGCCCGGCTGCCGGCGCCGATCCGCGACCGGCTGCACGCCGCGCTGGGCGAGGCGCTGGCGAATCCCACGGTGAAGGAGCGCTTCGGCCAGGAGGGGCTGCAGGCCATCTCCAGCACCAGCCCCGCCGCCTTCGGCGAATTCGTGGTGAAGGAGATGCCGTTCTGGGCCCAGGTGGTGCGCGACGCCGGCGCGACGGTGGAGTAAGGCGCTCGCTGCCACAGTTGCGGAAGCCGCTCTCGGGCGCCTTCGACAGCGTCGAAGATGGCCATTTGCGATGGGCGATGGTCTGGTTCTCGTGTCAAGGGTGCCGCTCAGCGGCACCGCGCTCCGCGCGGCTGCGTCCTTGACACGGGAAGCAGTCCATGGCCGGGGCTTGAGGTGCGCTCGACGGGGTCGAGCGCAGGCGGTGCGTGCCTCGTGCAACTGCAGAACCGGACAGGGATGGCGGTGCCGCCGCGGCAATCGAGGAAGGGGGAAGGGATGAGCACGGATCTGCATAGCTGGCCGGCGCAGCAGCGCGTGCGCCACGCGCCGGTGGCGGCGGCGCTGCCGGCGGAGCTCACCGATTGCACCAAGGTGCTGCTCGCCACCACCCGCTCCCTGGCGCGGAGCAACATCGCCGCCGCCGCCCGCGCCGCCATCGGCGCCAAGCTGGTGGCGGAGACCGCCGCGATGCGCACCCATTCCCCGGTGGAGGATGTGCTCGCCCTCGCCGCGCTGATCCGCGAGAGCGGCGCGGAGCGGGTCGTCGCGCTCGGCGGCGGCAGCGTCATCGACGGCGCCAAGGTGGCCTGCTTCGCGGTGTGGGAGAACATCAGCGATGCCGCCACGCTGATTGCCCGCGCCGGCAACCGCGGCGCCGTCGCCGCGGAATGGAGCAAGGCGGAGCCGAGTCCGCGTCTGGTCGCCGTGCCCACCACCCTCTCGGCGGCGGAATTCGCCCCGCATGCCGGCTTCACCGACCTGGCGGCCGGGCGGAAATACCGCTCCACCCAGGCGATGCAGGTGCCACGCGCCGTGGTGCTGGACCCGGCGGCGACGCTGGAGACGCCGGGCGAGCTGCTGCTCTCCTCCGGCATCCGCGCCCTGGACCATGCGGCGGAGCGGCTCTGCGCGCTGCAGCGCGCGGCCTTCTCCGATGCCGTCTCCCGCCAGGCGCTGGCGATGCTGGCCACGGCGCTGCCGGCGATCCACCGGGCGCCGGCGGACATGGCCGCGCGCAGCCAGGCGCAGCAGGCGATGTGGCTTTCGGTCATGGGCGGCTGGGCCGGCGTCGCGGTCGGGGCCAGCCATGGCATCGGCTACATCCTCGGCGCGGCGAAGGGGGTGGGGCATGGCATCACCTCCTGCCTCGGCCTGCCGGCGGTGATGCAGTGGAACGAGAGCGTCAACGCGACGCAGCAGGCGGAGGTCGCGGCCTTCTTCGGCGGCGGCCCTTGCCATGCCGCGCTGCGCCGCTTCATCCGTGGCCTCGGCCTGCCGACCACGCTGGCGGAACAGGGCATCGGCCTGGAGGAGGTGGATGCGCTGGCCGCGAAATGGGATGGCGGCCCGCCCATCTCGACCAATCCGCGCCCGGTGCGCGGGCCGGAGGATGTGGCGGCCATATTGCGCCTGATGGTATGACACCGGCTGGGCGATCAGGGCCGGCGGCTTCAACCGACGGAGTGCTTCAAGGCTTCGGAAGGCCCTTCGGCCTGAGGGTTGGCCATGCGCCATGCCGAGCATTTCCGATGGAAAACCTCCGGCGGGGGTTGGACGCGCTGCGTCCAACCCGGAGGGGTCACGCCCTCCCGCCATGCCATTCCCGCTTGCACCCGCCCGCAACCGGCGCGAGCATCCTTCGCGTAGCCGGGCCAACCCGGCACTGAAGGAGACGGCCAAATGGAATTCGGCTATTTCTCCATGCCCTCCCACCCGCCGGAGCGCGGGCTGAAGGCCGGGCATGACTGGGATCTGCAGACTCTGCGCTGGCTGGATGAGCTCGGCTTCACCGAGGCGTGGATCGGCGAGCACCACACCGCGCCCTGGGAACCGCACCCCTCGCCCGACCTGCTGATCGCCCAGGCGCTCTTGCAGACCAAGCGGCTGCGCATCGGCCCCGGCGGCTTCCTGCTGCCCTACCATCACCCGGCGGAGCTGGCGAACCGCGTCGCCATGCTGGACCATCTCTCGGAAGGGCGGCTGATGTTCGGCGTCGCCGCCTCCGGCCTGCCTTCCGATTGGAAGATGTTCAACGTGGACGGCATGTCCGGCGACAACCGCCTGATGACGCGGGAGGCGCTCGACATCATCCTGCGCCTGTGGTCGGAGGAGCCCTCCTTCCACTACGAGGGCAAGTACTGGAAGGTGGACAAGCCGGAGACGATGTTCGGCTTCCTCAAGCCGCATATCCGCCCGGTGCAGTTGCCGCACCCGCCGATCGGCGTGGCCGGCCTCTCCAAGAACTCCGATACGCTGAAGCTGGCGGGCGAGCGGGGCTTCCTCCCCCTCAGCCTGAACCTCAACCCGGCCTATGTCGGCTCCCATTGGGATGCGGTGGAGGCGGGCGCGAAGAAGACCGGCCGCACCCCCTGGCGCGGCGATTGGCGCCTGGTGCGGGAGGTCTTCGTGGCGGAGACCGATGAGGAGGCCTGGAAGCTTTCGGTCGGCGGCATGATGGGCCGCATGATGGGCGAGTACTTCCTGCCGCTGCTGAGCAATTTCGGCTTCCTCGAATACCTCAAGCACAGCCCGGAAGTGGCCGACAGCGACGTCACGCCGGAATACTGCGCGAAGCACAATTGGCTGGTCGGCTCGCCCAGCACGGTCGCGGAGAAGCTGGCCAAGGTCTACGAGGATTGCGGCGGCTTCGGCCAGATCCTGGTCTTCGGCTTCGACTATCTGGAGAAGCCGGAAGCCTGGCGGACCTCGCTCGGCCTGCTGCAGGAGGAGGTGCTGCCGAAGGTGAAGCACCTGGTGCCGCCGCGGCCGGCGGGCCATCTCGCGGCCGCGCAGTGACGGCGGCGGGAGGGGGGCCGCGCCCCTCCTCCCCGCGGCGGACTCAGGCCCGCGCGGCGCCCGCCACCCGGGCGAGGATCTCCGGCACCGCACGATCGAGCAGCGCGTGGTCCTCCGGCCGCGCGGTCGCGATGAAGTACCAGGGCAGGCCGGGCGACTCCCATTCCGCCCGGGTGAAGGGACGGCCGAACAGGTCGCGCAGCCGGTAGCCCAGCCCGTCGAAGAAGCCGAAATAGGTCTCGGCGTCGTAGCCATAGGCGCGGGCGGCGCCCGCCCGGGCATTCTCGAAGACGATCACCGGCCGGTGCGCCGCCAGGGCTTGGCCGGCGCCCTGCATGGCGCGGAACTCGCCGCCCTCGAGATCCAGCTTCATGAAGCGGAAGGGCCGCCCCACCCCGCCGAGGAGCTGGTCCAGGCGGATGGTCTCCACCTCGATCAGCTCGCGGTCCGGCTCGCTGGGATAGTCGCGCGGCTGCAGGCCGCTATAGCCATCGGCGTTGCGGATCCAGTGGAAGGCCGCCCTGCCCGCCTCCGCCGCCAGGGCCTGCTGGCGGATCTCGAGCTGCGGCAGGCCGCGCTTCCCGCCTTCGATGCGCAGCGTCTCGGCGAGCCAGGGAATCGGCTCGAAGGCGATCACCTGCCCGGCCGGGCCGACCGATTCGGCCATGGGAAAGCTGTGCAGCCCGCGATTCGCGCCGCCATCGACCGCCAGGTCACCCGGCTGCAGGACGGCACCATACAGCCCGGCGATGATGTCCTCGAAGACGTTATGGCGTTCCTGGAGGGCGAAGAGCCGGGGAATGTCGTCGTTCATGCGGGTCAGGCCGTGTGGTGTCCGACCCTCGCGCCCTGTCCCAGGATTGTCAAAAGGCCAGGCATCACGGGGCCGTGGCCACCTGGTCGCCGCCGCGATGCCGGGCCGTCCACATCGCGTCCCGCGCCTGGAAGACCAGCGCATCGCCCGGCTGGGCGCGGCCGAGCGCCATGCCGATGCTGCAGCTCACCGGAATGGCGCCGGCCGGGGTGGGGACCGGCGCATTGGCGATGGCGGCGCGCAGCCTTTCCGCCGCCGCCGCCGCCTGGGCGGGGAAGATCTCCGCCAAGCAGATCGCGAAGCCGGCGCCCATACGGCCGACCAGGTCATGGTTGCGGATGGTTTCCTGCAGCCGGTCGGCGATGCCGAGCATGACCGCATCCACCGTGCCCTGCCCGTGACGGGATTGCAGCACGTCGAGCCCGTCCACCTCGAGGCAGAGCAGCCCGACCAGCGGCCCGCCCGGCTCCGTCATGCCAAGCACGGCATCGAGGAATCGCAGCAGCGCCGGCTCTGTGGCCGCACCGGTCAGCGGGTCCCTCTGGTCACCACGGGCAATGTTGATCATCGCGAAATCCTGGCAGCGCAGGCCCATTCAGCCAGGACGCCATTGCCGCAGCGTTAACCACCGGCGAGGCAGGGCCGCAATCGGCGGCGGCGGGCGCTCCGCCGCATTCGTGAGACGAATATATTTCCTGTTCCCCGCTCCGTTTTCTTTGCACTTTCGGGACCATCATGCGATAGGGGGCGTATGGATATGGTCCAGTTCCTCGCGGACAAAATCAAAAATGATCCCACGCTGCCCCGGCGTGGCCTGATCGAGCGCGCAGGCAGGTTCCTTGGCCTGGCCGGCTGGGTGGAAGACCCGGCCCGACCGGGCCTGCCCATCGAGCTGGAGGTCCTGGCCGAGGACCAGGTGATCCTCGGCTGGCGGGCGGAGCCCATACCGAGGGCGGCAAGTGGCCCGGACGGGCGGATTCGCTTCCATATTCCCCGCGCCGCGCTGCAGACAGAGGCGGCGGCGGCGCTGCGCGGCATGGCCCTGCCGTTGCGGTTGCGCTTCGCGGGGGGCGAAACCCTGGCCTCCATCATGCCGCTGCCGCCGCTGTCCGACATGCTCGATGCCGCGACGGCTGCCGCGACACCGCCCCCGCCGCCCGCCCCGCCTGCCGCGGCGGCGTCGATGGCGGCCACGCCCGTGACGACGGCCCTGCCGGTCACCCCGACTTCGCTTGCCCCACCCCTGGCCACCCCGATGGGGCTGCCGCCCGCGGCCATGGACGTCGCATCCGCGCCATTGGCCCCGACCGCCCCTCCCTCTGTTCTGCCCCCCGCCATCGCCATCCCGGCCCCGGCCGAGAACCCGGCACCGTCCAGGCCGGCGGCAGCCGCCAGCCCCCAGCCCGCCGCTGCGCCGCCGCGCCTCGGCCCCGGCCCGGCCGG
>NZ_JAMZIK010000133.1 GCF_024178315.1 Siccirubricoccus soli | reverse complement strand
ACGAGGACAGCCGCAGGCTCGGACGACACCGCTGGAAGGTGGAGCGGACCCTGGCCTGGATGCCCGCTTCCGGCGTCTCACCATCCGCTACGAACGACGCGAGGACAGCCACCTCGCCTTCACCACTCTCGCCGCCGCCCTCATCCGCCTGAAGCAGATCAGGCGGTTATGTCAGGGGCTCTTAGGGGCCTGCTTGTTCGGCCCGTCCTGACGGACGCGCTTCAGTGTCTGGACATGGTACCCCGGCGCCTCATCAGGCCGGCGAAGAAGCCGCGAACCGTGTGCCGCTGCCTGCAGGACCCGACCCGCCGGACCCTACGACCCGAAGCCCTGCAGTGGCAACAGCGGGCAGCGGTGTGCCGGCTGCCCTCAGTGGTGTCGGCGAGAGCCACCATTCGCTCTGTCGCGGCGGGAAGTGAAGCGGGAATGCATCCGCGCGGCCGGCTTTGCCCAGATCGATATCGTCGGCTTCGACGGGCAGATCGGGCTCGAGGCGCTGCTGTTCTACGGCCTGCCGGAGCATGCCCCGGCGTTGCCGGTAGGCTAGCGGGAGTTTGCAGCCGAGGTCTTCCGGGAGCTGCCTGACCTAGTCCCGGGCGTCAGCAGCTTGCCTGAGGTGACAATCCTCGGGTGCCGGCAGAGCCACCTGGCGGATCTGGCCCTGGCCTCCCTCACGCTCTTCATCGAGTTGGACGATACGGCCCGGATGATCAGCATGCTGTAGGCGGCCCGGAGCATCTCGCCGTCTGCCACCGGAGGTCCCACCGCGACGATGGCGCGACCGGAGGCTCCACGACCGGGAGGCCCCTTGAAGTGCTCCACAATTTTGGCCCCAGCCTTGCATGGATCTCACGGAAAAGCTGCGCAATGGTTGTTCGAAGGTGAAAGTTCTGCTTGTCGATACCGAGCCGGAGCGCGCACGCCTCCTGGAGGCACATCTCGCGTCGGCCGGCGTCACCGAGACGGTCCGGCCGCAGCCGGGCGAGCCGTTGCCCATAGCGATCGCGCGCACTGCGCCCGATCTCGTCATCGTGGACATGGCCCGCCCTGACCGCGACACGCTGGACGACATCCTGCGCGCGACACATCACGACCCGCGCCCGGTCGCCATGTTCGTGGACGTGGACGACCCCGCCTTCATGGAGGCGGCGGTCGAGGCTGGCGTCTCCTCCTACACCGTGGTGGGGGCGGCGCTGCCGGATGTGAAGCCGATCCTGCGCACGGCAGTCGCGATCTTTCGCCGCTACCGGCAGGTCGAGGCCGATCTGCACCGGGCGGAGGCCAGCCTGCGCCAGCGAGTGCTGATGGATGAGGCGAAGCGCTTCCTGATGAAGCACCGCCGCATGAGCGAACCGGAGGCGCACCGGTGGCTCCGGCGCCGGGCGATGGAGCGCAGCCGCCGCGTCGTCGACATCGCCACCGAATTGCTGGGCGCAGCCGAAGGGGAGGGGAGTTGCAAGGATGACTGACAGGACCGGGGCAGGCGCTGAGACCATGCGGCTCGGCCTGCTGCGCCTGACGGACGCCGCGCCCGTCGCCCTTGCTGCCGCGCGCGGGATCTTTGCCGAGGAGGGCGCACCGGTCGCGCTTTCCGTCGAGCCCTCCTGGGCGAATGTGGCGGACAAGCTTGCTTACGGCCTGCTGGACGCGGCGGTCGTACCGCCGCCGCTCGCCCTGGCGATGGAACTCGGCCTCCGCCCGGCGGCGGCTCGGCTGGTCGTGCCGATGTCACTGAGCCTGAACGGCAATTCGGTCGTGCTGGCAGAGGCGCTGGCGGCGCCGATCCTGTCCGGTGGCATCCGGCCGCCGGCGCTGGAAGCAGGGCGGCGGCTGCGCCGCCTGGTCGAGGGCGGCCTCCGCCCGCGCATCGCGGTGGTGCATGCCTTCTCCACCCACGACCTGCTGCTGCGCTACTGGCTGGCGGCCAGCGGCATAGATCCGGAGACGGCGGTGGAGCTGAGCGTCGTGCCGCCGCCGGAGATGCCCGCCGCGCTGGCTGCCGGACGCATCGATGGCTTCTGCGCCGGTGCCCCATGGGGAGGCGTGGCGGCCCAGATGGGCGTGGGGCGGGCAGTGGTGCTGTCCTCGGCGATTTGGCGCAACCATCCGGAGAAATGCCTCGCCGTCCGAGCGGACTGGGCGGAGCGGTATGCCCCAACCCTGCGAGCCGCGCTCCGGGCGCTGCTCCGCGCCGGACGCCTTTGCGATGAGCCCGCCGGTGCCGACGCGCTCGCCGCGCTACTCTCCGGATCGGACTGGGTGGGCGTGCCCTCCGAACTCGTGGCCGCCTCACTGGCCGGCGGGGCGGGCGGGGAGGTGGACCGCTCCGTCTTCGCCGCGCATGCCGCCGCTTTCCCCTGGCGTTCGCATGCGCGATGGTTCGCTACCCAGATGGCCCGCTGGCGGAGCCTGCCGGCCGATGCGGCGGAGCGCGCGGAGCGCGTCTACCGCCCGGATCTCTATGCCCAGGCGGCACGCGAACTGGGGATGCCGGTGCCAACTGCCGACCGCAAGACGGAGGGCGGCCATGACGCGCCCTGGAGCCTGGCGGCGGCTCCCACGCCGCTGGTCATGCTGCCCGACACGTTCTGCGACGAGACGCGTTTCGAGATCCTTGGATCTGAAGCTGTGGCGGCGCCGCCATCCTGAGCAAGAAGGCGGCGAACACCATTTTCAGCTCGCAAATTGCACATATACCGCCAAGTGATCGCCTAATTTTCAGCCAAACACATCCAGATGCTCGTGCGAAAGCCGCCTTCGTTGCGGCGCACCATTTTGGCATGCCCCTTGCTAGACCGTACGTGCACCGCCGGCTGGTCCCAGGGACCACCGGTAAGGGTAGCCAGGGGATCCCTCAAGGGCGGGGGGTCCTCGTCAGCCGGGCCGGTGCCACGCCGGCCTGAGGACACGAACTGTGGGCCAATGGCGGCCCGCGAGCGGGCGCCGCACGAGGCGGTCCGCGGAGTGTCACGGTAGTGAAGAAGGGCTTCCTGCAGGCAGGGCACCTGCCAACGCTGATCTCCGCCTTCCTCTATTTCGACCTCTCCTTCATGGCCTGGGTGATCCTCGGCCCGATGGCCGTGCAGATCTCAGCCGATCTCGGGCTCGGCCCCGCCGAGAAGGGCCTGATGGTCGCCACCCCGGTGCTCGCCGGCGCGGGGTTCCGCGTGGTGAACGGGGTGCTGGTGGACCGGCTGGGCGCGCGCCGCACCGGCCTGATCAGCCAGGTGATCGTCATCCTGGGTCTGCTGGCGGCCTGGTGGTTCGGCGTGCACAGCTTCGCCGAGACGTTGCTGGTCGGCCTCGTGCTCGGTGTTGCTGGAGCCTCCTTCGCGGTCGCGCTGCCGCTCGCCTCGGGCTGGTACCCGCCGGAGCACCAGGGCACGGCACTGGGCATCGCGGGCGCCGGTAACTCGGGCACCGTGTTCGCAGCCCTGTTCGCGCCGGGCCTTGCGGCCGCCTTCGGCTGGTCGAACGTCTTCGGGCTGGTCACGATCCCGCTGACGTTTGCGCTTGCCGTCTTCGTGCTGCTCGCCAAGGACAGCCCGGACCGCCCGCCGCCCAAGCGTCTGCCGGAATACCTCGCCGTGCTGCGCACGCGCGATGCCTGGCTGTTCATGTTCTTCTACAGCGTCACCTTCGGCGGCTTCGTCGGCCTTGCCTCCTCCCTGACCATCTACTTCAACGACCAGTACGGCTTGGCGCCCGTGACGGCGGGCTACTTCACGGCGGCCTGCGTCTTCGCGGGCTCGCTGGTGCGCCCCATCGGCGGCATGGTCGCGGACCGGATCGGCGGGGTGCGCTCGCTCTCCGCGATGTATGCGGCGGCCGCCGTGGCGCTGGTCCTGGTCAGCCTCGGCCTGCCGCAAAGCTGGATGGCGCTCGGCGTCTTCGTTCTGGCCATGCTGGCGCTCGGGATGGGCAATGGCGCGGTCTTCCAGCTCGTCCCGCAGCGCTTCCGGCGCGAGATGGGGGTGATGACCGGCCTGGTCGGCATGACCGGTGGCCTGGGCGGCTTCTGGCTCGCTTCCAGCCTCGGCGTCTCGAAGCAGATCAGCGGCGGTTATGCGGCCGGGTTCCTGATCTTCGCGGCGCTCGCCCTGCTGGCCCTGCTCGGCCTCACCAGCGTCAAGCGCCGCTGGCGCGCCACCTGGGGCGCGGCGGCCGCCGGCGCCGCCCGGATCTGAGGACAGGCCCATGAACATGATCGCAGCGCCGCGGCAGCGTCTTGTCGTTGTCGGCAATGGCATGGCCGGGATGCGGGTGGTGCAGAATCTCCTTCGCCTCGCGCCCCACCGCTACGACATCACGGTCTTCGGGGCCGAGCCGCACCCGAACTACGACCGCATCGCGCTCTCCTCCGTCCTCGCCGGCGAGAAGACGCTCGAGGAGATCGTCATCAACAGCCGCGACTGGTACGCGGAGAACGGCATCCGCCTGATTGCCGGCGACCCGGTGGTGGCAATCGACCGGATGGCGCGCACGGTGACCTCGGCCTCCGGCGTCGTGGCGGCCTATGACCGGCTGCTGATCGCCGCCGGCTCGAAGCCGCTGGCGCCGCCGATCCCGGGTCTCGGCCTGCCCGGCACCTGCGCCTTCCGCGACATTGCGGATGTCGAGACGATGATCGCGGCGGCGCGCGACGAGGGACGCCGCGCAGTGGTCATCGGCGGCGGGCTGCTCGGCCTGGAGGCGGCCTGGGGGTTGCGGCGCCGCGGCATGTCGGTGGCCCTCGTCCACCTGATGCCGACGCTGATGGAACGCCAGCTCGATGCCACCGCGGGCACGCTCCTGCAGCGCGACCTCGATCGCCGGGGCATCGCCTTCTTCACCAATGGCCAGACCGAGGAGATCACCGGCACCGACCGTGCCACCGGCGTGCGCCTGGCCGATGGGCGGGAGGTCCCGGCCGATCTCGTCGTCGTGGCGATTGGCATCCGCCCGAACATCGACCTCGCCCGCCAGGCGGGGTTGGAGGTGAACCGCGGCATTGTCGTGGATGACGGCCTGCGCACCGAGGATCCGAACATCTTCGCCGTGGGCGAATGCGTGGAGCATCGCGGCCAGGTATTCGGCCTGGTCGCGCCGATCTGGGAGCAGGCGAAGATCTGCGCCGCGCAGCTCGCCGGCGACGAGACGGCCATCTATGTCACGCCGCCACTCTCGACCCGACTCAAGATCACCGGTGTGGACGTCTTCTCGGCCGGCGCCCTCGCCGCCGCCGACCCGGCCGATGAGGAGATCACCTTCCAGGACGTCGCGCGCGGCGTGTACCGCAAGCTGGTGCTGCGCGGCGGAAAGGTCGCCGGCGTCGTGATGTATGGCGATGTCACGGACGGCCCCTGGTACTTCCAGCTCCTGCGCGAGGGCACCGAGGTCGGGCCGATGCGCGACACGCTGATCCTCGGCCGCGCGGTCGCCACTGCCGCCCAGGGCGCGCCGGCGCACGATCCGGCGGCGGCGGTGGCAGCGCTGCCCGACACGGCCGAGATCTGCGGCTGCAACGGCGTCTGCAAGGGCAGCATCACCGCGGCCATCGCCGAGCTGAAGCTGACGACCTTGGACGCCGTGCGCGCACATACGAAGGCTTCGGCCTCCTGCGGCTCCTGCACCGGGCAGGTGGAGGCGCTGCTCGCGGCAGCGCTCGGTGAGGGCTACGCGAAGCCCGAGGGAGAGAGGCCCATGTGCAAATGCACATCGCACGGGCACGACCATGTCCGCCGCGAGATCCTGGCGCGGGGACTCAAGACCATCCCCGAGGTGATGCTGCGCCTGGGCTGGACCCGGCCCGAGGGCTGCGCCTCCTGCCGCCCGGCGCTGAACTACTACCTGCTCTGCGCCTGGCCCGGCGAGTACGAGGACGACGCGCGGTCCCGCTTCGTGAACGAACGGATGCACGCCAACATCCAGAAGGACGGGACCTACTCGGTCGTTCCGCGCATGTGGGGCGGCCTGACCAACCCGCGCGAACTGCGCGCCATCGCCGATGTGGTGGAGAAGTACAATATCCCCGAGGTGAAGGTCACGGGCGGCCAGCGCATCGACCTGTTCGGCGTGAAGCGCGAGCAGCTCCCGCATGTCTGGCGCGACCTGAACGCCGCCGGCATGGTCTCTGGCCATGCCTATGCCAAGGGATTGCGCACGGTGAAGACCTGCGTCGGCTCCACCTGGTGCCGCTTCGGCACACAGGACAGCACCGGCATGGGCGTGGCGCTGGAGAGGATGGCCTGGGGCTCCTGGCACCCGCACAAGGTCAAGCTCGCCGTTTCCGGCTGCCCCCGCAATTGCGCCGAGGCCACTATCAAGGACTTCGGCGTGGTCGCGGTGGAAAGCGGCTGGGAGCTGCATGTCGGCGGCAATGGTGGCATTCATGTCCGCGCCACCGATCTGCTGTGCCGGGTCGCGACCGAGGCCGAGGTGCTGGAGCACTGCGGCGCCTTTCTCCAGCTCTACCGGGAGGAGGCACGCTACCTGGAGCGCACCGCGCCCTGGGTGGAGCGCGTCGGCATCGACTACGTGCGCCGGCGGGTCGTGGAGGATGTGGAGGGTCGCCGCGCCCTGCACGAACGCTTCCTCCACGCCCAGCGCTTCGCGCAGCAGGATCCTTGGGCCGAACGCGCGGCGGGCGCCGACGCCGGCGCCTTCTCCACCCTCGTGCCGGCGGAGTGAGCGACATGGACGGAAGCATCGCGGGCCAGACCGCCTGGGTCGAGGTCTGCCGGCTGGAGGAGATCCCTCGCCAGGGCTCCCGCGTCGTCGCCACCGCCGCGCGTGGCGAGGTGGCCCTGTTCCGTGCGCTGGACGACGCCGTCTTCGCGCTGGAGGACCGCTGCCCGCACAAAGGCGGACCGCTCTCCCAGGGCATAGTGCACGGCCATGCCGTCACCTGCCCGCTGCACAACTGGGTCATCGACCTGGCGAGCGGCGAGGCGGTCGCGCCCGACAAGGGCTGCGCACCCCGCATCCCCGTCCGCGTCGAGGCCGGGCGCGTGCTGCTGGCGCTGGGGGGGCGAGGTTGAGCGGCGCGGCGGACATCCGCACCACCTGCCCCTATTGCGGGGTCGGCTGCGGCGTCCTGGCGCGTGCCGATGGCACGCTCAAGGGCGACCCGGAGCACCCGGCCAATCAGGGCCGGCTCTGCTCCAAGGGCGCGGCGCTGGCGGAGACGCTGGACGATTCCGAACGCCTGCTGCACCCGATGGCGGATGGCGTGCGCCTGTCCTGGGACGCGGCGCTCGACCTCGTCGCCACCCGCTTCCAGGAGACGGTCGCGGCCCATGGGCCGGATTCGGTCGCCTTCTACATCTCCGGCCAGTGTCTGACGGAGGATTACTACGTTGCCAACAAGCTGATGAAAGGGTTCATCGGCAGCGGCAACATCGACACCAATTCGCGTCTCTGCATGGCGTCCTCCGTTGCCGGCCATATCCGCGCCTTCGGCGAGGACGTGGTCCCCGGCCTCTATGAGGACCTGGAGGAAGCCGACCTGGTCGTGCTGGTCGGCAGCAACCTCGCCTGGTGCCATCCGGTGCTGCACGCACGCCTGATGGCGGCGCGTGCCGCGCGGGGAACACGGGTGGTCGTGGTGGATCCGCGCAGGACCGCCACCGCCGAGGGCGCGGACCTCCACCTTCCCATCGCACCCGGCGCGGATGTCGCGCTCTTCGCCGGGCTGCTCGCGCATCTCGACGCGGCCGGGGCGGTGGACCGCGCCTGGACCGCCGCGCATACCACCGGCCTCGACGCGGCCCTTGCCGCGGCGCGGGAGACGGCACCCGACCTCGCGCGCGTCGCTTCCATCACCGGCCTGGCGGTCGCCGACATCGCGCGCCTCTACGACTGGTTTGCAACGACGGAGCGAGCCGTCACCGTCTACAGCCAGGGCGTGAACCAGTCCTCCGCCGGGACCGACAAGGTGAACGCAATCCTCAACTGCCACCTGGTGACCGGCCGCATCGGCCGCCCCGGCATGGGGCCGTTCTCGGTGACAGGCCAGCCCAATGCCATGGGAGGGCGGGAGGTGGGCGGCCTCGCCAACCAGCTCGCCGCGCATATGCGCTTCGACCGGCCGGAGGACCTCGACCGCCTGCGCCGCTTCTGGGGTGCGCCGAACCTCGCCACCCGCCCGGGGCTCAAGGCGGTGG
>NZ_JAMZIK010000132.1 GCF_024178315.1 Siccirubricoccus soli | reverse complement strand
AGCCCAATGCCATGGGAGGGCGGGAGGTGGGCGGCCTCGCCAACCAGCTCGCCGCGCATATGCGCTTCGACCGGCCGGAGGACCTCGACCGCCTGCGCCGCTTCTGGGGTGCGCCGAACCTCGCCACCCGCCCGGGGCTCAAGGCGGTGGAGCTGTTCGAGGCGGTGCGAGAGGGCCGGGTGAAGGCGCTCTGGATCATCGCCACCAACCCCGCCGACAGCATGCCCCGGGCCGGGCTGGTGCGGGAGGCGCTGGGCGCCTGCCCCTTCGTCGTCGTCTCCGACTGCTGGCCGACCGACACGACGGCACTCGCGCATCTCGTGCTGCCGGCGGCGGGCTGGGGCGAGAAGGATGGCACGGTGACGAATTCCGAGCGCTGCATCTCCCGCCAGCGCCCCTTCCGCGCGCCGCCGGGCGAGGCGCGGCCCGACTGGTGGGTGCTGGCCGAGGTTGCGCGACGCATGGGCTTCGGCGACGCCTTCTCCTGGGAGTCGCCCGCCGCCGTGTTCCGCGAGCATGCCGCGCTCTCCGCCTTCGAGAATGACGGCGCGCGCACCTTCGACATCGGCGCGCTGGTCAGCCTGAGCGACGCGGAATACGACACGCTGGCGCCCCGGCGCTGGCCCTTGCCTGCCGGCGGCGCAGCGGGAGGACGCCTCTTCGCGCGGGGTGGGTTCCCAATGCCGGACGGGCGGGCGCACCTCCTGCCCACGCCTTGGCGCCCGCTGGCCTCCAAGCCGGATAAGGCGTTCCCGCTGCTGTTGAACACCGGTCGCATGCGCGACCAGTGGCACACCATGACGCGTACAGGCCTTTCGCCCCGCCTGATGGCGCATGCCGCTGCGCCGACGGTCTCCCTCTCGCCAAGGGATGCGGCGCGGATCGGTGTGGGGGAGGGGGGAATGGTGCGGCTGGCCACCCCGCATGGCGAGGCGATGCTGCGCGCCGCCATCTCGCCGGCCCAGCAGCCGGGCGAGGTCTTCGTGCCCATGCACTGGACAGACGCCTTCGCCGCATCCGGCCCTGTCGGCCGTCTGGTCGGCGCCGCCACCGACCCTGTCTCTGGCCAGCCCGAGCTGAAGGCGACGCCGGCGCGCGCGGAAGCGGCGCCTGTCCATTGGCGTGGGCTGCTGCTGCACCGCCGTGCCATCCGTCCGGAGGGTGTGCATTGGTCGCGCGTGCCTGTCGGTGCCGGGAATGCGCTGGAGCTCACCGGTACGGAGGCCCTGCCGCCCGGCGCGGCGCTGGGGGTGTTCGCCGCGCGGCTGCTCGATGCGCCGGAAGGGGTGGAATGGCTGGAACTGGCCGATCCCGCGCGCGGCTGCTGGCGCTTCGCCGTGCTGCTGGAGGGGCGGGTCGAGGCCTGCCTTTTCCTTGCCGCCGGCGAGGCCGGCGCGGGCCTGCCGCAGGGCGCCGCGCTGGCTGCGCTGCTGGAGGGCGAGGTCACGGTGGCCGCCCGGGGCGCGCTGCTCGCCGGCCGCATCACCGGAGGCGCAGCGCCGACGGCGGATCGCGCGGTCTGCGCCTGCTTCGGTGTCGGTCTTGCTGCACTGCGTGCCGCCATCCTCGACCGCCGCCTCACCACCACCGAGGCGGTCGGCGCTGCAATCGGCGCCGGTTCGAATTGCGGCTCCTGCCTAGCTGAGATCAGGGAGATCCTGCGTGACCTGCATGCCAATGCCGCCGCAGCCTGAAGCGGCCGCCGCGATGCCCTTCCCGATCTTCCTTGACCTCACCGGCCAGGGGGCGCTGGTCGTCGGCGGCGGCGAGGAGGCAGCGGCGAAATGCCGCCTCCTGTTGCCGACCGGCGCCGTGATTCGCGCAGTCGCTTCGGTGCCGGGCGCGGCGCTGGAGGAACTCGCCGCGGCAGGCGGGATAATGCTGCTGCGCCGGGCCTTCGCGCCCGAGGATCTTGATGGCGTGCGCCTCTGCTACGTGGCGGTCGAGGACGCCAAGGAGGCCGCGGTGGTGGTCGCCGAGGCGCGCCGGCGAGGGGTGCTGGTGAACGCGGTGGGTCGCCCCACGCTCTGCGATTTCACGACCCCCGCGATGCTGCAGTGCGGGCCTGGGTCCATCGCCATCGGCACCGAAGGCGCCGCGCCCGCCCTGGCGCGTGACCTGCGGACGCGGATCGAGGCTGCGGTGCCCTCCGCGTTCGGGACGCTCGCCGCCTTCTGCGCCCGCTGGCGCGACCACGTGACCGCCGCCCTGCCCGATCGCGACCGGCGTAGGCGCCTCTGGGACGACGTGCCGGAAGGCGAGGAGGCGGCGATCCTGGAGCGCGGTGACGCCGAGGGCGCCGACGCGGCCATGGCGGCGCGCCTGGCTGGGGCGGGCGCCGCGCCGCGCCGGGGCCGCGTCAGCCTCGTCGGTGCCGGACCAGGCGATCCGGAGTTGCTGACCCTCCGGGCGCTCCGCACGCTCAGCCGCGCCGATGTCGTGCTCTACGACAAGCTGGTCGATCCGCGCGTGCTCGGCCTCGCCCGGCGCGACGCGCGATGCATCGATGTCGGCAAGCGCTGCGGCCGCCATGCGATGAGCCAGGCCGCGATCAATGCGCTTCTGGTGCGGGAGGTGCGCTCGGGCGCGCATGTCGTGCGGCTGAAGGGGGGCGATCCCTTTGTCTTCGGCCGCGGGGGGGAGGAACTGGAAGCGTTGCGCATGGCCGGAGTGGAGGCGGAGGTGGTGCCCGGCATCACCGCCGCCCTCGCTGCCGCCGCGCGCCTCCGCCTGCCGCTGACGCACCGCGGCGTCGCGCGTGGTTTGCACCTGATCACCGCGCATGGCGCCGATGGCGAACTGCCTGCGCAGGACTGGCGCGCACTGGCGCAGGCGAGTGGCACCCTCGCGGTCTATATGGGTGCGCGCACCTTGCCGCGCGTTACCGCCGCGCTGATCGAGGCCGGCATGGCGCGGGACATGCCGGCCATTGCGGTGGAGAATGCGAGCCTGCCGGGAGAGAGGCGCTTCCCCGCAACCCTCGCGGAGATCGCCTGCACCGTTGCGGCGGCGGGGGTGGAGGGGCCGACCCTGGTGCTGATCGGCGTGGCCGTGGCGCTCGCGGATACCGGTGCGACGCCGAGGCATGCCATGATGCGGCATGCCGCCTGATCCCGATATCGCCGAGGACGGCGCTGCGGAGCACCCCTTTACCCTCTTCGTGCGCATTCTGGGCCGCGGCCCCGGCCGCTCGCGTGCCCTGACGCGGGAGGAAGCGCGAGCGGCCCTTCGCGTGGTGCTGCGCGGGGAGGCCGATCCACACCAGGTCGGCGCCTTCCTGATGCTGCTTCGCGACCGCGGCGAGGATCCCGAGGAGGTGGCCGGCCTGGTCGAGGCGGCGCGGGAAGCCGCTGGCTGTAGCTCGGGCCTGCGCGCGGTCTATGTCGAGCCGGCCGCCAACTGGCAGCCGACCGACGCGCCGCCGCTGCTGGTCAGCAACTACGTCGCCGAGGATGGGGGCGAGGCGATCTACCGCGACATGGAGTTCCCGCTCACCACCTCGGTCAGCACGGTGCAGCGGATCATGAAGGCCGAGCTGGAGCGCAACCGCCGCCAGCGCGAGGTGGCCTTCCGGCCAACCTCTCGGCCCTGCGGCTGCGGCCCTGGG
>NZ_JAMZIK010000131.1 GCF_024178315.1 Siccirubricoccus soli | reverse complement strand
CCGACGCGCCGCCGCTGCTGGTCAGCAACTACGTCGCCGAGGATGGGGGCGAGGCGATCTACCGCGACATGGAGTTCCCGCTCACCACCTCGGTCAGCACGGTGCAGCGGATCATGAAGGCCGAGCTGGAGCGCAACCGCCGCCAGCGCGAGGTGGCCTTCCGGCCAACCTCTCGGCCCTGCGGCTGCGGCCCTGGGAGGGGGCCACCGTCGCGCTCGATCGCCTGGTGCCCTTCCCAGCGCGGGTGACCGGCTGGTCGCTGTCGCCGGACGGCGGGGTGAACCTGACCCTGGCTGAGGAGGACGCTGCCGTCTGGGACTGGGACCCGGCGGTGGACGAGCGCGCCACCGGCGAGAGCCCCTCCGTGGTGCTGCCCAACCCGGGCGTGATCGCCGCGCCGGCCACGATCACCGTCACCGCTCCGACCACCCCCGCCTTTGGTGGCCTGGCGGTGTCCTGGGCAGCGGTCCCGAGCGCCCACTTGGCAGGCTACGAGGTCGAGTTCCTGCC
>NZ_JAMZIK010000130.1 GCF_024178315.1 Siccirubricoccus soli | reverse complement strand
GCGAGAGCCCCTCCGTGGTGCTGCCCAACCCGGGCGTGATCGCCGCGCCGGCCACGATCACCGTCACCGCTCCGACCACCCCCGCCTTTGGTGGCCTGGCGGTGTCCTGGGCAGCGGTCCCGAGCGCCCACTTGGCAGGCTACGAGGTCGAGTTCCTGCCGGCCTCGGTCGCCACCTGGCAGGGCTACGGGGCGGGGTTGGGCGCCACCGCAGCCGCGATCCCCACCGCCGAGCCGACCGCCTTTCGGGCCCGCGCTGTGGCCCGCAGCGGGGCGGTGTCGGGTTGGCGCGAGGCCCTGGTCCCGGCCGCCATCACCACGCCGACCGCCACCGGCATCACCGGCGGCATCCGCATCTCGGGTGGCTTTCCGGCTGATGCTGTGCGGCTGCAGGTGTTCGAGGCTGCCTCGAACAGCCTGGCCGCGGCCACGAAGCCCGTGGCCGAGCCGACCAGCCTGTTCTTCGACCGCACCGGCCTCACTGCTGGCCAGACCCGCTGGTACTGGCTGCGCGCCGTCTCGGCCGAGGGCAACGTCTCGGCCCTGGCCGGGCCCGTCTCTGCTACCGCCCTCTGATCCGGAGGCAGCCATGGCCGCCCGCATCGACGACCTGCTCGTGCTGAATCAGCACATCTCTAAGACCGAGCTCGGAAAATACCTGCGCGACCGCGAGGCGGTGCTGCCCGCCGACTTCGGCGGGCTTGGGGACGGCGTGGCGGACGACCGCGCGGCCATCCAGGCCGCCTTCGACCGCGCCGCGGCCGACGGCAAGATGGCGGTGATCCCGCCCGGCACCTGGAACGTCTCCGCCGGCGTGGTGCTCGGGGGCGGCGCCCGCGGCCTGATCATGCGCGGGGTGATCCGCTACACCGGCACCGCGCCCGCGACCGTGCTGACGCTGGGTGATGGCGGCACCACCCGCAACGGCGAGAAGCTCTACGCCCACCTGCAGGTAGTGCGGCAGACCCAGTCGGACTGGAGCAGCGAGGCCGATATCGGCATCCTGGCCCGCAACCTCGATGCCAGCGTACTCGATGTCCGCCTGGTACAGGGCTCCACCATCGGCCTGCGCACCCTCGGGGACGGCCGCGGCTTCGAGGACAGCACGCTCTATCTGCACCGCTTCCTCAACAACCGCATCGGCCTCGACATCCGCTGCGCCACCGCCACCGCCTGGAACACCTCGGTCCGCTACTATGGCGGGCACTTCGCGGTGGCGACGGGCATCAACCCCGCCCTGGACCGCTTCGGCATTCGCCTCTCGGCCGAGCCGGGGGCCTACACGAACCACAACCGGCACGTCTTCGACGCGCCGAACTTCGAGCTGCGCCAGCTCGACCCGAATGTGGCGATCCCCTTCCTGAACGAGACCAACGGCTCGGCCATCATCGGCCGGGCGCTGCGGATGGAGGCCTGCTCGCCGATTGTCGCCCGCCACACCGGGGCGGCACGGGACTGCGAGTACGAAGTAGCCTGGGCCAACACCTACCAAGTTGGCATCGACTACACCGCGACCGCCACCCGCTGCGGCAACGCCGTCCTCAACCGCCACCGCGCCCCGGCCTCGCGCCACTTGCGGCTGCTCGGGGCGGTGCCGAACCTGCGCGCCGCTGCCTTCCGGCACAGCGCCACCGAGGTCGGGGTGGAGGGTCTGGCCGCGGTCGCCACCTCGACCACCTCTGCCAGCACCCTGGCCGGGCTGTCCTTCAACGGCCTGGACGGCATCGCGGCGACCAGCCGGGGGCTGCTGCTGGATGCGCAGAAGGGCTTCGCCTTCGTGGTGGACACCCGCGCGGCCAAGGAGTTCGCCCTGGCACACTGGCTGGTGGGTGGCGTCGATGGCGGGCGGCTGTTTGTGCGCTGCTTCGATGCCGGCATGGCCGTCCGGGAGAACATCGCCGGTGACGTGCTGGCCTCGCTGACCACCATGCAGTGGAACATCCCGTCCAAGGCCTGGACCGGCGGCGCGGTGATGGCCGACGCCTCCCTGAACCGGCGGATGACGGTGCGGCTGGCGGAGGCGGTCGCCTATGCCCAGATCGGCATTG
>NZ_JAMZIK010000013.1 GCF_024178315.1 Siccirubricoccus soli | reverse complement strand
CACACCGTGCTCACCGACAACGGGATCCACTTCACCACCCCCGGCAACATCGCATCAGCCGCACCGCTCATCCGCGAGGCCATGGAGCGGGGCGAGCTGTTCCGGGCTCACTCCTTTGAACTCGCCTGCGCGCAGAACCGCATCGAGCACCGCCTGACCAAACCGCATCACCCGTGGACAAATGGGCAGGTCGAAAGAATGAACAGGGCGCTGAAAGAGGCCACCGTTCGGCGCTACCACTATGGCAGCCACGACGAGCTTCGCAGCCACCTTGTCCTGTTCCTCAACGCCTACAACTACGCCAGGCGGCTCAAGACGCTGAAGGGCCTCACCCCCTACGAGTTCATCTGCCGATCATGGGCCACCGAGCCACACAGGTTTACCGCTGACCCGCACCACCAAATGCCGGGACCAAACATC
>NZ_JAMZIK010000129.1 GCF_024178315.1 Siccirubricoccus soli | reverse complement strand
GGCCTGGACCGGCGGCGCGGTGATGGCCGACGCCTCCCTGAACCGGCGGATGACGGTGCGGCTGGCGGAGGCGGTCGCCTATGCCCAGATCGGCATTGTCGGCTTCGACGGGCAGATCGAGCTCGAGGCGCTGCGGCTCTACGGCCTGCCAGAGCACGCCCCGGCGCTGCTCTGCGGCACGCCCAACCTGCCGGTGGGCCAGCGGGAGTTTGCCGCCGAGGTCTCCTGGGACCTGCCGAACCTGGCCCCGGGCGCCACTAGCCTGCTCGACGTGGCAGTCACCGGCTGTCGGCAAGGCGACCTGGCTGATGCGGCGCTGGCCTCCTCGACCCGCTTCACCGAGCTCGACGCCGCGGCCTGGACCAACAACACGGTCCGGGTGATGGCGCGCAACATCTCGCCCTCCGCCACCTTCGACCTCAGGCCGGCCACGCTTTCCGTGGCGGTGACGAAGCGGCGGATCCCATAACCGTCCGGGCGGGAGAAAGCGTGCGAGCGGTCCTGCGCGTGCCCCCTCGGTCCGCGCTTGCCGCAGCACACAAGGCCCGGCAGCCGTGCAGCCTCAGGCTCGGCTCGCTGCCATTCCCCACTATCACGCAAGATTCGCCCCGCGCAGCACGTCCCGCGGTCTCCGCAAAGCTAGTGGCTCCCCGAACGTGGGTTGAGCACGTCGTTCAACCCATCGCCTGCAAGGTTGATGGACATGACCGTAAGCGCGATCGCCGCCCCAGGCAGTGCCGTCAGGTACCAAGCGGTACGGAGGAGCTGCCGCCCGTCGCCGATCATGCTGCCCCAACTCACCAAGTTGGGGTCGCCCAGGTTGAGGAAGGAGAGCCCCGCCTCGGTGAGGATGGCATTGGCGACCATCACCGAAGTCGTGACGACGATCGGCGGCAGCGCATTCGGCAGGATGTGCCGGAGGATGATGCGCGACGGCCGGGCGCCCGAGACCAGCGCCGCCGCGACGAAATCCGCGCTGCGCAGGCTGCGGAACTGCGCTCGCACCAGCCGCGCCACCGTGGGCCAGGACGCCACGCCGATCGCCACCGCGATGGCGGGCGCCGAGGGCTCGCGGATCGAGACAAGGACGATGACCAGCAGGAAGGCCGGCACAGTCTGGAACAGCTCGGTGACCCGCACCAGCAGATCGTCCACCCAGCCGCCGCTATAGCCGGCGGCCGCGCCGATGGCGGTGCCGATCAGCAGCCCGATGCCGGCCGCGCTGACCCCCACCAGCAGCGAGACCCGCGCCCCATGCGCGAGCCCGGCCGCCACGTCGCGGCCAAGGCTGTCCGTGCCGAGGGGGAAGGCGGGATCCTCGCCGGGCCACAGCGCCGGCATGCCGACCATGTCCAGCGGGTCCCCCGGGAACAGCCAGGGGGCGCTGAGTGCCACCAGCACCACGGAAGCGAGGATCAGGATGCCCGCGGTGAAGGACAGGTTGCGCAGCGCGGCGCGCAGCGTCCGGTGGCGCCGCCAGAAATTGTCCAGGCTCATGTCAGGAGAGGTCGGTGCGCGGGTCGATCCATGCCTGCAACAGGTCGACCGCGGCATTGGTCAGGATGACCAGCATGGAGGAGAGCAGCAGCACGCCGAGCAGCACGTTGAAGTCCCGCCCGGTCACCGCCTCCAGCGCCAGGCGCCCCATGCCGGGCCAGCTGAAGACCGTCTCCACCACCACCGCGCCGCCCAGCAGGTTGCCGAGATGCATGCCCGCGACCGTCGTCACCGGGATGAGGGCGTTGCGCAGGGCGTGCCGCATCCGGATGACCAGGGGCGACAGCCCCTTGGCAACCGCGGTGCGGATGTAGTCCTGCTGCAGCACCTCGAGCATCGTGGCCCGGGTGAGCCGCGCATAGACCGCAATGAAAAAGGAGGCCATGGCAAGCGCCGGCAGCACCAGATAGGGCAGGCGGTCCCGCAGGAAGTCGAGGCCGGTCGGGGCGATGCCGATGGTCATGCTGCCGCCGCTCGGCAGCCAGCCGAGCTTCACCGAGAACAGGACGATCGCCATCAGCCCGATCCAGAAGCCCGGGGTCGAGTAGAAGAACAGCACGACCACCTGCAACACCCGGTCCGGCCAGCGCCCGGCATGGATCGCCATGACCGAGCCGGCAATGATGCCGAGGCCGAGCGCGAGGCCGAGCGCCGCGAGCATCAGCACGAGCGTGTTGGGCAGCCGTTCCAGGATGAGCTGCGAGACCGGCGTCCCGAAGCGGGTGGAGTAGCCCAGGTCGAGCTGCGCCACCCGCCACAGATACCGCCCGAGCTGGAGCAGGATCGGATCATCCAGCCCGGCCCGGCTGCGGATCGCCGCCAGAGTCTCTTCCGTCGCCGCACCGGATTCGCCCGCCAGTACATCCGCCACGTCGCCCGGCATGAGCTGCAGCAGCAGGAAGCACAGGATGACGATGCCGAGGATCGTCGGCACTGCCTGCACCAGGGTGCGGCGCAGCGACCTGCCGGTGCGGTAGGCGAGACTCACGCGGCGGCTCCCTCAGGCATCGACATAGGCATCCGCCAGATTGGCCTCGATGCCATTGGCGGTCAGCGAATGGTCATGGACGCGCTTGTTGTAGATGGTCAGGAAGACCGGCGAGGCGATGTTGATGTCCGGCACCTCGGCCGCGACGATGCGCTGGAATTCACGGAACAATTCGACGCGCCGGGCCGGATCGTTCTCCACCGCCGCCGCCTCCAGCACCCGGTCCACCTCCGGGTTGGCGTAGTGCGTGCAGTTGGAGAAGGGCACGCCGCGGATGAAGTTCTTCGACCAGTAGGTGCGCTGCACGCCGACGGTGGGGTCGAACAGGTTGCTCAGCCCGTTGGTGGTGAAGGCGAAGTCTCGGTCCGTATAGACGCGCTTCACGAAGCTGCCGGTGTCCTGGGCGCGGATATCCACCGCGATGCCGATGCGGCCGAGGGTCGCCCGCAGGATGTCGGACAGCCGCCGCGCCTCGTCGAGCACGGGGTTGAAGTCCAGCGGCACGCGGAACCGGGTGCGGTTGGCGCCGCGGCGGAAGCCCGCCTCATCCAGCAGCTTCTCGGCCTTGGCCAGGTCAAAGGGATAGGGCGAGGGCGTCGGGTCGTGGAACTCCCGTAGCCCCGGCGCGATCGGCGAGGCGCAGGGCACCGCGTTGCCGAAGAAGGCGACGCGCGCGATGAACTCGCGGTCGATGGCGTGCGCCACCGCCTGCCGCACCTTGAGATGGCGGAAATACTCGTTATCCAGGTTGAACTCGAGCTTGGTGACGTTGAAGGAGTAGCTGTTCCCCTTCGTCTCGAAGCGCAGGTCCGGATGGTGGCGCAGCCGCTCTACATCTGCGAGCCCGACCGGCGTGCGGTAGCCGAGATCGACCTGGCCCGTCTCGAAGGCGGCAGAGCGCGCCGCGGCGTCGGGGATGAAGCGGATGATGAGTTGATCGAGATAGGGCTTGGGCGCGTCCCAGTAATTCGGATTGCGCGCATAGATCACGTGGCTGCCGCGCACCCATTCCTTGAAAATGAACGGGCCCGTGCCGATCGGCGCCGCATTGTTCGGGTTGGAGGCAGCGTCGGTGCCTTCGTAAATATGTTTCGGGAGGATGGGCGCCTCGGCGCCGGCCAGCGCCTTGATGAGATAGGGCGCAGGCCTGGACAGGCGCACCTCCGCCGTCAGCGGATCGGGGGTCAGCACCTCGGTGAGGTTGGCGAAGGTGCTGCGACCACGCGGATGGACCTGCTTCAGCAGCAGCAGGGAGAAGGCGACGTCCGCGGCGGTGAAATCCTTGCCGTCGTGCCACTTTACGCCTGGGCGGAGCCGGAAGACGTAGCGCAGCCCGTCCGGCGAGACGTTCCATTCCGTTGCCAGCTCCGGCTGCGGATTTAAGTCGAAATCGTATCGCAGCAGCCCCTCGGTTACCTTGCCGGAGACGCTAAGAGCCGGTGTGACGACCGTGGTGGCAGAGACGAGCGCGGTCGGTTCGCTGGATAGAGCGATGGTCAGCGTGCCGCCGCGCCGGGATTCGGCGCGCAGCCCGTACGGCGCCAGAGCGCGGGCCGAGGCCCCAAGCAGGGCAAGGCGGCGGGTCACGGGCAGGCCGATCGCTGCATTCTGGCCAGCGTCATGGATGATGCCCATCTGGGTTGTCTTCCTCTAGCGTACAGGCGGCGTCGTCAAGAGCGCAGGCGGGAGAGCTCTGGCCTCACGGCCGGACATGGCGCAACCCTAGATTTAGCCACATGGATATGCGCCGCGATCTTTTGCGGATCCGCGCGAAGGGCGTGTTACGAAGAGGCAGTACATCAGTACAGCGGACCTTTTAACCTTCCGCTTTTACCTGGTCACGCGCGACATTGTCAGACCATGCACCACGTCTCTCTGTGCACCCTAACGCATGCCAATAACGCACCCCAATGAGCTGTCAAAGCGCTCGGGAGAAATACGAAGAAAATTCGTTCTTCGCAGAAGGGGGCGTTGGAAGCGCCGCTCATGCCCAGGTTCCTGACAGGCAAGCTGCAAGGTGGGCCATGACAACCGGACAGAGCGCATAAAACGCTTGCGAGACGCCGAAACGAGGGCGCAACGCGCCGAAACTGCACAGACTGAGTTTGTGGCGGGTGGAATTGCGCCTATGAGATAAGTGAATATATGCATGGCTCAACTCATAACAGGAAGATGGAGCAGTGCGCACTGCCGCGCCTGCCATATGACCGCTTACGCAGGGCCCGCTGATGCCAGCGAGCCAGCTCGTGTCTGTCCGCCGCGCCGGGCGGCCCAGCGGTCCTGACGCCCGGTATCTCAGTCCGGCTGCCGCGAGCATGTTCCGGGCTGGCTTGGGAGGTATTGCGCGAAGACCTTGGCCGGACGGACTGCGTCGGCGACGCTGTGTGGCTGGGCTGGGGTGCGAACTTCATCCATCCAACCTTCCCACCGGGGCAGGAACCCAGGCTGGCCGATTTCGTTCGCGCACAGGAAGGGGTCGTCTCCCCTGGCCTGCAGTTGGTGGTGCTGGCGCTTTTACCGGATTGAGACTGGGAGCCGCAGGCCCGCGTTCGCAGGTCATCGGCTTCGCCGCCCGCGTGGGTCGGACCCGCCGCGGCGGGGAAGGTTGAGGCACGCGCTTTGGTGCGTCCTGGCGGGCGAGATGCGGCCGTGCTCTCGCCCTTCCATGCCCTCATCCAGGCCCATATCCTCGCGACCGAGCGCCTGCATGGGGACGACACCACCGTCCCGCTGCTCGTCCGCGGCAGGACGGTCGCGGCCCACTTCTGGGCTTATGTGCGGGACGACCGGCCCTTTGCCGGACCAGCCCCGCCCGCGGCCGTGTTCCATTTCTCGCGTGACCGCTCGGCCGAGCACCCGAGACGGCACCTGCCCCCATATTGCGGGATCCTCCAGGCCGACGCCTATGCCGGGTTCGGCGAGCTCTGCCGCTCCGACCGCAAGCCAGGGCCGATCACCGAGGCGGCTTGCTGGGCACACTTCCGGCGCAAGGCATTCGAGCTGGCCGAGGTCGCCCGAGGCCCGCTCGCCGCCGAGGCCGTGCGGCGCACCGATCGGGTGTTCGACGCCGAGCGGGCGGTGAACGGGTGCCCGGCAGCCGACCGGCTCCAGCACCGCCAGATCGGCGTAGCCCCGCTCGTCGCCGATCTCCGCGCCTGGATGCTCGAGACCAAGGGGAGGCTACCGTGCCACAACGACGTCGCCAAGACGCTGGACTACGCCCTCAAGCTGGGAGGCGTTCACCCGGTTCCTCGACGACGGCCGGGTCTGCTTGACGAATAATGCAGCCGGGCCGCATTGCCTGCCAACTAGAGCAGATCGCCGTAGGGCGGCATCGCCCGAAGGCGTGAATCTGCTCTGCAAACAAAGGCGTAGAGCGTTTTCGGTGAACGCATGTAAACCGAAAACGCTCTAGGCGTCTGGATAGCTGCTGGTCACGGCGATCTCGTGACCGACCGCAATGTTGAGCAGAAGGCACCGGCTATTTCCGGTTCCAGCGAGGCGCGCTCGATGGGCTTCGACATAGGCGCATGCCTAGGCTTGAACCTAGGCCCTCACGGTTGCGCCGCCTGTCCGGTCGAATTGGGGGCCGCTCCAAGGACAGAGTCGGCAACTGAACCCTAAACGCCGTCGTCGCGCGCCCTAGGCATTTACAGGACAAAGCGGACAACCCTTGCTATTGCTCCCTAACGGTGTCCAGCACCACATGCCTCATCGCTGCGCCTCCTCCCGCACCAGCTGCCTGATGCGCCGCTGGGCGAAATGGCGGGACAGGCCGGTCGGCACCACCACATCCGCCAGCCGCCGCTTCACCCGATCCGGCGTCTGCCGCGCCAGGATGGCGGCGAGGCGCGCCGGGGTCATGCCCTTGCGGCGCAGCACCCGCCAGCGCTGCACGGCGGCTGGGGCGGAGACCACCACCACTAGGTCGCAGCGCCCCTGGCCCTTGGTCTCGAACAGCAGCGGGACGTCGAGCACCGCGAGCCGCTCCGCCCGGCGGCGGGCGGCGGCGAGGAAGCGCTGCTCCTCCCGCCGCACCAGCGGGTGGATGATGCGCTCCAGCCGGGTCAGCGCCGCCGGGTCCGGCAGCACGGCGCGGCGCAGCGCCTCCCGGTCCACCACGCCCTCCTTCACCGTGCCAGGAAAGGCGGCGGCGATGGGGGCGACGGCGCGGCCGCCCTTCGCCTGCAGCCTGTGGACCGCGGCATCGGCATCGAAGACCGGCACGTGGAGGCGACGGAAGGTGGCGGTGGCGGTGGATTTCCCCATGCCGATCCCGCCGGTCAGGCCAATGATCTTCATCTGAGCGGGATGTCCCCGCCGACGAATTCCTCCAACTCGCTGTCCACCTGCGGCATCGTGCCGAACCACTCGGAAAAGCCCGGCCGCGCCTGGTGCAGCAGCATGCCGAGCCCGTCCACGGTGCGCAGTCCCCGCGCCCGGGCGGCGGCGAGCAGCCCGGTCTCCCGCGGCACATAGACGATGTCGGCGACGATGGCCGTGGCGGGCAGCGGCGCCAGATCCAGCACCAGGGGCGGCTGGCCCTGCATGCCCTGGGAGGTGGTGTTGACCAGCAGCGCGGCGCCTTCCAGTGGCGGGCGGTCGGCCACCTCGATCGGGCCGCTCAGCGCCTGGGCCAGCGCCTCCGCCCGCGCCGGGGTGCGGTTCACCAGGGTGAGGCGCGGGCAGCCGGCATCCAGCAGCGCCGCGGCGATGGCGCGGGCCGAGCCGCCGGCGCCGAGCACCACCACCGGGCCGGCCGCCGGGCTCCAGCCGGGGACGGAGGCCATGGCGTGCGCCAGGAAGCCGAAGCCATCGGTGTTGGAGCCCTCGATCCGGCCGTCCCGGAAGACCAGGGTGTTCACCGCCCCGGCGCGATGCGCCGTGGCATCCACCCGGTCGCACGCGGCGAAGGCGGCCTCCTTGTGCGGGATGGTGACGTTGGCCCCGGCGAAGCCGAGATCGGCCAGCGACCGCACGGCGTCGGCGAAGCGCTCCGGCCGCACCGGCAGGGGCATGTAGGCGCCATCGATCCCGTGCCGCCGCAGCCAGAAGCCGTGCAGCCGGGGCGAGCGGGAATGCGCCACGGGCCAGCCCAGGATGCCGGCGAGGCGCGAATGGCCGGAGAGAATCGTCATGCGCCATGCAAAGCCGGCGGCCGGGTTGCGGTCAATGCCGTGGCGATGCGATGGCGGGCCGGGCAGGGGCCAATGGCCGCCGGAATCGGGAAGGGCCGTAGGCGCTTGCCCGCCGCTGCCGCCTCCGGCGCGGCGACCGGCCAGGGCAAGGGGCCCAGTCGGGCGGCGTCGCGCAACCGGGCTGGTGCGGGCGACGGGACTCGAACCCGTACATCCGTATTGGACCTGGGTTTTTAAGACCCATGCGTCTACCGTTTCGCCACGCCCGCCCCGCCCGCCAGATGTGGCATGGCACTGCCCGGGCTTGAAGAGCAAAGTTCCGCGGTCGGTACGGCGCCGCCCGCCCCGCCGCTACATCCCCTCCTTCACGATCCGCCGGCAGTGGCCGAGCGCGGCGCCGATCAGGTTGTCGCTCGCCTCCGGGGTGCGGAAGGCGGCGTGGGAGGTCAGTGTCACATTGGGCAGCTTCGTCAGCGGATGGCCCGCCGGCATCGGCTCCTGCACGAAAACGTCGAGGGCGGCCCAGCCGAGCTGCCTGCTCTGCAGCGCCGCGATCATCGCCGCCTCGTCCACGATGGCGCCGCGCGCCGTGTTCACCAGGATGGCACCACGCTTCATCTGGGCCAGCCGGGCAGCGGAGAGGAAGCCGCGGGTCTCGTCGTTCAGCAGCAGGTGCAGGGAGACCACGTCGCTCTCGGCCAGCAGCCGCTCCAGGCTGACGAACTCCACGCCCGGGATCGCCTTGGGCGAGCGGTTCCAGGCGATGACCTTCATGCCGATGCCGGCGCAGAGCCGCGCCATCTCCGCCCCGATGCCGCCGGTGCCGATCAGCCCGATGGTCTTGCCGGTGAGCTGCATGCCGACGACGCGCGGCCACTCCCCGCGGCGGATGGCGGCATCCATCATGGCGGTCTGCCGGGCGGCGTCCCAGAGCAGGGCGAAGGCCATCTCCGCCACGGCGGTGTCGCCATAGCCCTTGATGATATGGACCTCGACGCCGCATTCGGCCTTCAGCGCCTCCGGGTCCATGTAGCTGCGCGCGCCGGTGCCGAGGAAGACGATGTGCTTCAGGTCCGGGCACTGCCTGACGATGTCCACCGGGAATTGGGTGTGGTCGTCGATCGCGATGGCATGGCCGGCCAGCAGCTTCGGCAGCTCCGCCGGGGTGATCTCCGCATTGCGGTTGATCGCGACCGGCGGGTCGCCGGGGCGGACCAGCCGTTCCGTCACCTCCGCCAGCGATTCATTGGCATCGACGAAGATGGCGCGCATCGGCAAGGGCTCCCCGGGCTGAGTCGGGGCGCATCCTAAAGGGATTCGTGCGGGGGCGGAATCGGGTGGCACGGCGCCCCTGCGGGCGCGGGACGGGCACCGGCTGCCGGGGGGGGCGGGCCCCGGCCCCATGGCGGAGCCGTTGCCGCGGGGTGGCCCGGCGGGCCGCCGGCCGCGGAGCGGCAGCCGCCGCCTCAGGCGGCGAGGACGCCAGCCCCGCCGCTTCCGGAGGCCGGCGGCAGGCCACGGCCCGCCTCCTGGCCGAAGAGCTGCGCCATCAGCGCATTGCCGAGGCCGCCCTGGCCGCCGGCATCGCCCTGGCCGCCCGGCGCCGGAGGCTGGCCGCCATTCCCCTCCGCCGAGGCCCGCAGCTCTGCCTGGGTGATCACCCCGTCGCAATTGCGATCGGTCCGGCGCAGCAGCGCGGGCAAGGTGCCGCCGGCAGCGGATGCGGGCTCCTCCGTCTGGTGAAGAAGCTGGGCCAGCAGCCCACCGCCGAGGCCGCCCGGCATCCCTGCGCCCTGGCGGTGCTGCGGCCCCTCCCGGCCCTGGCTGCGCTTCGCCGCCAGCCCGGCCGCGAGCTCCGCCTCGCTGAGGCTGCCATCGCCGTCGCGGTCGAGCCTGGCGAAGGCAGCGCCGGTGGCATCGGCCGAATTTGCCGCCGCGGCAGCTTCTGCCGCCTTCTCCTGCAGCTCCTTCAGCCGGGCCTTCGTCGCCTCCGCCGCCTCCGGACGCGCCCCGTCATTCCGGCCGGAACCCGGAGATTTGAAGGTGTTGCGCTCCAATTGGCTGCGCCAGACCTGCATGCTCGGGGGGGTGATGCCGCCCCCGCCGGAGACCTGCATGGCAATTCTCCTGCGCTCAGATGAAGCCGGCCGGCAAGGCCGGCAGTGTCCCGCGGACACCGCGGCGGGACGCTGCACCCGGCGTGCCAGCCCTGCCCGATCGCGCAGGCCGTCGGGTTTCGCGCCCGGCCTGCGCGCCGCGGCCTTGGCCGGCCGCGGGCAAGGGGGATGCCGGCGGGAGGCGCGGCCGGCGCGCCGGCATCCTTCGGCATTCCCTGTCCGGCCCGCGGTCAGGCGATGAGGAAATTGTCCTCGTGCAGCGCCGTAGGGCTCAGCCCGGCGAAGACCAGCTCCCCGGCATTGGGCAGGTCCAGCACCGTATTGCCCATCCCGTCCCCATGCAGGGCGGCATAGGCGCTCTGGGCCGTTGCATACCCCGTCGTCTCGGCATCCAGGGCGACCACCGCGCCGCGATCCGCGCCGAAATTCTCGACGGTCTCGGTGAAGGAGAAGAGGCCAGGGGTGCTCGACACGTTCAGCCGCAACCCGTCCGACCGGTCGTTGATGGTCCCGTGGTTGGCGTTGTCGAGCGTCGCGACATTGCCCGCGCCGTGGAAGGTGATGGTGGCGCTGTTGCCGAACAGGCTGAGCGTGGCGTCGCCCTCGCCCATGTCGATGGTGCCCCCGGTGGGGATGTTGTTCGTCAGCGAGTTGTGCGAGCCGCCGAGCATGAGGTTCAGGCTGGAGCTGAACCCGTTGCGGAAATCCAGCGTGGTGTGGCCATCGCCGCCGGTGACGGTGACGCTGCCGGCCGAGCCGTCGATGGTGTTGTGCGTGCCGTTCAGCGTGATGGTGCCGCTCGCGCCGCCGCCACGCGCGGAAAAGCCGAGATGGACGATGTCGTGGCCATCGCCCGGCGCGATGTCGAAGCGGCCGGTGCCGGTAGAGACCTCGTTCTGCTCGCCATGGGTGCGGAGCGAGAAGGTGCCGGCGCCGGCGAAGCCGAAGCTGCCTTGCCCGTCGCCGCCGGTAATCACGACATTCGCCCGGGCCGGCCCGAGGGCGGCCGGCGTGTCGTTGATGACGGAGAGGCTGTTGCCGGTGCCGGTGAACTGGATGGTGGTGGTCCCGGCGCCGCCATAGGCCAGGCCGTGCTGCACCACGCTGGCATGGCCGCCGAAGAAATGGATGCTGTCATCCCCTCGGCCGAGCTCCACCGAATTGTGCTCGCCGAAGAGCCGCAGGTCGTTGCTGCCGCTGCCGAGGGTGATGTGGTTGCCGCCATGCAGGCCGAGGATCCTGAAATCCGCTTCGCCGCCGAGCAGCGTATTCCCTTCCCCCCGCAGCAACACGGCGTCCGAAAGAGTCGGCGTGCCCGGTGGCGGGAGTGGCAGGAGAGGGTCTGCCGGCATGCCGAGATGCAGGCTGTCATGGCCGCCATCGCCGCTGATGACGATATTGCGGCCGCCATCATCCGTGATCGTATTGTGAGAGCCCCGTGCGATCAGGACGTCGTTGCCATCTGTGCCGTCGATCTGCCCATGGCCTTGGGCCGGGCCAAGTATGAATGCCATGTTCGTTTCCTCATGTCAGTGTATTCATATGATCTTCTTCAAAGAAGAAAGAGAGTATCGTGAATGAAGAGGGCGCAGGGATTCAAATTGCAGAAGATAACGGGAGACATATCTTCATTAAGAAATATTTATGTGTTTGGCGGCATGGTGTGGGTGCCGCTTTCCGGTAGCCTGGTACCGGAAACGAGATTCGGTCAGCCGGCACCACCCCGGGCGGCGGCGACGCCCGGCCATCCGCACCACCGCCTTGCCGCGAACGCCCGGGCAGGCGGTCAGGCCTCGGCTTCGCCGAGCCGGAGGAACATCACCTCATGCTTGTTGTGGGCGCCATGGAACAGGCGGGCGCCGGGGATGGCGGCGAATTCCGCCATCGCCGTGTGGTCGGTCTCCCCCTGGAACTTGATGGTGCAGCAGAAATGCCGCGCCCGCCCCGCCTCCAGCCAGCGCCGAACCAGGGCGAGCAGCCGCGCCGGGTAGCAGATGACGTCGCTGAACAGCCACTCCACCGGCGGCATCTCGCGCGGGTCCAGGCCGAATGCGCTCTCCAGCCGCTGTTCCACATTGGGCAGCGCGGCCACGGCGGGGTCGAGCGGCGCCTTGTCCACCGCGATCACCCGGGCGCCGAGCTGCGCCAGCGCCCAGCTCCAGCCGCCCGGGGAGGCGCCGAGGTCGAGGCAGGTCTCGCCCGGCCCCGGCCAGCGCCCGGCACGGGTCAGCGCCTCCCATAATTTCAGATAGGCGCGGGAGGGCGGGCCTTCCTTGTCCTCAAGGAACTGCACCGCGCCGTTGACGAAGGGGCTGGTCTTGGTCGGGGAGGCGAGCAGGCGGTCCGGCGCCAGCAGGGTCCAGGCGCCGAGATGGCCGGTCGGTGCCGGTTCAGGGAAGCGCAGGGGGCGGGCCTTCACCGGCGGCAGCCGGGCCTCGATCAGCGCCGCCCGGCGGTGGTGCAGGGCGGCGTAGAGCGCCCAATTGCGCTGAATGGCGCGCAGCGCATCGGCTGCCGCCTTCACCGAGGGGGCGGGCAGTTCCTGCGGCGTGGTCCAGACCTCCAGCGCCCAGATGGCCGGGTGCGGCGGCTCCGGCGAGAGGGCGAGGCGGCCATGCCAGGCGGCGATGCTGCGCCCGGCCAGGGCCAGCTCCTCGGCCAGCACCGCCTCGAAGCCCGCATCCGCCAGATAGGCGGCGCCGATCACCGCCGGACCAGGGCCGAGGCGCCGAGCAGCGCCCAGCCGGCCATCAGCAGCATGCCGCCGATCGGCGCCACCCGGCCCAGCGAGACGTCGCGGAGGGCGTGGCTGTAGACGGCGCCGCAGAAGAGGATGGCGCCGAGCCCGAAGGCGGTGGCGGCGAGCTGCGGCAGCAGGCCGGGGCGGCGCTCCGCCCAGAGCGCGGTGCCGAACAGCGCCAGGGCGTGCCAGCCCTGCATCTGCAGGCCGCGCTCCAGCATGCCGAGATGGACCTCATCCAGCACGGCGGGCGCGCCATGCGCCGCCCAGGCGGCGAGGCCGACGGCGGTGAGGCCGAGCAGGGCGGCGAGGAGGAGCCAGGGACGGTGCAGGGTGGACATGGCGGGGAATTAGCCCTGGGCCGGGGCGTTAGCGACTGCCACCGCCTTCCCCATCGGGTCACCCCACCGGCAGCCGCACCACGAAGCGGGCGCCCAGCACCTTGCCCTCCGCGTCCCGGCGGTTCTCCGCGCCGATCCGCCCGCGCAGCCCCTCCACGATCTGCCGGCTGATGGACAGCCCCAGGCCGGAATGCTGGCCGAAGCGCTCGCCGCTGGGGCGCTCCGAATAGAAGCGCTCGAAGATACCCTCCAGCTTGGCCTCGGGGATGCCGGGGCCCTCATCCTCGACCACCACCTCCACCTCCCGGCCGGCCCGGCGCGCCCGCACGGAGACGGTACCGCCGGCCGGGCTGAAGGAGAGGGCATTGCCCAGCAGGTTGCGGAAGACTTGCACCAGCCGCCCCTCCACGCCGCGCACCACCAGCCCCTCCGCCGGGGCCTCCAGCCGGACGCTCGGTGCCTCCTCCCCGCTCCGCGTCGCATTGTGCAGCTCGGCGAGCGTCGCCAGGATGGGCGCCACATCCACCGGCACGGCCACGGTGCGGGACAGCTCCGCATCCACCCGGGAGCTGTCGGCGATGTCGGCGATCAGCCGGTCCATCCGCACCGCATCCTCGGCGATGATGGCCAGCAGCCGCTTCTGCTGCTCCGGATTCTCGATCCGCCGCAGCGTCTCGATGGCCGAGCGCACGGAGGTCAGCGGGTTGCGCAGCTCATGCGCCACATCGGCGGCGAAGCGTTCATTGGTGTCGATCCGGGCCCAGAGGGCGCGGGCGGAGGCCTGGAGGTCCCGCGCCAGGATGCCGATCTCGTCCCCCCGCGCCAGGAGCGGGGCGGGCACGCTGCCACTGCGGCCCTCCCCCTGGCGCATCGCCGCCGTGGCGCCGGCAAGCTGCATGATGGGGTTGGCCAGGGTCTGCGCCAGGTAGATGGAGAGGGCGACGGTGACGACCAGCGCGATGCCGAAGATGCCGAGCACGCTGGCGCGGATCTCGAACAGCCGGCGGTCCACCTCCCGCGCCTCCCGCGTCAGCAGGACGATGCCGACGGATTGGTTGGCCCGCCGCGCCGGCTCCGCCACCGAGACCAGCAGCCGGCCATCCGCGGTGCGGCGGATATAGGGGCGGACCCCGCCCTCGAGGGCGAGGCGCAGCTCCTCCCGCCGGTCATTGCCGGCGCCCTGGCTGCCGGCGGGGCCGAATTCCGGCTGCCAGTCGAAGGAGGGGGCGTCCGGCGTCTGGTCCACGAAGACGTCGTCGCGGACATCGTGCCGCAGCAGGGCGCGCGGCAGGATGCCGAGCACCCGGTCATAGAGGCCGGCTACGCCGGCGGAGAAGGCGCCGCGCGGCTCGGGTGGCGGTAGGGGCTGGGTGACGACGGCCCCGGCCGGGCCTTCCCGCACCCGGCTGTCCGCCACGACGAGGCCGGTATTGTCGAACAGCTTGGCCTGGGTGTTGGGGGAGGGATCGACCAGCCGCCGCAGCAGGGGGCGGGAGGCTTCCGGCACCAGCACCGCCCGGTCGTCCTGGATGCGCGTCGCCGCTTCGGCGATGGCGCCGGCATAGATCCGGGCCTGGGTGCGCAGCGCCTCCACCTCGGCCGCCAGCAGCCCGTTCTGGTACTGGTCCAGGTAGAGCATGGCGGCGGCCAGCAGGGCCGGCGGCAGCACGTTCAGCAGCAGGATGCGCCGCAGCAGGGGCGAGACCCAGCGCCGCCGCACCCGCACCACCGGCGGGTCAGTCTGCGTCGCCTCCCGCGCTACGCCGATATCGGGCATTCATTCGTCCTGCACGGCCCGGAGAGGCCGATCAGCTTTCCTTGTAGCGGTAGCCGATGCCGTACAACGTCTCGATCTGGGCGAAATTCTCGTCCGCCTGGCGGAATTTCTTGCGCACCCGCTTCACATGGCTGTCGATGGTGCGGTCATCGACATAGATGTTCTCGCCATAGGCGGCATCGATCAGCTGGTCGCGGTTCTTCACCATGCCGGGGCGCTGTGCCAGCGCCTTCACCAGCAGGAATTCCGTGACGGTGAGCTGGATGTCGTGGCCCTTCCAGGTGCAGGTATGCTTGGTCTCGTCCAGCAGCAGGTCGCCGCGATGGATGATGCCGCCGGCGGGCTGGCCGCTGGCCTCCGCCCGGCTCGCCTCGTTGCGACGGAGCAGGGCGCGGATGCGCTCCAGCAGCAGGCGCTGGCTGAAGGGCTTGGTGATGTAGTCGTCGGCGCCGAGGCGCAGCCCCATCAGCTCGTCCACTTCCTCATCCTTGCTGGTGAGGAACACCACCGGCATGGCGGTGCGCTGGCGCAGCCGCTGCAGCAGCTCCATCCCGTCCATGCGCGGCATCTTGATGTCCAGCACGGCAAGGTCGGCGGGGCGGGCGAGCAGCCCCTGCAGGGCGCTCTCGCCATCCGTGTAGGTGCGCACCTGAAAGCCTTCCTGCTCCAGGGTCATGGAGACGGAGGTGAGGATGTTGCGGTCGTCATCCACCAGGGCGATCGTGGCGGGCATAATCAGCATGTCTCCCGAGCCGGCAGGCGGCCACTGTCTACGGAGTCTGCACGGGATATGGTGCGGGATTGTGGCACAACCGATGGGGGAGGGTGAGGGGTGAGCGACGATCCCGCCTTCGAGGCACGAAAGCTGATCCGGGCGGCCCGGTCGGCGACCCTGGCGACCCAGGCGGATGGCCAGCCCTTCGCCAGCCTCGTCACTCCGGCCACGGCGCCGGACCTCTCGCCGCTGCTGCTGCTCTCCTCGCTGTCGGAACATACGAGGCAGCTCCGGGCGGAGGGGCGCTGCAGCCTGCTCTTCACCGGGGCGGCAGAGGGACCGAATCCGCAGACCGCGCCCCGGGTGACCCTGACCGGGCAGGCGGCGCCGGTCCCGGAGGGCGAGGCGGCGGCGCTCAAGGCGCGCTGGCTGGACCGCCACCCCTATGCCGCGCTCTACGCCGACTTTGCCGATTTCGCTTTGTGGCGGGTGGAGCCTGGCGGAGCGCTGCTGGTCGGCGGCTTCGCCCGGGCCACCAGGCTGAAACTGGTCGAGCTGCGCCCGGACCCTGTCGCGGTCGCCGCCCTGGAAGGGGCGGAGCCCGGCATCCTGGAGCACATGAACAGCGACCATGCGGAGGCTTGCCGGCTGATCTGCACTCGGCTGCTCGGCGGGGCGGAGGGGCCCTGGCGCATGGCGGCGGTGGATGTGGATGGTGCCGACTTCGTGATGGAGCACATGGTTCTGCGCCTCGCCTTTCCGGCCCCGGTCGCGGATGCTGCGGCGGTGCGGCGGGCGCTGGTAGCCGCCAGCAAGGCGGCCCGGGCGGCGCACAAGTCCAATGAAGGTTGACGCAGGCTTGCGTTGATCGCCCTGGACGGCGCCTTAAAATGGTCTTTTATTAAGCGGATACCGGGACCGCCCCGCCCCTCCGGAGGATCTGAATGTCGTCTCCCCAGCCCGCCCTTGCCGGCACCGGCGTCGCCGCCAGCGGCGCCGTCCACGCGAACCTGACCGCCGCCGGCCTGGTGGAGCATGCGCTGCGGCGCGGCGAGGGCCGGCTGTCCGCCGATGGCGCCTTCATCGCCGTGACCGGGGTGCATACCGGCCGCTCCGTCCAGGACAAATTCGTGGTCGATGACCCGGAGGTCCATGACCAGGTCTGGTGGGGCAAGATCAATCAGCCCATGGCGCCGGAGAAGTTCCGTGGCTTGGCCGCCAAGGTCCGTAGCTGGCTCGGCGCGCGCCCGGTGCTGTTCACCGAGGATCTCTACGCCGGCGCCGACCCGGCCCACCGCATCAAGGTCCGCCTCGTCACCACCAATGCCTGGCATGCGCTGTTCGCGCGCAACATGTTCATCCGCCCGGCGCGGGCGGAGCTGGACGGCTTCGAGCCGGACTTCACCATCCTGCACGCCCCGGAATACGAGGCGAACCCGGCCGAGGATGGCTGCCGCAGCGGCACCTGCATCGCGCTGTCCTTCGCGGCAAAGACCATCCTGATCGCCGGCACCTCCTATGCCGGCGAGATCAAGAAGAGCATCTTCACCGTCATGAACTGGCTGCTGCCGGCGCGCGGCGTGCTGCCGATGCATTGCAGCGCCAATGTCGGCCGCGCCGGCGACACCGCCCTGTTCTTCGGCCTGTCCGGCACCGGCAAGACCACCCTCTCCTCCGACCCGGAGCGGCAGCTCATCGGCGATGACGAGCATGGCTGGTCCGACCACGGCGTCTTCAACTTCGAGGGCGGCTGCTACGCCAAGGTCATCCGCCTGGACCAGCAGCAGGAGCCGCAGATCTGGGCCGCCTCCCACCGCTTCGGCGCGGTGCTGGAGAATGTGGTCGCGGACGAGCTGGGCAATCTCGACCTCGACGACGCCTCGCTGACCGAGAACACCCGCTCCTGCTACCCGCTCGACTACATCCCGAACACGATGGCGGGCGGCCAGGCTGGCAAGCCGAGGAACGTGGTGATGCTGACGGCGGACGCCTTCGGCGTGCTGCCGCCGATCGCCAAGCTGACGCCGGCCCAGGCGATGTACCACTTCCTCTCCGGCTACACGGCGCGCGTCGCGGGGACGGAAAAGGGGCTGGGGAAGGAGCCGCAGGCGACCTTCTCCACCTGCTTCGGCGCGCCCTTCCTGCCGCGGCACCCGGAAGTCTACGGCAAGATGCTGGAAAGCCTGATCGCCCGCGACGGCGCCCAGGTGTGGCTGGTGAACACCGGCTGGACCGGCGGCGCCTATGGCACTGGCCACCGCATGTCCATCCACCACACCCGCGCCCTGCTGCGGGCGGCGCTGGACGGCTCGCTGGCCAAGGTGGAGTTCGTGCAGGATCCGTTCTTCGGCCTGATGATGCCGAAGTCGCTGCCCGGCGTGCCGGCCGAGGTGCTGAACCCGCGCGAGACCTGGGCCGACAAGGCGGCCTATGACGCGACGGCGAAGAAGCTGGTCGGGCTGTTCGAGAAGAACTTCGAGACCTTCGCGGGCGCGGTGAGCGAGGAAGTGAAGGCGGCGGCAATCCGCGCGGCGGCCTGAGGCGCCTGGGAGGGGCCTTGCCCCTCCCGGACCCACCCCGCCAAAGGCCGAAGGGCCTTTGGGAACGATGAGTTTGGGGGCGGCGGGCGGAACCGTGGCTGGCCTGGGCCGGATGAGAACCCTGTCCTGGCTAATCGAATAGCACGGGGAGCCCGATGCCGCTCGACGACACCGATTTCCGCCGCCGGCGGGAGGAGCGCCCCACCGCCCGCAACGTGCTGGGCGGCCCGTTGCTGCCCTGCTCCGTGGCGCCGGTGACCGGCTTCTTCCGCGATGGCTGCTGCAACACCGGGCCGGAGGATCTCGGCCTGCATGTGGTCTGCGCGGTGATGACGGCGGAATTCCTCGCCTTCTCGAAAAGCCGCGGCAACGACCTCTCCACCCCGATGCCCGCCTTTGGCTTCCCCGGCCTGCAGCCCGGCGACCGCTGGTGCCTCTGCGCCGCCCGCTGGGAGGAAGCCCGCCGCGCCGGCCAGGCCCCGCTGGTCGCGCTGGAGGCCACGCATGAAGCGGCGCTCGCCGTGTGCCGGCTGGAAGACCTGGAGGCCCACGCCGCCGAGGCCTGAACCGGCCCCTGGCGCAGGAAGCGACGCCCGGGGCCTGGGCGCGCCTGCCAAAACCTGCCCTCGCCCGGTACCCTTCCGCGGCTTCGCCGCGGAAGGCTGTGCGACGCCTCAGAACTCCAGCGCCTCCGGGGCCCCCACGAAGCCGCGCAGCGGCTTTGTGGGGAACCTCTAGTGTCCGCCGGCCAGCGCGGCGCCCGGCTTGTGGTGTTGGCCGAGGCGCTCCACCAGGCTGCGGCTCGCCTCGTTCATGCCGATGATCTCCACCGCCACCCCGTGGTGGCGGAATTTCAGCACCACCCGGTCCAGCGCGTTGATCGCCGTCAGGTCCCAGAAATGCGCGGCGTGCACGTCGATGACGACCTGCCGCAGCTCCTCCCGGAAGTCGAAGGCGTTGTGGAAGGCCTCGGCCGTGGCGAAGAAGATCTGGCCGGTCACGCGATAGGTCCGCACTCCATCGGCCAGCGCCGACTCGACGCCGAAGAAGCGGGAGATCTTCTGGGCGAAGAACAGCCCGCTCAGCACCACCCCCACCAGCACGCCCTGCGCCAGGTCATGCGTGCCGAGCACCACCGCGACGGTCGCCAGCATGACGACGGAGGAGCTCTTCGGATGCGTCACCAGCGTCTTCAGCGAGCGCCACTGGAAGGTGTTGATCGAGACCATGATCATCACCGCGACCAGCGCCGGCATCGGGATCTGCTTCACCCAGGGGCCGAGCACGAGGATGAGGAAGAGCAGGAACACGCCGGCCCAGAGGCAGGAGAGCCGCCCCCGCCCGCCGGAGGAGACGTTGATGACGGATTGCCCGATCATGGCGCAGCCCGCCATGCCGCCGAACAGGCCGGAGGCGAGGTTGGCCAGGCCCTGGCCGGCGCATTCCCGGTTCTTGTCGGAGGTGGTGTCGGTCATCTCATCGACGATCGCCGCCGTCATCAGGCTTTCCAGCAGCCCGACCATGGCGAGCGTCAGCGCATAGGGCAGGATGATGCGCAGCGTCTCCAGGTTCAGCGGCACCATGGGCAGGGCGAAGGCCGGCAGGTCGGAGGGTAGCGCCCCCATATCGCCCACCTTGTGGAACTCCACCCCCGTCGCCATCGAGAAGCCGGTGAGCAGCAGGATGGCAACGAGCGGCGAGGGTACCGCCGTGGTCAGCCGCGGCAGCAGGTAGATGATCGCCAGCCCCACCGCGACCATGGCGTAGGTCTGCCAGCCCAGGCCGATCAGCTCCGGCAGCTGCGCCATGAAGATCAGGATGGCCAGCGCATTGACGAAGCCGGTGACGACGGAGCGCGAGACGAAGCGCATCAGGTCGCCGAGCCGGAGCGCGCTGGCGAGAAGCTGGAACAGCCCGGTGAGCAGCGTCGCCGCCAGCAGGTACTGCACGCCATGATCCTTGACGAGTGAGACCATGACGACCGCGGTGGCGCCGGTAGCCGCCGAGATCATCGCCGGCCGCCCGCCCGCGATGGCGGTGACCACGGCGATGCAGAAGGAGGCGTAGAGCCCGTGCTTCGGATCGACCCCGGCGATGATGGAGAAGGCGATGGCCTCAGGGATCAGGGCCAGGGCGACGACGGTGCCGGCCAGCAGGTCGCGCGTGACATTCGGCGCCCATTCGGCGCGCAGCTTGGACAGGGGCATGGGACAGCTTTCGGCGGGCCGGCCCGCGCGGGGCGGCCAGGATAGGAAAAGGCGCGGGGGAGCCGGCGGGCCGGCGATGGTCCTGCCCTTATGGCGGCGTGGGCCGGGAGCTTTCGGACATGGCGCGCAAGGTCATGTGAAAAGGCTAACCGCGGCCTTGCTGCAGCGCAATACGCCTTCCGCCCTGGAAGGTGCCTTCGCACCCGCTGTCCGTGCTCCACCGTTGCCGGACAGGAATGCCCGGCTGGGTCGTCCCCAGGCGCAATGCCGGGTAGGGCCGGGCTATGTCGTCGGCAGCCTCAACGGTTGGTCTGGACCCGGACCTGGGGGCGGGCCAGCTCCTGGCCCCGGCAGGGGTTGGCGGCACTGCTGCCAACCGGTAGCCCTCCGGGGCCGGGGGCCGTTACCCGCGATGTGCGCGCCGGAAGGGATGCGCCGGATAGGCCCCCAGCACCTTCAGCTCGCGGGAGAAGAATTCCAGCTCCTCCAGTGCCCGGGCCAGCCCCGGATCGTCCGGGTGGCCGTCCACATCGGCCAGGAATTGCGTGGCGGTGAATTCGCCGTCCAGCATATAGCTTTCCAGCTTCGTCATGTTCACGCCATTGGTCGCGAAGCCGCCCAGCGCTTTGTAGAGCGCTGCCGGGATGTTCCGTACCCGGAAGACAAAGGTCGTCACGCACTCGCCACGGAAGGGCGGCGCCTGCTCCAGCGAGCAGACATAGAAGCGCGTGGTGTTGTGCGGCGCGTCCTCCACATTGCGGCGGAGGATCTCGAGGCCGTAGGTCTCGGCCGCGAGGGCGGAGGCGATGGCGGCATCCTCCGTGCCGCCGCGGCGGGCGATCAGCTCGGCGGCGCCCGCGGTATCGGCCTCGATCACCGGCTCCAGAGACAGCTCCTTCAGGATGCGGCGCACCTGGCCCAGCGCCACCGGGTGGCTGTGGGCGCGCTTCAGCCCGGCGAGCGTCGCCCCCTTCGGCGCCAGCAGACAGTGCTCCACCCGCTCGAAATGCTCCCCGACGACGAAGAGGCCGCTATCCGGCAGCAGGCGGTGGATGTCCGGCACCCGCCCGGCCAGGGTGTTCTCGCAGGGCAGCATCGCCAGCTTCGCCTGGCCGTCCCGCACCGCATCCATCGCCGCCTCGAAGCTCGGACAGGGCAGGGTGGCCCAGCCGGGATAGGCGGCGCGGCAGGCGAGGTCCGAATAGGCCCCGGGCAGGCCCTGGAAGGCGATGGTGTCGGTCATGCAGGGCGTGTAATCGAGCCCCCACGGCCGCGCAAACGGGGAGTAAGGGCATGGAGGCGTTCATCGCGGCGGCGGAGGCAGCGGCGGAGCTGGCCGGGGCTGTCATCCGCCCCCTCTTCCGCTCCCCCCTGCTGGTGGAGGCCAAGGGCGATGCCAGCCCGGTGACCGAGGCCGACCGTGGCGCCGAGCGGGCGATCCGCGCCCTGCTGGCCGAGCGCTTCCCCGCCCATGGGATCTGGGGCGAGGAATACGGCCCGGACCGGGCGGATGCCGAATATCTCTGGGTGCTGGACCCGATCGACGGCACCCGCGCCTTCGTCACCGGCCGCCCCCTGTTCGGCACGCTGATCGCCCTGCTGCATCGCGGCCGCCCGGTGCTGGGGCTGATCGACCAGCCGGGCATCGGGGAGCGCTGGATCGGCGTGGCCGGCCAGCCCACCCGCTTCCGCTCTCCCCTGGGCGGGACGCCCCGCTGCCGGCCCTGCGGAAGGCTGGCGGAGGCTGAGCTCTCCTGCACCAGCCCCGAGATGTTCGAGCCGCAGGACCGCCCGGGCTTCGAGCGGCTGCGGGCGGCGGCCCGCCGCGTGACCTGGGGTGGCGACTGCTATGCCTATGGCCTCATGGCCCTCGGCCTGGTGGATGTCATTGCTGAAAGCACCATGAAGCCCTGGGACTGGGCCGCCCTGGTGCCGGTGGTGGAAGGTGCCGGCGGCCGCGTGACGGGCTGGAAGGGCGAGGCGCTGACGCTGGAGAGCGATGGCCGCGTCCTGGCAGTGGGCGACCCGGCCCTGCTGCCCGAGGCCACCCGGCTGCTGGCGGGCTAGGGCGGATCGCCGTAGGGCGGCATCGCCCGAAGGCGTGAACCTGCTCTGCAAACAAGGGCCTGGAGCATTTTCGGTGAACGCATGGGACCTGCAAATGCTCCAGGCGGTGGTTGCCCCGGCGGCTGCGAATCCCCATCCTCCGGCCATGCATCGCCGAGACCTTCTGGCTTCCGCCCTGGCCCTGCCCTGGGCTCTGTCCGCTGCCCGGCCGCAGCCCGCCGCGGCCCAGGCGGCGCCGCGCCGCACCCATGCCCTCTCGCTGCTCGGCGAGCCGGCCCTGCCGGCGGATTTCCCGCACTTCCCCTGGGTGAACCCGGAGGCGCCGAAGGGCGGGGAGATCGCGCTGACGGCCCTCGGCAGCTTCGACAGCTTCAACCCCTTCATCCTGCGTGGCACGCCGGCGGTCGGCATTCTGGCGAACGTCTATGAGACGCTGCTGCGGGATAGCGCGGACGAGGCCAGCACGGCGTACTGCCACTTGGCTGCCGCCATCGAGCTGGCAGCCGATGGCCTCGGCGTGACCTTCATGCTGCGGGAGGAAGCGCGCTGGCATGATGGCAAGCCTATCACCGCCGAGGATGTCGTCTGGACCTTCAACACGCTGCGGGAGCAGGGGCGGCCCAATTACCGTTCCTATTACGGCGACGTGGCGAGCGTGGCGGCGGAAGGGCCGAAGCGCGTCACCTTCCGCTTCAAGACCAACGAGAACCGGGAGCTGGCGCTGATCCTCGGTCAGCTCCGCGTGCTGCCGAAGCATTGGTGGGAGGGGCGCGACTTCGCCCGGCCGCTGCTGGACCCGCCGCTCGGCTCCGGCCCCTACCAGCTGGAGCGCTTCGAGCCGGGGCGCAGCCTGGTCTATCGCCGTGTCGAGGACTACTGGGCGCGCGACCTGCCCACCATGAAGGGCACGGCGAATTTCGACACCATGCGCTATGAGTATTTCCGCGACAGCACCGTGGCGCTGGAAGCCTTCAAGGCCGGGCAGATCGACTTCCGCACCGAGAACGTGGCGAAGGACTGGGCCACCGCCTACGACTTCCCGGCCGTACGGCGCGGACTGGTGAAGCTGGACGAGATCCGGCACGAGCTGCCGACCGGCATGCAGGCCTTCGCGATGAACCTGCGCCGGCCGCTCTTCCAGGACGCGCGGGTGCGGCGGGCGTTGATCGAGGTCTTCGACTTCGAATGGATGAACGCCAACCTGTTCTACGGCAGCTATACGCGCACCACCTCCTACTTCTCCAACTCCGAGCTCGCTTCTTCCGGCGTGCCGGAGGGGCGGGAGAAGGAGATTCTGGAGAAGTACCGCGGGCAACTGCCGGAGAAGCTGTTTAGCGAGCCCTACCGCCTGCCAGTGACGGATGGCAGCGGCAACAACCGGGAAGGGCTGCGCCGCGCGCTGGACCTGCTGCGCCAGGCGGGCTGGACGGTGCGCGACCGCCGGCTGGTGAATGCGCGCGGCGAGGGCTTCGCCTTCGAGATCCTGCTGAACGGCCCGACCTATGAGCGCGTGGCGCTGCCCTTCGTGCAATCCCTGCAGCGGCTGGGCATGGAGCCGCGGGTGCGCACCATCGACCCGGCGCAGTACCAGGTGCGGATGGACAGCTTCGATTACGACATGACGATGGACGTCCTCCCGCAATCCCTCTCGCCGGGGAATGAGCAGCGCGATTTCTTCACCTGTGCCGAGGCTCAGAAGCAGGGCAGCCAGAACATCGCCGGCATCTGCAACCCGGTGGTGGAGGAGCTGGTGGAGCTGGTGATCAGCGCGCCGGACCGCGCCGAGCTGGTGGCCCGCACCCGCGCGCTGGACCGCGTGCTGCTGTGGCAGGACTACATGATCCCCAACTGGCACAGCCGCACCTTCCGCGTGGCCTATTGGGACAAATTCGGCCGGCCGCCGCGCAACCCGCGCTACGCCCTCGCCCTCGATTCCTGGTGGGTGGAAGGCGGCCGGGAAGGCGCGGTGGAACAGGGCAAGCGCGAAGCCCGGCCGCAATAGACATCATGGCGGCCGATTCACGCCTCCGGCGCTGCGCGCCTCCGACGATCGAACGCTAGCGCATGGCCGCCTACCTCCTCCGTCGCCTGTTGTTGGTGGTGCCGACCCTGCTCGGCATCATCCTGATCAATTTCGCCGTCGTCCAATTCGCGCCGGGCGGGCCGGTCGAGCAGATGATCGCCGAGCTGAAGGGCAATGCCGGCAGCACCCTCGGCCGCATCTCCGGCGAGGGGCAGGGTGAGACCCGCGCGCCGCAGCGCAGCGAGGGCGGCAGCAGCGAAGGCACGCGCTACCGCGGTGCCCAGGGGCTGGACCCGGCGGTGGTGCGGGAGATCGAGAAGGCCTTCGGCTTCGACAAGCCCTGGCATGTCCGGCTATGGGACATGCTTTCCGGCTATGCCCGCTTCGACCTCGGCCGCTCGCTCTTCAGCGACCGGCCGGTGGCGGGCCTGATCCTGGAGAAGATGCCGGTCTCCGTCTCCCTCGGCCTCTGGTCCACCCTCATCATCTATCTCGTCTCCATCCCGCTCGGCATCCGGAAGGCGGTCAGGGACGGCTCGCGCTTCGACGTCGCGACCTCCGCCGCCGTGCTGGTGGGCTATGCCATCCCCGGCTTCCTCTTCGCCATCCTGCTGGTCGTGCTGTTCGCCGGCGGCAGCTTCCTGCAATGGTTCCCGCTGCGCGGGCTGCTCTCCCCCGGTATGTCCGCCGCGCCCTTCTGGGAACGCGCACTGGACTATGCCTGGCACATGGTGCTGCCGACCCTGGCGCTGGTCATCGGCGGCTTCGCGGGGCTGACGATGCTGACCAAGAACTCCTTCCTCGAGGAGATCCACAAGCAATACGTGGTGACGGCGCGCGCCAAGGGCGCGGGCGAAACCCGTGTGCTCTACGGCCATGTGTTCCGCAACGCCATGCTGCTGATCGTCGCCGGCTTCCCGGCCGCCTTCATCGGCATCCTCTTCACCGGCGCGCTGCTGGTGGAAATCATCTTCTCGCTCGACGGGCTCGGGCTGCTGGGCTTCGAAGCGGCGATCCGGCGGGACTACCCGGTGATGTTCGGCACGCTCTACATCTTCACCCTGCTGGGCCTGATCATGCAGATCGTCGGCGACTTCACCTACACCCTGGTCGACCCGCGCATAGATTTCGAGGCTAGGCGGTGAGCGGGGCCGTAGCGTTGCAAGGGGCTCTGCCCCCTGCACCCCCGCCGGGGACTGAACCAGTGCCTGGACCCCGGTGGGTTTTAATCTCCAGGCGGAGGACCCCCGCTGGGGCTCCTCCGCCTGGAGATAAGTCATGGGTTCCAAGGGCCTTTCGGCCCTTGGCGGGAGGGTGCAGGGAGGGCAGCGCCCTCCCTGCGACGCCATGAGCCCGCTCAACGCCCGGCGCCTCGCCAATTTCCGGGCGAACCGCCGCGGCTGGTGGTCGCTCTGGATCTTCCTGGCGCTGTTCCTCGTCACGCTTTTCGCCGAGTTCATCGCCAATGACCGCCCCCTGGTGGCGCGGGTGGAGGGGCGCTGGTTCTTCCCCGTGCTGGTGGACTATGCCGAGAGCGATGTGTTGCCGGACGGGCTGCCGACGGAGGCCGATTGGCATGATCCGGTGCTGGTGCAGGAGGTGGAGCAGCGCGGCTGGATGGTCTGGCCACCCATCCCCTACGCCCATGCCACCATCGTGCGGGATCTCGGCCGCCCCGCCCCGGCGCCGCCCTCAGCGCGGAACTGGCTGGGCACGGATGACCAAGCGCGGGACGTGCTGGCACGGGTGATCTACGGCTTCCGCATTTCCGTCCTCTTCGGCTTCACCCTCACCATCGTCTCCTCCGTCATCGGCGTCGCCGCGGGGGCGGTGCAGGGCTATTACGGCGGCACCACGGACCTGCTCTTCCAGCGCTTCATCGAGATCTGGTCGGGCATGCCGCAGTTGTTCCTGCTCATCATCCTGGCCAGCATCATCACGCCGAGCTTCTGGGTGCTGCTGGTCTTCCTGCTGCTGTTCTCCTGGATGGGGCTGACCGGGGTGGTGCGGGCGGAATTCCTGCGTGGCCGCAACCTGGATTATGTGCGGGCCGCGCGGGCGCTGGGCGTGGCGGATGCGCGGCTGATGGTCCGCCACATCCTGCCCAACGCCATGGTGGCGACGCTCACCTTCCTGCCCTTCATCCTCTCCGGCTCGGTCACCGTCCTCGCCAGCCTGGACTTCCTCGGCTTCGGCCTGCCCCCCGGCTCGCCCTCGCTGGGGGAGCTGCTCTCCCAGGGCAAGAACAATCTCCAGGCGCCCTGGCTGGCCTTCACCGGCTTCGTCGTGCTGGGCGGGGTGCTGACCCTGCTGATCTTCGTGGGGGAGGCAGTGCGCGACGCCTTCGACCCGCGCAAGCTGCCGGGGGGCGGGGGGTGAGCGCGCCGCTCCTCACGGTGGAGAACCTCTCCGTCGCCTTCGGCGCGCGCCGCGTGGTGCGGAACCTCTCCTTCAAGCTGTATCCTGGGGAGACCCTGGCGCTGGTCGGCGAAAGCGGCAGCGGCAAATCCGTCTCGGCCCTCTCGGCCCTGCGGCTGCTGCCACCCGGCGGGCACAATCCGGAGGGGCGCATCATCCTGGACGGCACCGACGTACTGCAGTCTGAGGAGGCGGCGCTGCGCCGGCTGCGCGGCGGCGTCGCCGGCATGGTGTTCCAGGAGCCGATGACCTCGCTCAACCCGTTGCACGGCATCGGGCGCCAGGTGGCGGAGGCGGTGACGCTGCACCGCCCGCTCTCCGGCGCCGCGCTGCGCGAGCAGGTGACGAAGAAGCTGCGCGAGGCCGGCCTGCCCCGCGCCGCGGAGCGCCTCGGCGCCTTCCCGCACCAGCTCTCCGGCGGCCAGCGCCAGCGGGTGATGATCGCCATGGCCCTGGCCAACGATCCGAAGCTGCTGATCGCCGACGAGCCGACCACCGCCCTCGACGTCACCATCCAGGCGCAGATCCTGGAGTTGCTTGCGGGGCTGAAGCGCCGCACCGGCATGGCCATGCTGCTCATCACCCATGACCTTGGCATCGTCCGCCGCCATGCTGACCGCGTGGTGGTGATGAAGGATGGCGAGGCGGTGGAGCAGGGGGACACGGCGACCATCTTCGCCGCCCCGCGCCACCACTACACAAGAATGCTGCTGGCGACGCAGCCGCGCGGCCGCCCCGCACCGGTGCCGCCGGAGGCGCCGGAGGTGATGCGCGGCGAGGATATCCGCGTGCATTTCCCCATCCGCCGCGGCTTGTTCCGCCGGACGGTCGGGCATGTGAAGGCGGTGGACGGCGTCAGCCTCGCGGTGCGGGAGGGCGAGACGCTCGGCCTGGTGGGGGAGAGCGGCAGCGGCAAGACGACGCTCGGCCTTGCCCTGCTGCGGCTGGAGCGCAGCACGGGCGCGATCCGCTTCGAGGGCGAGGATATCCAGGGCTGGAGCCAGTCCGCCCTGCGCCCGCTCCGCCGCCGCATGCAGATCGTCTTCCAGGATCCTTACGGCTCCCTCTCCCCGCGGCTCTCGGCCGGGGAGATCATCGGCGAGGGGCTGGAGGTGCATGAGCCCGGCCTCGGCCGCGCCGGCCGCGAGGCGGCGGTGGCGCAGGCGCTGGAGGAGGTGGGGCTGGACCCCGCCATGGCGCAGCGCTATCCGCATGAATTCAGCGGCGGCCAGCGCCAGCGCATCGCCATCGCGCGGGCGCTGGTGCTGAAGCCGCGACTCCTCGTGCTGGATGAGCCGACCAGCGCCCTCGATGTTTCCGTTCAGGCCCAGGTGGTGGATTTGCTGCGTGACCTGCAGGCGAGGCATCGCCTCGCCTACCTCTTCATCAGCCACGATCTGCGCGTGGTGCGCGCCATGTCCCACCGCATCATGGTGCTGAAGGACGGGAAGGTGGTGGAGGAGGGCGAGGCCGGACGCCTGACCGAAGCCCCCGCCCACCCCTATACCCGCGCCCTGATGGCGGCAGCCTTCGAGCTGGCGACGGTGCGGGCATGAGCGGCGCCGAGGCAGGGCCGGAGCTGCAGCGGCTCCGGACGCTGCTGGATGCGGGCCAGGTGAAGCTCGGCGTGCATATCCGCCCGATGAACAGCCCTGGCAGCCCGGTCTACCGCACGGGGGAGAACGTGGTGCCGCCCGCGGTGGTGCTGCTCGCCTCCTTCACCGCCACCGCGCTGGTGCATTACTACCTCGGCGCTGCGGTGCTGGGGGTGGGCTGCTGGTGGTGGCTGAAGCGGCAGCAGCCGCAGGTGCGGGACGCGGTGTTCGACCGCACCGCCGCGCTGGTGCTCTCCGCCGACCGGCATTTCGACTTCTGGTGGTCGCGCGGCGTGCTCAGCCTCTATGCCAAGCTGCCGGATGGCGAGGAGCGTGCGGCGACGCGCCGCGACGACTGGCGCGCCTTCATCCGCGCCCTGCCCGACTCGCTCGAGACCTTACCGAAGGACTGACCATGGCCATCCTGCTCGCCACCAAGGAGTCCGCGATGGCGGGCTGGCGCGACGCGCTGCTCGCCCTCGATCCCGCGCTCGATATCCGGCTGCATCCGGACGCGGGCGACCCGGCGGCGATCGAGGCGGTGGTGATGTGGACCGGCTACGACCTCGCCGCGCTGCGCCGCTTTCCCAATCTCCGCCTGGTCGTCTCCATGGGCGCCGGGGTGGATCATCTCATGCGCCCGCCGGGCCCGCCGCCCGGCGTGCCGGTGGCGCGGCTGGTGGATACGCGCCTCACCCAGGGGATGACGGAGTGGGTGCTGCTGAACGTGTTGCGCTTCCACCGGCAGGATCCGGAGTACCGCGCGCAGCAGGCAGCCGCGCTGTGGCATGAGCTGCCGGCGCCGGACACGGCGCAGCGCCGCATCGGCCTCCTCGGCCTCGGCGCACTGGGCGGCGATGCGGCGGCGAAGCTCCGCGCCCTCGGCTTTCCCGTCATGGGCTGGTCCCGCCGGCCGAAGGCGCTGCCGGATATCGAGACCTTCCACGGCGAGGACGGGCTGCGCACCATGCTGGCCCGCAGCGACATCCTGGTCTGCCTGCTGCCGCTGACGGCGGAGACGCGCGGGCTACTGAACGCGGAGCGCCTGACCCTGCTGCCGCGCGGTGCCTTCCTGCTGAACGCGGCGCGCGGCGGCCATGTGGTGCAGCCGGACCTGCTGGCGGCGCTGGGGAGCGGGCAGATCGCCGGCGCCGCGCTGGATGTGACGGAGCCCGAGCCGCTGCCGCCGGAGCATCCCTTCTGGCGGCATCCGCGCGTGGTGCTGACGCCGCATGCGGCGAGCATCACCATCCCCGCCAGCGCCGCGCCACAGGTGGTGGAGAATCTGCACCGGCTGCGTGAGGGCCGGCCGCTCATCAACCTGGTGGATTTCGCCGCCGGCTACTGAGCGCGCTCCGCGTCGCCGCCGGGCGTCGTCGTCGCATTACGCCGGGACGCGAGGCATATCCGGCGAAGCCGCCGCGGCGGCTTCCCGTCTCTGACATCCGCCGGCTGCCCCCACAGCCGGGCGTCGGTCAGCCCGCCCTGCGGCCCTCGCCGCGCGGCGGCTCGGCATTCGCCGCCTCGGGCGCTTCCGACATCTCCGGCACCACCCCTTCGGCCTCGCTCATGATCTGGCGCATGTCGCGCAGGAAGGCGGTGCCCTTCAGCGTACGCTGCACGATGACGCTGCGGCGGTCCATCGGGTCTACCTTGCGGCGCGCCAGGTCCAGTTCGCCCAGCCGGTCGAGCGCGCGGGTGATGGCAGGCTTGGAGACGTTGAGCTCCGCCGCCAGGCCGCGCACCGTGTGCGGGCCGTCCGTCAGATACACCGTCAGGAAGACGCCGAGCTGCCGCGCCGAAAGATCCGGCCCATCGCGCCGGACGAGAGCCACGACCGTATCGCGCAGGATGGCGACGAGTTGGTCCGGGTGTGTTTGAACCGCCATAGCTTCAATCCCCTTGCCCCACAGGGCGTGTACCCCTGGCGCACCCATCCGGGCCTTGCGGCCCTGTGGGCTACGCCGCTCTGGAATCCGAATCCGTCAATCTGCGCATTCTGATGACGCAAGAGCGACGGATGCGGGAAAGTTTCCATCCCATCTCGGTTTCGTTACCCGTGCGTGGCTGCGACGCCATCGAACAGGGTGCTGATCGCCCGCAACGCGGCGCGGATTGCCTGGGCTTCGCCGCCTTCCGGGCGTCCCGGCCGGGTGGCATCGTTCCACGCATAGACATCGACATGCGCCCACCGCACCGCGTCGGGGACAAACCGCTTCAAGAATAGCGCGCCGATGATCGCGCCGGCCATCGGGCGGTTCGATACGTTGTTCATCTCCGCAACGCTACTGTCGAGCCACGAATCGTAACCTTTGTGTAGCGGTAGCCGCCACAGCGGATCATCGGTCGTCTGACCAGCTGCGAGCAGCGTCTCCGCCAGCGCATCGTCCGGCGTGAACAGCGCAGGCAGATCGGGCCCGAGCGCGACGCGCGCCGCGCCGGTGAGTGTGGCGAAATCCAGCACCAGCGCGGGGCTGCGCTCCACCGCATAGGTGAGCAGATCGGCAAGGACGAGGCGTCCCTCCGCATCCGTGTTGCCCACCTCGATGCTGAGGCCCGCGCGGCTGCGCAGCACGTCGAGCGGACGGAAGCTCTCGCCCGAGACCGCATTCTCCACCGCGCCGATGAGCAGCAGCAGGCGCACCGGCAGCTTCGCCTGCATCACCATCTCGGCCAGGCCGAGGGCGAGGGCGGCGCCGCCCATGTCCTTCTTCATCCGCAGCATGGCGGAGGAGGGCTTGAGATCGAGCCCGCCGGTGTCGAAGCAGACGCCCTTGCCGCAGAGGGCGACAAGCGGTGCGTCCGCCACCCCCCATTCGATCACGATTACGCGAGGTGTGCGCGGGCTGCCGGCGCCGACGGCATGCAACGCCGGGAAGCCCTCCGCCAGCTCCTCGCCGGCGATGATCTCGCAGCGTGCGCCTTCCCGCGCCGCCACCTCCTGCGCCGCCGCGGCGAGTTCCGCCGGGCCCAGCAGGTTGGCGGGAGTGTTGATCAGGTCCCGCGCCCGCCAGATGGCGGCGGCCTGCTGCAGCGCCGCCTCGCAGCCCGGCGGCAGGGCCAATTGCGCCGGCGCCCGGGGCGGTGCCTTGAAGCGGCTGTAGCGATAGGCGCCGAGTGCCCAGCCGAGTGCGGCCTGCGCCGCCACCTCCGGCACCGCATCCGCGAGCGTCCAGGCCGTGCCGGCGGGCAGCAGGTAGGGCAGGGCGCCGAAGGACCAGGGGCCGGGCACGGCTTCCCCCAGCCCCAGCCCCAGCACGGCGCCCGCCAGCCCCTCCGGCCCGGGCAGGAGCTGGCATTCCTGCGGCTTGGCGGCAAAGCCGGTGGCGTGGAGGAATTGCGCCGTCGCCGGCGGCAGCCCGGCGAGCAGCGCCGGCAGGGCGGCAGGCGAGACGGCGTGCAGGGGCAGGGCGGGCGCCCCCGCAGGGGCCAGCGCCTGGGTAAGCCCCGGCGGCTGCCTTTGGGTCGAATCGTTCATCTGTCGTGAATATCCGCCCGGCTTCGGGCGGGCGAGCCCAAAAGAACGCAAATCGCGCAATAAATACGGTTTCGTAGCAATATCTCGGGTGCGCCGCAGCCTCCAGGATTTACGGAATTCTATAACTCAACTGTCGGTTTCATACGGTTCGGGGCCGCAGGCTGGCCAGATGTGCCTTGATGACCGCCACGGGGCAGGGGGCGGCGGACGGCACCAAGGCCGGCCATTGTTCCACATGGGGCAGATGGCCCGGATTGCGACGCACCAGCTCCGTCTTCAGGAAGGGAAAGCCCAGCCGCCGCACCAGCACGGTCCACAGATGCTGGGTCGGGTTCAACGGATGCGCCTGGAGCAGCGCCAGCCGCTCCGCCGGCGGCAGCCGCTCCAGCTCCCGCAGCAGGGGGTGGGAGGCGCTGAGCTGCGCGATCTCCGCCGGGTCGGACAGCGCCGCCTCCAGCAGCCGGTGGTAGCCGAACAGGGCGGCGACGCGATGGCCGCGCTGGCGCATCCACCCCGAGAGCCGCAGTTCGCCCCGCTGCACCACCAGCCATTTGGAATGGCTCGGCACGAATTGCCGGAGGAAGAGCGCGAGGTCGGCGACCGCCGCCGCGCCGCGCGCCAGCACCAGGTAGCTCTGCAGGTGCGGCCTGCCCTGCAGGCTCTCGGTCAGGCCGAACAGGCCGGGGCCGCCGGCGCGCAGCGCCGCGAAATAGGGATCCGGGTCGCGGATCGGGCCGAGGATGCTGTCATTCATCAGCAGCACTTCCTCGGCCTCCGGCCAGCGCTGCAGCACGGGGCCGATCAGGTCGCGCCAGGCGCCGAAATCCCGGCCGAAATTGCGTCGGTGCGCCAGCAGCGCCGCCACCTGCCGCACCGCGTCCCAATCCGCCTCGGGGATCTCCGCCGCGGTGGAGATGAAGGCCACGGCGAAGCCCTGCTCCCGCAGCATGCGGAGCTGGCGCAGCACCATCTCGGAGACGCCGCCGCCCGCCGAGTAGTGCATGAAGAGGGCGACGCTGCGCGCCTGGCGGCAGGGGGCCAGCCCCGGCTCCAGCCGGTGCAGCATCGGCCGCGGATCCGCCGCCTGCAGGAGGTCCCGACCGAGGGCGAGGCCGATCTCCACCGCCGCCTCCCCGGCCCGGCGCGCCAGGCGCGGCCAGGTGCCGGCGGTGCTGTAGGCGTGCACTCCCCGCGCCGCATCCTTGCCCGGCACCGCCAGCTCCGTCAGCCGCAGCGGCAGGGTGTTCGGGCGGAGGACCATATCGATTTGATCGAGCAAAGATTTTTCCTGCCGTGCCGGGCCGGGGAGCACCTGCCCGGTATGACAAAAGTCGGGCGATCGGGTTGAGACAGAGCTGAGTGAGGTCAATCACGATGCCGTGAGAACAGCGTCTGGCGTGCCGCCGCGCACATTGCGCGGCGGCTTCCGCCGCCGCGGTTGCCATCGCCCGCCGGGGCTGCCATGGCCGCGCCGCCCGGCATGCCACGCACTGCCTCCCCGCCGGGCCGAAGCGGCGAAGGAACGCTCCAGCCCGTGACAGATCGCGCCCCGCCAAGGCCCATGCCCTGCTCCGCAACGGCGGGGAACGGCGCCTAGCCATGCCGCGGGCTGCGGCGCTTTCCGGCCTGCGGCGCGGGCTGCTTGGCCTGGCCAGCCGGTGCTGGCGGCGGAGCTGGGCGCTGCTGCCGCCGCCGGCTGCCCGGCTGGCCGGGGCCATCCGTGTCCCGCTGGCCCTGGTGGCGCAGCGCCTGCTTGGCACCCCACCCCGCCCGCCCCGGCTGGACCGCACCCCGCCCCCGAAGCTGCAGCGTTGGCGGCGGCGCCATGCGCGCTGGCTGGCCGGGCAGGTGCCGGCCGGGGACGGCCCGGCGGCGGCGCCGCGCTTCCTGGTGCATGTCGTGCCGGGGGAGGGGGCGCTGGAGGCGACCCTTGCCTCCCTCGCCGCGCAGCGCCACCCGCCCTTAGCCATCCGCCTGCCGGGGGAGGCCGCGCCGCCACCCGAGGCCGATTGGTGGCTGTTCCTTCGCTCCGGAGAGGTGCTGCACCCCCTGGCCCTGTCCCTGCTGGCGGCCGGGGCGGCGGCGGCGCCGGAGGCGGAGATCCTCTATGCCGACGAGGAGGTCGCCGCCCCCGGCGAGGCCGGGCCGCTGCCCTGGCTGAAGCCGGATTTCGACCCGGACTGGCATTTGGCGGCCAATCTCTTCGGCCCCGCCACCGCCTACCGCGCCTCGCTCGCCGCCCGCTGGCCGGGCGCGGCGCCGGAGCTGCTGGCGCGCCGCGCCGCCCTTGCGGTGCCGGCCGCGGCAATCCGCCACCTGCCCATGCTCCTTGCCACCGCCCCGCCGCGGCAAGCGGCGCCGGAACGGGCGGCGACGGCGGCCGTGCTGGCGGAGGCCGGCCGGCCGGTGCAGCTCTCCCCGGCGCCGCTCTGGCCCGCGGCCAGCCGCATCGCCTGGCCCCTGCCGGCGCCGCCGCCGCTGGTCTCCATCCTGGTGCCCACGCGGGACCGTGCCGCCCTGCTGGAGGCCTGCCTGGAAGGGGTGCTGCACCGCACCGACTATCCGGCCATGGAGGTGATCGTCATCGACAATGACAGCCGGGAGGCGGCGACCGCGGCGCTGTTCGACCGGCTGCGCCGGGATGCGCGGGTGCGCATCCTGCCCGCCCCCGGCCCCTTCAACTACGCCGCGCTGAACAACCGCGCGGCCGAGGCGGCGCGGGGTGAGGTGCTGCTGCTGCTGAACAACGACATCGAGGTGATCGGCCCAGGCTGGCTGGCGGAGATGGTGGCGCAGGCCATGCGGCCGGGCATTGGCGCCGTCGGGGCAAAGCTGCTCTATGCCGATGGTGGGCTGCAGCATGGCGGCATCGTCATCGGCATCGGCGGCGTCGCCGACCACTACCTGCCGCGCACGGCCGGCGACGACCCCGGCCCCTTCGGCAGCCTCGGCGTGGTGCGGGAAGTCGCGGCCGTCACTGCCGCCTGCCTGGCGGTGCGGCGGGACGCCTTTCTGGCGGTGGGCGGCTTTGATGCCGAGCGCCTCGCCGTCGCCTTCAACGATGTCGATCTCTGCCTGAAGCTACGGGCGCGCGGGCTGCGCAATCTCTGGACACCCTTCGCAGAGCTGTATCACCTGGAATCCGCCTCGCGCGGCGCCGACCTCTCGCCGGAGCAGATGCGGCGCTTCGCGGGGGAGATCGCCACAATGCAGGAGCGCTGGGGGCAGGCGCTGCTGCACGACCCCTTCTACAACCCCTGGCTTTCGCGGGAGGGAGCCTATGCCGCACTGGCCGCGGCGCCGTGGCCGGACCGGGGGCGCCGCCATCGGGCCACCGCCGGGGGCTGGGTCGGCTCGCGGACCCCGGCCTGAAGGTCAGACCCGGCCCCCTCCCGCGGCCTCCGGCGGGGCTGCCAGCCATGCGGCGGCGGCGGCGACCAGCACCAGCCAGGGCACGTCCGCGCGGCCCGGCCGGCATGTCCGTTGCGCGATCCCCTTGCGGAACGATCGAGCGCGAGGAGGCCGTGGCGCCGCACCGCGTCGCGCACCATTCGGGGCGGGCTTGCCGGTCGCTCTCCCGCCGGTGGGGCCCAAGGCGTGCAGCGGATGGTCCGGGCAATGCTCCACCGCAGGCAGCGCTCGCCCTCTGCGGCGAAGCGCGCCGCCATCCATGGCATCAGCGCACCGAAATCCGTCTCGGTGTAGAGGCCGCGGCTGATGCCGGAGTGGTTGTGACGATGGCGGGCAGCGTGCCACGCACCCGCGCCGCGCGCATCAGCGCGAAGATGCCGGGCAGGGATTCCGCCTGCTTGATCCGCCGCGATCGACATGCACCGTCGCGATCGGAAACTGCGCCGGCCTCATGCCTCGCGCGGGAAGAGCTGCCGCTCGATCAACGCACAGATGGTATGGCCCGCCACCGCATGCCCCTCCTGGATCAACGGCGTGACGGTGGCCGGCACGCGCAGGCAATGATCGCAGAGCGGCGGCATCTCGCCGCCCGCGGCGCCGGTGAAGCCGAGGGTCGCCATGCCCTTCGCCCTTGCGGCCCGCAGCGCGGCAAGGATGTTCGGCGAGCGGCCCGAGGTGGAAATGGCGAAGAGCACGTCGCCCTGCCTGCCCAGCGCCTCCACCTGCCGCGCGAAAACGCGCTCGTAGCCGTAATCATTGCCGATGGCGGTGAGGATGGAGCTGTCCGTCGTCAGCGCGATGGCGGCGAGGCCTGGGCGGTCGTACATGAAACGGGAGACCAGCTCCCCCGCCCAGTGCTGCGCATCGGCCGCGCTGCCGCCATTGCCGCAGAACAGCAGCTGCCCGCCGGCACGCAGTGCGGCGACGCTGGCCTCCACCATGCCGGCGATGGCGGCGCGGCAGCCGGCATCCTCCGCCATCGCCTGCAGCACCGCGGCGGAGCGGCGGATCGCGCTGCCGATCTCGGCATCCAGTGGGGTCGTGCTCATGGCACCGGTGCATGCCCGAAACCGTGTCTCCGAATCAAGCGCTCGCGATAATGGCAACGCCCTTGTGTCGTGCCGTGACGGCAAATTACAGTCATAGGACGCAGGTGGCCATGCCAGCGTGCCGCAGGCTTGGCCGCACAGCGAAGGACGATGCATGGACCTGAACCTGCCCGACCGCCCGATCGCAACCGATCCGGGGCTGGCCGGCGTGGCCGCCGCGTTGGAACTGGGCCCGGAGCTCGACTGGCACCCCGACCACCTCGCCGCCAGCGCCTGGCTGGAGCATGTGCCCTTCGCGTGGTGGCTGGTGAAGGCGCTGCGGCCGCGCAACATCGTCGAGCTCGGGACGCATTGGGGCGTCTCCTACGGCGCCTTCTGCCAAGCGGTGGAACGCTGCGGCCTGCCGAGCTTCTGCCACGCGGTCGATACCTGGCAGGGGGACGAGCATGCCGGCCATTACGGCGAGGAGGTCTTCGCCCGCGTCAGCGAGGTGAACGAGCGCCACTGGCGCCGCTTCTCCACCCTGCTGCGCAGCAGCTTCGACGAAGCGCGCGGCTATTTCGGGGCCGGCGAGATCGACCTGCTGCACATCGACGGGCTGCACACCGAGGAGGCGGTGCGGCACGATTTCGAGACTTGGCGGGAGACGCTTTCCGAGCGCGGCGTCGTGCTGTTCCACGACATCAACGTGCGGGAGCGCGATTTCGGCGTCTGGCGGCTGTGGCGTGCGCTGCGGGCGGAGCACCCGCATTTCGAGTTCACCCACGGCCAGGGCCTCGGCGTGCTCGGCCTCGGCCGCGAATTCCCCCGCCCGGTCGCCGCCCTGTTCGAGGCGGATGCGGCGATGACGGCGACGATCCGCCACCTCTTCGCCGCGCGTGGCGAGGCGGTGCGCTCCCGCTACCAGCTTGCCGAGCTGGCCCGGGATGTCGGCCGCCGGCAGGTGACGGAGCGGCAGCAGGAGGACCGGATCGGCGCCCTGGCCGCGCAGCGCGACGCCGCCCTGGCCGAGCGCGAAGCGGCGCTGGCCGAGCGCGACCGCGTCAGCGCCGAGCGCGACCACATCCTCGCCGAACGCCACCACATCCTGGCCGAGCGCGACCACGCGCTGGCGGAACGCGACCACGCGCTGGCCGAGCGCGACCGCATCCTGGCCGAGCGCGAGCGCGTGCCGGGCGAGCACGGCGCCGCTCTCGCCGCCCGGGATGCCGCCCTGGCGGCACGGGACGCGGCGCTGGCGGAGCGCGATGCGGCGCTGGCGGAGCGCGATGCCGCCGTCGCGACGCGCGAGCAGATGGCGGCGAGCCTCGCCCAGGCGCGGGCCGAGCAGGACCAGGCGCAGACCGAGCTGCTCGCCGCCCGCGTCGAGATGCGCGCGGCCCGGACCGAGGCGATGGCGTTGCGGGAGCAGCGCGCCGCGCTCCTCGCCTCCAGCTCCTGGCGGCTGACGCGGCCGATGCGTGTCGCGGCCGGGCTATGGCGCGGCGAGCCGGGCTACCGGGCGAAGCTGCGTGCCATGCTGGGCCGGCCGGCCCCAACCCCGGCGCCGGCCCTGCCGCCCGCCCCGGCGCTGGCCCCAGCCCTGGCCCCGCCCGCCCCGGCGGCAGCAGCAACACCCCTGCCCGCCGCCGCACCCGCCCGCTACCGCATCGTCTTCCTCAGCGGTGAGCCGCACACGCCCGGCCATTCCTACCGGGTGGAGCGCTATGCGGTGGCACTGCGCCAGGCGGGCGCCGAGGCCGAGATCCTGCGCATCGAGGAGCTGCCGGCGCGGCTTCCGGAGATCGCCTCGGCGCAGCTCCTCTGCATCTGGCGCGCCGCCTGGACGCCCGAGGTGGGGGCGGCGATCGACACGGCGCGCCAGGCCGGCGCCCGCATCATCTTCGACGTCGACGACCTGATGATCGACCCGGAGCTGGCGCGGGTCGACATCATCGACGGCATCCGCACCCAGTTCCTCACCGAGAGCGCGGTCGAGGAATTCTACGAGCGGGTCCGCCGTACCATGCTGCAGGCCGACCTCTGCACCGTCACCACGGAGGAACTGGCGAGCCATGCGCGGCGCATGTGGCTGCCGGCGATGGTCCTGCCGAACGGCTTCGACGCGGCGACCTTCGCGCGGTCCCGGCTGGCCGCCCGGCGGCGCGCGGCGGCGCCCTCCGACGGGCTGTTCCGCATCGGCTATGCCGGCGGCTCACGCACGCATCAGCGGGACTTCTCCGTCTGCGCGGCGGCGGTCGGCCGCATCCTGCGCGCCTCGCCCGCGGCGCGCCTCGTGCTGTTCCACGACCTCGAAACCGGGCGGCCGCTGATCGACATCGAGGAATTCCCTGCCTTGCACGGCCTGGAATCGCAGATCGAATGGCGCCATCGCGTGCCGCTGGAGCAGCTGCCGGAGGAGGTGGCGCGGTTCGACATCAACCTCGCGCCGCTCGAGGTCGGCAACCCGTTCTGCGAGGCGAAGAGCGAGCTGAAGTATTTCGAGGCGGCGATCGCCGGGGTCTGCACCATCGCCTCGCCCACCGGGCCCTATCGCCGTGCCATCCGCCATGGCGAGACCGGCTTCCTCGCGGAATCGGAGGAGGAGTGGCACGGCGCGCTGCGGCGGCTGCTGGACGACCCGGAGGAACGCCGGCGCGTGGCGCGCAACGCGCTCTACGACGCGCTGTGGAATTTCGGGCCGGACCGGCGGGCCGAGCTGGCCGCCTCGCTGCTCGAGCATCTCCGCGGCGGCCGGGCGGCGTCGCGCGCCTTCGCCTTCGGACTGCAGCCGCTGCACCAGCCGATGCCGCCGCCGGCCCTGCCGGCGCATGAGCAGGTCTTCCTGTCGGACAATTTGCGGCAGGCCGACGTCACCGTGGTGGTACCGCTGCACAACTACGCGCATTTCGTGGAGGAGGCGCTGGATTCGGTCGCGGCGCAGGACGTCGCCGACCTCGACCTGGTCGTCGTGGACGACGCCTCCACCGATGACAGCCTGGCCGTCGCGCTGCGCTGGGCGGAGCGGCACCGGCATCGCTTCAACCGCCTCGCCGTGCTGCGCAACCTGGTCAATGCCGGGCTGGGCCCGACCCGCAATGTCGGCTTCGACGCGGCGGAGACGCTGCACGTGCTGCCGCTCGACGCCGACAACCGCCTGCTGCCCGGCTGCGTTTCCCGCTGCCTCGCGGTGCTGAACAGCGTGGGCGCCGCCTATGCCTACCCCGTCATCCGCCAGTTCGGTGCGACGCAGGAGCTGATGGGCGTGTGGCCGGCCAACCCGCTGCGCTTTGTCGGCGGCAATTACGTGGACGCCATGGCGCTCATCTCGAAGGCGAGCTGGGCGCTGGTTGGCGGCTACGACAATGTCCGCTTTGGCTGGGAGGATTTCGACTTCTGGTGCCGCATCGCGGAGCGCGGCCTGCCCGGCGTCGCGGTGGGCGGCGAGCCGCTGGCGGAGTACCGCGTGCATGCCAGCTCCATGCTGCGCACCGTGACGGAGATGGAGGAGAACAAGAAGAAGCTGATGGCGGATATGGAACGCCGCCATGCCTGGCTCGCCCTCACCGCGCCGGGCGGCCGGGGGGCGACGGCGGCCGGCACGGCGGCGGCCCCGGCGCGGGAGGAGCGGGTCGCCCAGCTCCTGCCCCTGCTGCGCTGCCCGGTGACCGGCGGGCCGTTGGCCCTGGCACCGGACGGCTCGGCCCTGCTCTCCGGCGAGGATCACCGCTGGCCGCTCGTCGCTGGGCGGCCCGTGCTGTTCCCCGGGCTCGGCGAGCCGGTGCTGCATCCGGAGCACCATGTCAGCAACCCGCTGCCGGCGCATGTCGAGGCGCGGATCCGCGCCACGCCGGGGCCGGTGCTGAACCTTTCGGCCGGCGGGACGCCCGACCGCCTGCCCAACGTGATCGAGGCCGAGGCGGCCATCTTCCGCAACACCGACCTGATCGCCGACGCCCACCGCCTGCCCTTCGTCGATGCCGCCTTCGAGGGCGTGGTGGCGCTCAACGCCTTCGAGCACTACGCCGACCCGATGCGCGCCGCGGCGGAGATCCGCCGTATCCTGAAGCCCGGCGGCTGGGTGCTCATCCAGACCGCCTTCCTGCAGCCGGAGCATGAGGCGCCCTGGCACTTCTACAACTGCACGAAGTACGGGCTGCTGCAGTGGTTCGACGGGTTCGAGGCCGGCGAGGTGCGGGTGCCGGACAACCTGAACCCGGTCTTCGCCTTCGCCTGGCTGGCCTCGGAATGCGAATCGGCGCTGCGCCGGGATGTCTCGGCGGCGGCGGCGGATGGGCTGCGCGCCGCGCCCATCGGCTGGCTGGTGGATGCCTGGCGCGACCCCGCTCGCCGGCGGGAGGCCACCTGGCGGAATTTCGCGACGCTGACCCAGCCGAGCCAGGAGCGCATCGCCGCCGGCTTTGAGTACACCGGTCGCCGTCCCGCGGCATGAGCGAGCGGAACGCCGCCCTGCTGCGCGGCCTTTCGCCTGCCGACCGGATCATCGAGATCGGCCCGAGCTTCGGGCCGATCGCAGCCAAGCGCGACGGCTGGAACACCACCGTGGTGGACCATGCGAGCCGCGAGGCGCTGGTGGCGAAATACGCCGCCGCGCCGAACGTGGACACCGCGCGCATCGAGGCGGTGGACCGGATCTGGACGCAGGGCCCGCTGGATGCGTTGTTCCCTGCCGCGGAGCATGGCCGCTTCGCCGCCCTCATCGCCAGCCACGTCATCGAGCACATCCCGGACCCGCTCGGCTTCCTGCGCTCCGCCGCGCGGCTGCTGGACCCGGGGCGGGGGGTGCTGGTGCTCGCGGTGCCGGACAAGCGCTGGTGCTTCGACCTTCTGAAGCCGCCGAGCACCACGGGGCAGGTGCTGGCGGCGCATCGCCGCGGCGCGGTGCGGCATGCGGCGGGGACGTTGTTCGACCATTTCGCCTACAGCGCCACCGATGCCGAGGGACGCCCGGGCTGGGGGGCGGGGGAGGCGGTGCCGACGCTGCGCCTCGGCGGCAGGCTGGAGGATGCGCTCGCCGTCTTCGAGAGGTGCGTCGAGTCGCCGGATGCTCCCTATGTCGATTGCCATGCCTGGCAGTTCACCCCGGCGAGCTTCGCCCTGCTGATCCTGGAGCTCGGGGCGCTCGGCCTCGCGGATTGGCGAATCGAGTGGCTGCGCCCGGAGCCGGCGGTGGAATTCCTCGTGCATCTCCGTCGCGGCCGGCAGGAATTCGCCTCGGCCGAGGCGCGCGAGGCGGCGCGGCTGGAGCTGCTGCGGCAGGTGCTGCTGGAACTCAGGGCGCAGACCGATTGGCTGGTGCCCGCTGCACCCCCGCCGGCCGGGCCCGCCGCGCCGGCGCTCGATGCCCGGCTGGCGGGCATCGAGGCGCAGCTCCACCGGCTGACGGAGCAGCAGCTTCCGCCGGTGCTGGAAGCCGCGCTCTGGACCCGCGCGGCGCTGCGCCCGGCGCGGGCGGCCTGGCGACGGCTGCTGCCGCTGCGGCGTGGCCTCGCCCGGCTGCGCCGCCGAGGGCAATAACATCTGGTGGTAACGAAGCCGGTGCCGCCGAATCATTAGGCATTCGTCAAGAAAGCCACAATCGCTGTGGCCAAGTCGTCACAGCCAAGCCTGTACCTGACCAAAGTATTGCGAGCGCAACTCGGTCTTGCCTTCCCAACGCGAGAGCGTGTACGGCTTCGACTGCAGGACGCAAACCGTCCGCCTGGTTCTCGGGGCAGCCTGGGGCTGCGGTGTGGGGACACCGCTGACCCGGAGGGGGCAGGCTTCGGAAATCCGGTGGCCAAGACGTGACGGAGCGGTGGTGATGCCCGAAGGGCAACAAGCTGGCCTACGGTGTTTCGTTCCGGTTGAGACCGGAAATGCGGCGTCCGGAGGTGCAGGGGGAAGAGTCCGGCCGGGCGGCCCATGGGGCTTTGGTCCGCGGGGATCTTGCCGGGGCGGCGGTTGGGGCCGGCCGGCCCTGGCCCTCTCGCTGCTGGCGCTGCTGGCGGCCTGCGGACAGCAGGCGCAGCAGCGCGGCGGCCCGGCTGTCCATGCCGCCGCCACCTATGGCAACTACAACCGTCCCGCCAGCTACGACCCGCCGGGGCCGGCCAGCGACCCCTGGGGGCCCTGGATCCGCGAGGCCGCCCGCCGCTTCGACGTGCCGGAGCGCTGGATCCGCGAGGTGATGCGGCAGGAAAGCGGCGGGCGCGTCTCCGCCACCTCCCCGGTCGGCGCCATGGGGCTGATGCAGGTGCTGCCCGGCACTTACCGCGAAATGCAGGCGCGCTACGGGCTGGGGGACGATCCCTACCACCCCTATGACAGCATCATGGCCGGTGCCGCCTACATCCGGGAGATGTACGACCTCTACGGCTCGCCCGCCTTCCTCGCCGCCTACAATGCGGGGCCGCGGCGGCTGGAGGACTACCTCTGGGGCAGCCGCGGCCTGCCGACCGAGACGCGCAATTACGTCGCCCGCATCGGCCCGCGCATCGTGGACGCGCATCCGCGCCGCCGCGTGGCGCCGGAGATCTACGCCGCCGCCGAGATCCCGCTGAACATCCCGCCCGGCCCGCGGCGGATGGACAGCGCGACGATGCTGGCGCTGCGGGAACAGCGCCAGGCGCTGGACCCGGGGATCCAGGTGGCGCAGCTGCCGCCCGGCCCGGTGGTCCGGATGGAGCCGATCCCGGATGGCAGCACTGCCGCGGCTTCCCTGCCGCCGCCGGTGCAGGTCGCCTCGCTGGGCGCCGTGCCGCTGCCCGGCGGGGTGGTTCGCATGGACCCCATCCCGGATGGCAGCACGCCGGAGGGCGCCGCCAGGCTGGCGGAATCCGCGTCCGAGGCCAGCGAGTCCCGCAGCAGCCCGGCGCCGGTGCCGCGCGCCATGGAGCCGCCCATCGCCCGGCCCGCGCGCAGCGCGCCGTCGGCCGCCCGTGGCACGGCCCTGGCCAGCGCCGCCCTGCCGC
>NZ_JAMZIK010000128.1 GCF_024178315.1 Siccirubricoccus soli | reverse complement strand
GGCAGCAGCAGCCCGGCGAGCTTCGCCGCCAGCAGCAGTCCCATGGCCAGCATGGCGGCGGGCAGCAGGCGCAGCCGCATCAGCGCACGGCCTTCAGGGCGCGCAGCAGGTCGCGCTCCGCCTGGCTGCGGGCCTCGGCCGGCTCGGCGGGCGCGGCGCGGCCGGGCTCGGCGGTCAGCGGCCGGGCGCTGCGGACCAGGCTGTCCAGCCGGTCCGCCAGGGCCTCGGCGCGCTCGATCAGGTAGCGGAGATCGTCGCGTAGCGGCTCCGCCGCCGCGAGCTTCTCGGCCACCTGCCGCCCTGCCCCTTCCGCCGTGGCGCGCAGCCGCGTCGTCGCCGCCTCGGCCAGCCGGGTCGCCTCGCCGAGCTCCGCCGCGCTGCCCTCCAGCGCCGCACGGTCCTGCCTTGCCGTGCGCAACGCGCGCTCCAGCCTGATGGCAAAGGGCAGCGTGGCGCCGAGCAGCGCCACCACCAGAAGATCAAGCCCGGTCTGCACCCAGCCCATCGCCTCAAGCCTCCTGCCGACGGCGGATTTCATGGCCGATGCGCACGGCCAGGCGGGTCTCCCGCCGGCCCAGCTCGGCCTCGAACAGGTGGATGTCGCCGCAGCGCAGCACCACCGGCGCGCCGGGCGCGGCATTCAGCGTGATGCGGTCGCCCGGCTGCAGCGACATGACGGCGGCGAGCGGCATGGTCTGCTCGTCGAGCACCACGTCCAGCGAGAGCTCGGTGTGCAGCAGCTCCTCCGCCAGATGGGTTTCCCAGATGCTGTCACGGCCGAATTTCTCGCCCATGAATTGCTGCAGCAGCAGCTCGCGCACCGGCTCCAGCGTCGCATAGGGCAGCAGCAGCTCGATCTTGCCTCCGCGATCCTCCATGTCGACGCGCAGGCGGGAGAGGATGCAGGCGTTGGAGAGGCGGGAGATGGCGGCGAAGCGCGGGTTCACCTCCAGCCGTTCGAAGCGGAAATTGGCCGGGCTCAGCGGGCTGAAGGCATCCGACATGTCCTGCAGCACCACGGTGATGAGGCGCTCGACCAGGGTGCGCTCGATGGTGGTGTAGGGCCGGCCCTCGATGCGCATGGCCGCCGTGCCGCGGCGGCCGCCCAGCAGCACGTCCACCACCGAGTAGATCAGCGCGGAATCGATGACGAGCAGGCCGTAATTGTCCCACTCATCCACCTTGAACACCGCCAGCATGGCGGGTAGCGGCACGGAGTTCAGGTAGTCCCCGAAGCGGAGCGAGACGATGCTGTCGATCGAGACCTCGACATTGTCCGAGGTGAAGTTGCGCAGGCTGGTGGACATGATGCGGACGAGGCGATCGAAGACGATCTCCAGCATCGGCAGGCGTTCGTAGGAGATCAGCCCGGCGCTGACGATGCGCTCGATGCCGGTCTTCTCCCCGCTTTCGGCCGGGCCGGAGCTGAAGCCGAGCAGGCTGTCGATCTCCGCCTGGTTCAGCACGCGCGCCGCATCGGGGCCGGCGGCGGCATCCGCCTCGCCCTCCGCGTCCAGCGCCGCGCCCCAGGCGGCGGCGAGGTCCTCTTCCTCGTTCGGGCTGTCGCTCATTGCACCAGCAATTCGAGAAAGAGCACATCGGCGACGCGGGCCGGGGCGGCAGCGACGCTGGCACGGGCCACCAGCTCCTCCCGCAGCCGCTGGATGCCGGCACTGCCGCGCAGCTCCTCCGGCCGCATCTCCCGCAGATAGGTGGTGAAGAGGTCGAGCAGCCGCGGCATCGCCTGCTGCAGCGCCGGCACGTCTTCCTGCTTCGTCAGCTCCAGCTTGCTGCGCAGCTTGATGTAGGTGGCGCGGCGGCCGGGCGCGTTGAGGTTGGCGACGATGTCCGGCATGTCGAAATAGACCGCGCTGCGCGGCGCCACGGCCGCCGGCGCGGCGTGACCGCCGCCCTCGCCCTGCGCCGCCGCCTCGCCATGGCCGTCCGCCGCCGCCTCCGCCGCCGGCGTGCCCATGCCGAGCAGCCCGGGGAGGATGCCGGTGAACCACAGCCCGGCGCCGATGGCGGCCAGCAGCAGCGGCGCCGCCAGCAGCAGGAGCTTGCGCTTCCCGCCCTTCGGCTTCGCCTCGCCCTCCGTCGCCCCCGCAGACTTCTCCGGCTTCGCCGCCATATTCCGCCCGTTGCCCGATCCCCGGGGAGTGTGCGCGGCGTCGCTTAAGGAAGGCTTGAAGCTGCCGGCGCCCGGCAAGCCCGGCCGCCCGCTCGGCAGGAATTGCCGTGCCCGGCGGCTCCGGCCCCGCGGTTCGGCCCGGCCAAGCTGGCATGGCGGTTGCCCTGCCCCAGCCATCCCCGCGCCAGGACGGCGCCGCCCCGGGATCCCGGGGGCTTTCGCGGAGACGCAAATGGACACGCCCGGCTACGTCATCCTCTCCCGCCTCGGCGCCCAGATGCGGGCAATGTCCGTGGTGGCGAACAACCTCGCGAATGCCGACACCGCCGGCTTCCACAGCGAGCGGGAGATCTTCTCCCGCTACCTGCAGCGGGATCCGCTGGCGGAGCGCCCGCGCAGCGGCCGCGACGTCGCCTACACCATCGACCGCGCGACCTGGCGCAACACCGGCCAGGGGCCGCTGACCGCCACCGGCAACCCGCTGGACGTCGCGATCCATGGCGAGGGCTACTTCGCCGTCGAGACTCCGCGCGGCGAGCGCTACACGCGGGCCGGCCGCTTCACCCTGGACCAGGACGGCAAGCTGGTGGATGCCGAGGGCAATGACGTGCTCGGCGAGCAGGGCGGCCCCATCGTCTTCGCCCGCGGCGATTCCCGCATCGAGATCATGGGGGACGGCACGGTGCGGACCGAGAACGGCGTGGTCGGCCGGCTGCGCGTCGTCCGCTTCGCCGACCCGCAGCGATTGCGCGCCGAGGGCAACCGGCTCTTCGCCGCCGACGATGCGCCGGAGCCGGTGCCGCGCCCCTCTCTCCTCCAGGGCAGCTACGAGGGCAGCAATGTCAGCGCGGTGCTGGAGATGGTGCGGCTGACCGAGGAAAGCCGCGAATTCCAGATGGTGACCCAATTCGCGGAGCGCGAGGGCGAGCGGCTGCAGACCGCCGTCGAGCGCATCCTCCGCCGCCGCAGCTAGAACCCGGAAGGTCCTGACCCATGCGCTCGCTTCAGATCGCCGGCACCGGGATGCTGGCCCAGCAGACCAATGTCGAGGTCATCTCCAACAACATCGCGAACATGAACACCACCGGCTACAAGCGCCGCCGGGCGGAATTCCAGGACCTGATCTACGAGACCCAGCGCCGCGTCGGCAGCCAGAGCTCGGAGAACGGCACCATCCTGCCCGCCGGCACCCAGATCGGCCTCGGCGTCAAGACCGCCGCCATCTACCGCATTGCCGAGCAGGGCAGCCTGAACCAGACCGAGAACCGCTTCGACCTCGCCATCCGCGGCAACGGCTTCTTCCAGGTGCAGCTGCCCTCGGGCGAGACCGCCTATACGCGGGACGGCACCTTCGGGCTTTCGGCGGAAGGCCAGATCGTCACCGCGGAGGGCTATCTGGTGCTGCCCGGCATCACCATCCCGGCCGCCGCCGTGGACGTCACCATCAACGTGGCGGGGGAGGTGCTGGCGAAGCTGGACGGCCAGATCAACCCGCAGAATGTCGGCCAGATCCAGACCGCGATCTTCGCCAACGAAGGCGGGCTGGAGGCGATCGGCGACAATCTGCTGCTGGCGACGCCGGCCTCCGGCCAGGCCCAGCTGGCCGCGCCGGGGCAGCCCGGCCATGGCCAGGTGCTGCAGGGCTTCCTCGAGGCCAGCAACGTCAACGTCGTCTCCGAGATCACCAACCTCATCACCGCCCAGCGGGCCTATGAGATGAACAGCAAGGTGATCACGGCGAGCGACGAGATGCTCTCCACCCTCTCCCGCATGCGCTGATGAGGTGCCCGGTGCGCTCCCTCGCCCTGCTGCTGCTTGCTGCCCTGCCGGCGGAGGCCCAGCCCGCCCTGCCCGCGGCGCGGCCGCTTGCCCTGGTGGACTCCACCACGCTCCGCCTCGGCGACCTGTTCGAGAATGCCGGGCCGCGCGCCGAGCAGGCGATCGGCGCCGCGCCGGCACCCGGCCGGCGCATGGTGGTGGAGATCGCCCAGCTCGCCGCCATCGCCCGCGCCTATGGCCTGCCCTGGCGGCCGCTTTCCGGCAATGAGCGGGTGGTGATCGAGCGGCCGGGCCGCGCCATCCCGCGTGAGGAGATCCTGGCCGCGCTGCGGGAGGAGCTGTTGCAGCTGGCGATGGATCCGGAGGCGGAGCTGGAGCTCGGCCCGCTGGTCCCGCCCATGGTGCCGCCCGCGGCGCTGACGCAGCTCGCCCTTGAATCCTCCAGCTTCGACGCCGCCACCGGCCGCTTCGCCACCACCCTGGTGGTGCTGGCGGAGGGCATGCCGACCCTGCGCCAGCGCCTGGCCGGCCGGGCGGTGCCGACCCTGCCGGTGGTGCTGGCCAATCGCCGCCTGGCCTTGGGGGAGGTGGTGCGGCCCGGCGATGTCCGCGCCGGAAGGCTGCGGGCGGAGCGCGTCCGCCCCGGCGCCGCGCAGCGGCCGGAGGAGGTGGTGGGGCAGCAGCTCCGCCGCCCTGTCGCCGCCGACCTGCCGCTGCTGGGCAATGATTTCGGCCCGCCTTCCCTGGTGGAGAAGAATGCGCTGGTGGTGCTGGAGGTGCAGGCCCCGGGCCTGGCCCTGACGGCGCAGGGACGGGCGCTGGAGGCCGGCCCGCGCGGCGGGCTGGTGCCGGTGATGAACCTGGCCAGCCGGGCGGTGGTGGAGGGCCAGGTGGTCGCGCCCGGCCGGGTGCGCGTGGCCATGGGCGCCGCGCCGGTGCCGGCGGAGCGGCCATGAGGCGCTGCGCCCTGCTGGCGCTGCTGCCGCTGGCCGTACCGCTGGCCGGCTGCGGTTCGCTGGAGCGCCTTTCCCGCGTCGGCCGCAACCCGGAAATGAGCCAGGTGACGGACCCCACCAGTGCCCCGGACTACCGGCCGGTGACCATGCCCATGCCGGCGCCGCAGGACCCGCCGCTGGCGGCCAACAGCCTGTGGCGCCCCGGCAGCCGCACCTTCCTGCGCGACCAGCGCGCGGCGCAGGTCGGCGACCTCATCACCATCCTGGTCAGCATCGAGGACAGCGCGCAGCTGCAGAACCGCACCCAGCGCAGCCGCACCGGCACGGACACCATGGGCCTGCCGCAGCTCTTCGGCCTGCAGAGCCGCTGGCTGCCGCGCGCCGCCAGCCCGGACACGCTGGTCAGCGCCAATGGCAGCCAGGCCACGGATGGCGACGGCACGGCGCGGCGGTCGGAGACCATCGCGCTGCGCCTCGCCGCCACCGTCACCCAGGTGCTGCCCAACGGCAATCTGGTGGTGGCCGGGCGGCAGGAGGTGCGGGTCAGCGCCGAGCTGCGGGAGCTGGCGGTGCGCGGCGTGATCCGGCCGCAGGACATCGCCAGCGACAACACCATCCGGCATGACCGGCTGGCGGAGGCGCGCATCGCCTATGGCGGCCGCGGCACGCTCTCCGATCTGCAACAGCCACGCATCGGTTCCCAGATCCTCGACGTGCTCCTGCCCTTCTGATCATCCCGCGACGTTGCTGCGCAACGCCGGGGGGCCCCGGGGGCGCTGGGCGAACAGCGTCGGGCACAGCCCGTCGCGGCGGCGCCGCGCAGGGCAAGGTGCGGTCCGGCTGCAACGGAAGGCATTCGGGCTCCGGGCGTTGGCGGGTGACATCGGGGCACCGGGCGACCGGTGGTCCGCAACCCCATCGCGACGGGGCAGCGTGCCGGGTCACAGCGGGGCGCGGTAAGCATTCGCCCGGCGGCTCGACAGAGGATAAGGGGCGCGCCACATTCGGGGCATGTGTGGCCGGTTCTTCCAGCGGCGCGGGCCGCGCGCGGTCGCGGACGCTTTCGACATCACGACGCAGCTGCCCAACACGCCGCCGAGCTGGAACCGCGCCCCGACCCAGGAGGTGCTGGCGGTGCGCTGCCATCCGGAGACCGGCGCCCGCCACCTGGACCCGTTGCGCTGGGGCCTCGTGCCGCGCTGGGCGAAGGACGCCTCCGGCGCCGCACGGATGATCAATGCCCGCGCCGAAACCCTGACGGAGAAGCCCGCCTTCCGCGAGGCCTTCGCCCGCCGCCGCTGCCTCGTCACCGCCGACGGCTTCTATGAATGGCCGCAGGAGGGCCGGACGCGCCAGCCCTTCGCCGTGGCGCTGCGGGACGGCGCGCCGATCGCCTTCGCCGGCCTCTGGGAAGGCTGGCGCGCGCCGGATGGCAGCATCCTCCGCAGTTGCACCATCGTCACCACGGCGGCGAATGCGAAGCTCGCTGCCCTGCACCCCCGCATGCCGGTGATCCTGCCGCAAGCCGCTTGGCCGCTCTGGCTAGGCGAGTCTCGGGCGACAGCGCAAGAGTTGCAGTCCCTGCTGCGCCCCTGCCCGGCGGAGGTGCTGCTGGCCTGGCCCGTCAACCTGCGGGTGAACAAAGTCAGCGAGAACGACCCGGGCCTGCTTCATCGCGATCCATTGGCGCTGCCATTGCCAGGCCTAGATGATCCGCCACCTGCCTGGGCCGACTGAACACGTCTCCGCTATTCTTGAGCCACGATCTTCAACCCAGAGTTCATGATCCGCCTCTCGTATAGTTTTATTTGGCGCACCCCCAGAACATCCTAAAACGCGAACCAACGAGACGCTGGGTTGAATACCCGGCAGTACAGCTCACGGCGGCAATTTGTCGTGGCTGGGCAAAAAGTGAACGCCGCGAATGGGCGGAGGCATCGCCGTATTCGCGTGGGAATGCTTGCTGAGGAGCTTTGGCGGGGTATGGAAACCATCCTGGTCACTGGCGGTGCTGGATATCTTGGCGGCGCCTTGTCACAGAAACTGCTACGATCTGGCCACCAGGTGCGGGTGCTGGACAGCCTCCGCTTCGGCGGCCAGGCACTGCTGCCGCTGCTGGCGGAGCCGGGCTTCCGCTTCTTCCCCGGCGATGTCCGGGACCCGGAAGCGGTCGCCCGCGCGCTGGACGGCGTGGATGCCGTGGTCCACCTCGCCGCCGTCGTCGGCGACCCGAACTGCGCGGCCGAGCCGGAACTGGCGGTGGCGGTGAACCAGGAGGCCTCCCTCGCCCTGCTGCGCGCCGTGGGCAAGCGCCGCATGGTCTTCGCCTCCACCTGCAGCAATTACGGCCGCATGGCGGATACCTCCGTGCTGGCGACGGAGGAGCACGAGCTGCGCCCCGTCTCGCTCTATGCCGAGACCAAGGTGGCGGTGGAGCGGGCGCTGCTCGAGGCCGGCCACACTGTGCTGCGCTTCGCCACCCTCTACGGCCTCGCCGCCCGCACCCGCTTCGACCTGACGGTGAACCAGTTCGCCGCGGAGATGCAGGTGCTCGGCAAGATCACCGTCTTCGGCGAGCAGTTCTGGCGCCCCTATGTGCATGTGCAGGATGCCGCCGCCGGCATCGCCCTCGCCCTTTCCTCGCCGCGGGAGAAGGTGGCGGGCGAGGTCTTCAACGTCGGCGCCACGACGGAGAATTACCGCAAGCAGGACATCATCGAGCTGGTCCAGCAGCGGCTGCGCAGGAAGGCGGAGGTCATCCGCGTCGCCCGGAACGAGGACCCGCGCGACTACCGCGTCTCCTTCGACAAGATCGCCACGCGCCTCGGCTTCAAGCCGGAGCGCACCGTGGCCCACGGCATCGACGAGGTCGTCTCCGCCTTCGAGAGCGGCATCTTCCGGCCGTCGGAGATCGGTGCATGAGCGCCCCGCTGGACGGCGTGAAGGCCGTCATCCTGGCGGGCGGCCGCGGCACGCGGCTGCACCCCTTCACCGTCACCTTCCCGAAGCCGCTCATGCCGCTCGGCGACACGCCGGTGGTGGAGACGATCCTGCAGCGCCTGCACCGCTTCGGCTGCCGCGACGTGACGCTGACGCTGGGGCACCTGGCGGAGCTGACCAAGGCCTATTTCGCCCAGCGCGACCAGGCCTATGCTGGGCTGAAGCTGCGCTTCGTGCAGGAGACGGAGCCGACCGGCACCGCCGGCTCCCTCGCCTCGGTGCCGGAGCTGGACTCCACCTTCGTCACCATGAATGGCGACGTGCTGACCGACCTCGATTTCGGCGAGCTGATGCGCGCCCACCGCGAGCACGGCGCCATCCTGACCATCGCCACCCACCAGAAGCAGGTGAAGATCGACCTCGGCGTCCTGAAGCTGGATGCCGCGGGCGACGTGGTCGACTACCTGGAGAAGCCGCAGCACAACTACCCGGTCAGCATGGGCATCTATGTCTATGAACCCCGGGTGCTGAAATACATCGAGCCGGGCAAGTATCTCGACTTCCCCGACCTGGTGCTGAAGCTGTTGCGCGCCGGCGAGAAGGTCCATGCCCACCGCACCGATTGCCTCTGGCTGGATATCGGTCGGCCCGATGATTACGCCCGCGCGCAGGAGCTGCACGCGGAAGAGAAGCGGCGGTTCGATCATGTCTGAGCCCGGAATCCCCCTGAGCGATCTCGACTACGGCGCGGAAGAAGAGCAGGCGGTGCTCGAGGTGCTGCGCCGGCGCTGGCTCTCCACCGGGCCGGAGGTCGCCGCCTTCGAGGCCGGCGTCGCCGGGCTGCTCGGCGTGCGCCATGCCGTCGCGGTGGCGAACGGCACGGCGGCGCTGCACTTGGCGCTCCTCGCCCTCGGCATCGGCCCGGGCGACGAAGTCATCCAGCCCGCCATCAACTTCGTGGCCGCGGCCAATGTGACGCGCGCCACCGGCGCCACGCCGGTCCTGGCCGACATCGTTGGCATCGAGGAACCGGTGCTGGATCCGGCGGAGCTGGAGCGGCGGCTGACGCCGCGCACCCGCGCCGTGGTGGTGATGCATTACGGCGGCTATGCCACGCGGCTGGAGGCGGTGGCGGAATTCTGCCGCGCCCGCGGCCTCTTCCTCATCGAGGATGCCTGCCACGCCATCGGCGGCCGCACCCGGCCGGACGGGCCGATGTCCGGCAGCCTCGGCGACATCGCCTGCTTCTCCTTCTTCAGCAACAAGAACCTCGCGATCGGCGAGGGCGGCATGGTGACGACGGACAATCCGGAGCTGCTCGCCGCCGTCACCAAGCTGCGCTCCCACGGCATGACCAGCCTGAGCTGGGAGCGGCATCGCGGCCATGCCAGCGGCTATGACGTGACGGTGCATGGCTACAACTACCGCATGGACGACGTGCGCGCCGCGCTCGGCCGCGCCCAGCTGGCCAAGCTGCTGCCGAACAACGAGAAGCGGCGGGAGCTGACGCGGCTCTACCGCCGCCTGCTGGCGGAGGTGCCGGGCCTCGTCCTGCCCTTCCGGGAGGCGGACATCGCCGCCAGCGCCTGCCACCTCATGCCGGTGGTGGCGCCGAGCGCCGCGGCGCGGGATGCGATGGCCGAGGCGCTGAAGGCGCAGGGCATCCAGTCCAGCCGGCACTACCCGGCGATCTCGGGCTTCACCGCCTTCGCCGAGGCGGCGGGCAACCGCCTGCCGCACAGCATCGACTATGCCGGCCGGACCCTCACCCTGCCGCTCTTCCCCACCATGACCGAGGCACAGGTGCGGCGGGTCGCGGAAGCGGTGACCAACGCCATGCCGGCAGCCCTCGCCGCCTGACGGGACAAGCCATGATGAAACCGCGCGTGGTCACTCTGCTGGCCTTCCCGGCAGAGGAGAGTGGCGGCATCGCCGCCTATGTGCGTGCCCTGCTCGGGGCGCTGGACAGCGCCTATGGCCCGCGCTTCCCGCTGGTGGCGCCGACGCGGGAGGAGGCGCGGACCATGCCCTGGTCGCGCCTCGTCCCGCGGCTCTTCCGGCGGCTGCGCGCGGCCCGGGCGGACGCCGTGCACAATCATGAGAATCTGCCGCTGCTGGGCCTGGCGCTGCTGCTGAAGGCGATGCGCCTCGGCCGGCTGCGGGTGATCCACACCGTGCATGTCGATCCCGCGCAGCCGAAGCCCTTCCTGAAACGGGTGCTGATCGGCCTGCTCTTCGCCTGCTGCGACCAGGTGGTCGTGGTCTCCGAGGATACCGGGCGGCGCATCGGCAACATGGCAGTGCCCTTCCGGCAGAACATCCGCGTGATCTACGGCGCGCCGCCGCCCGCGGCGGCGCCCCCGGCGGAGGCGCTGGCCGAGTTCGCCCGCGCCCATGGCCTCGGCCCCGGCCCGGTCATCTGCCAGATCACCCGCTTCTACTACCCGCTGAAGGTGGAGGGCGCGTCGCAGCTCCTCGCCGCCTTCCGCCTGGTGCGGCAGCAGGTGCCGGAGGCGCAGCTCCTGCTCGTCGGCCACGGCCCGCTCTGGGCGGAGTTCCGCGACCGTCACGGCCTGTCCACGCCGGAGCCGGGCGTCATCCTCACCGGCTTCGTGGACGACCCGCTGGTGCCGATGGCGGCGGCCGATGTGTACTGCCATGTCAGCCGGCAGGATGCGCTGCCCATCGTGGTGATGGAAGCCATGGCGCTTGGCAAGGCGGTGGTCGCCTCGCCGGTCGGCGGCATTCCGGAGCTGATCGAGCATGGCGAGAGCGGCGTGCTCGCCGCGCCGGAGGCAGCCGGGCTCGCGCGGCAGTTGATCTTGCTGCTGCGCAATCCCGCACAACGTGCCGCGCTGGGCGAGGCGGCGGCGGCGCGCATCGCGCGCAGCTTCACCTGGACGCGCTGCGCTGCGCAGTATGTCGCGGTCTATGCGCCGCCGCCGAGCCTGCCGCGCGCCGCGCAGGCATCGAAGCAGCGGGTGATGCCGCCACCGGCTGCTTGAAGATGACGTTGCCGATGCACGTCCTGATGGCTCACGCCCATTTTTGCTGCGCCGCAGCAGGCACGCGCCTAGAGCGTGATGGCGCCAAGCCGCTGCCGGCCGCAGGGCCCGCAGCACGCGATTCGACGAAGGAGCGGAGCGCGATGCGACAGCGACGCCGGATGCATCGCACGCCAGAGGCCGCGCCGCGGCCCAGGCCGCTCGACCTGACCAGGAAACCTGCCTTGCCCCTTGGCCAGTCCCGTCCCGCCCCTGCGCGGGAGCCCGCCCGATGATCGATACCGCACCGCGCCGCGTGCTGATGGTGAACCGCGTCGCCCATATGGGCGGCGTGGAGCGGGTGATCGTCACCCTCGCCGCCGGACTGCGCCCGCATGGCTGGGACGTGCTGCTCGCCTGCCCGCCGGAGGGCGAGCTGCCGCGCGCCGTCACCGCTGCCGGCGGCACCGTGCTGCCCTGCGACTTCGATCGCATGAAGGTGACGCGCGACCCGATGTCGCTGCTGCGCTACCCCTTCGCCTGGCGCGCCGGCGCGGCGGCGGTGGAGCGGCATGCGCGGGCCGCGGAGGTGTCGCTGCTGCACACCCACCATCCCGTCGGCACGCTCTACGCCATGCGCGCCGCACGACGGCTGAACCTGCCCCTGGTGCAGCACATGCACGAGGTGCTGCCGGTGCACCTGCCCTATGCGCTGACGCAGCGCCTGGCGGCCACGGCCTGCGACCGCTTCCTTTGCGTCTCCGGCGCCGGGCAGGCGCTGCTCGCGCATCTCGGCATCGCGGCGGAGCGCTGCGAGACGGTGCATAACGGTGTCGATCCTGGCTTCCTCGCCCGCGGTCCGGCGACGCCGGCGGCGGATATCCTGGCCGCCGGCCCCGGCCCGCATATCGGCGTCTTCGGGGTGATCGAGCCGCGCAAGGGGCAGGACGTGTTCCTCGCCGCCGCGGCGCGGCTCGCGGCGCAGCACCCGCAGGCACGGTTCTGGATCGTCGGCGGCCTGGCGCTGGCGGACCACGCCCCCTTCCTTGCCCGGTTGAAGGCCCTGTCCGGCTCGCCCGAGCTCGCCGGCCGCGTCGGCTTCACCGGCCACCGCCCGGATGTCGCCGCCTGCCTCGCCGCCATGGATGTCGTGGTGCAGGCCTCGGTGCGACATGACAGCCTGAGCATGGCGCTGATCGAGGCGCTGACCCTCGGCCGCCGGATCGTGGCGACCGATGTCGGCGGCACGGCGGAGATCGTGACGCATGGCCGCACCGGCCTGCTGGTGCCGCCCGCCAACGCCGCCGCGCTGGCCGAGGCGATGGCCGAGGCGCTTGGCCCGCGCGGCGCCGGCTTCGGCCAGGCCGCGGCGCGGGATGCCGCGCGCTTCCGGCCGGAAGCCTTCTGCGCCGCCGTGGCGCGCAGCTTCGATGCGGTGCTGGCCGCCCGCCATGCCGGCGCCGGGCGCGCCGCGCCGGTGGCCGCCCCCGCTCCCGCCCAAGGAATGCCGCGATGAAGCTGGCCATCATCCATGACAGCATCGGCCAGTATGGCGGTGCTGAAAAGGTGCTGGAGGAGATGCACGCGGCCTTCCCGGACGCTCCGGTCTTCCTGCCGTTGTGGAACGAGAAGGGCCTGCCGCCGCATTTCCGGCATTGGGACGTGCATACCAGCTGGCTGGACCGGATGCCGGGCGCGCGCCGCCTCCAGCGCGCCATCTTCCCGCTCCATCCCATTGCGATGCACGGCTTCGACCTTTCGGAATTCGACGTCGTGCTGAGCTCCTCCTTCAACTTCGCCCACAACGTCGTGGTGGGGCCGGAGGCGACGCATATCTGCTACTGCCATTCGCCCGGCCGCTTCCTGTGGGATTTCCACGGCTATGCGGAGCGGGAGCGGATGGGCCGCTTCACCCGCGGGGCGGTGACGGCGATGTTGCCGCTGCTGCGCACCATGGATGCGGTGGCGGCGATGCGGGTGGACCACTGGATCGCCACCAGCCGGCTGGTGCAGCAGCGGATCGGCAAGTACTATCGGCGGGACAGCCAGATCCTTCCGCCGCCGATCCGCGTCGCGGATTTCCGCATGGGCAAGGGCCCGGGCGAGCATTTCCTGCTGCTGATGCGCCTGGTCGGCTGGAAGCGCGCCGACATCGCGATCGAGGCCTGCAACCGGCTGAAGCTGCCGCTGGTGGTGGCGGGCGACGGCCGCGACACGGCCCGGCTGCGCGCCATGGCGGGCCCCACCATCCGCTTCGTCGGCCGGGTGGACGGCGAGGAGAAGGCCGCGCTCTACGCCCGCAGCACGGCGCTGATCCTGCCGGCGGTGGAGGATTTCGGCATCACCCCGCTGGAATCCATGGCCGCCGGCAGGCCGGTCATCGCCCTCGGCGCCGGCGGCGCGCTGGACACGGTGCGGCCCGGCGTCACCGGCGAGTTCTTCCCCGAGCAGAATGCCGAGAGCCTGATCGACACGCTCACCGCCTTCCGGCCGCAGCACTACGATTCCGAGGTCATCCGTGCCCATGCGGAGACCTTCGACGCGGTCGCCTTCCGCGCCCAGCTGAAGGAGATCGTGGCCGCGCATGCCCCGGCGGGCCCTAGGCCGCCGCGCCCGGCGGCACGCCTTCCGCCGGCGGAGCTGGCGGCCCGCCCGGCTGGCTGACCCCCCCTTGCCCTGCCCCCAGGAGCGATAGACGCGCGATGATTCCAGACCCCCTCACCCGACCGGCGCTGCCCGCCGCCGCTGCTCCCATGCATGCGCCGGCGCCCTACGCTGCGGAGCTCCGCCAGGAAGGCGGCTTCACCACCGCCTTCGCCGCGCTGCGCCGCAGCCGCCTGCTGTTGCTGGCCTGGGTGCTGGTGACTTTCGGCCTGGCCGCCGCCGCCATCCTGCAGCTCAGCCCGCGCTACCGCGCCTCCGCCCTCGTGCTGCTGGACATGCGGGAGCTCAATCTCGGCGATGTGCGCGGGCCGCTGATCGGCCCCACCGCCTCGCTGGACAGCACCATCGTGCGCAGCCAGGTGGAGCTGCTGGGCAGCGAGGAGCTGGCGCGGCGCGTCGTCGCCGATCTCGGGCTGGTGGACAACCCGGAATTCCGCCCGCGCGTCTCGCGCAAGGAGATGCTGCTGAACCACGGGCTGGATCTGCTGCGCCGGGCGGAGGACGCGCTGCGCCTGCCCGCCGAGTGGCGGCTGCTGCCGCCTGCCCCGCCGCCGACGCCGACGAGCCTGGCGGAGCGCACGGCCTATGCCGTCGACCTCTACCGGAACAACCTCTCCGTCTTCAATGACGGCCGGTCCTTCGCCATCACCGTCGGCTTCCAGTCCGCCGATCCGGAGCTGGCGGCCCGCATCGCCAACCGCCATGTGGCGCTCTACGTGGAGGAGCAGCGGCGGGCGAAGCGGGAGGCGCTGTCCGTCGCCGGCACCTGGCTGACCGAGGAGGTGGAGGAGCAGGCGGGCCGGCTGCGCGAGGCCGAGCGCGCGCTGCAGGAGTACCGCGAGCGCAACAACCTCTTTGCCCCGCGCGGCGTCTCCATCGTCGCGCAGGAGCTCTCCGAGGTGAACAACCAGCTCGCCGCCGCCCGGGCCGACCTCGCGGCGAAGGAAGCGCGGCTGCGCAGCGCCCAGACCGCGCGGCTGCAATCCGGCGGCGGGGATTCGGAGCTTGCCGTCATCTCCTCCGACACCATCTCCCGCCTGCGGGAGGCGGAGGCGACCGCTCGCCGCCGCGCCAGCGAGGCGGCGAGCCGCCTCGGCAGCCGGCACCCGGAGGTGCTGGCGACCCGCGCGGAAGTGGCCGAGGTGCAGTCCAAGATCGCCGAGGAGGTGCAGAAGATCATGCGCGTCCAGGCGAGCGAGGCGGCGATCGCCCGGGTCCGGGTGCAGGAGCTGCAGCGCTCCGTCGCCCAGCTTGAGCAGCGCATGGCCGAGAACGAGCGGGCCGAGACCGGCGCGCGCGACCTGGAGCGCGTGGCGACCGCGACCCGCACCCTGTATGAGAACCTGCTGGTGCGGCAGAAGCAGTTCGCGGCGCAGGAAGGCATCCAGCGCGCCGATGCGCGGATGATCTCTCCGGCCGGCGTGCCGCTGCGGCCGAGCTTCCCCAACGTGCCGCTCTTCCTCGCGGCCGCCTTCCTGGCCTCGGCCGGCTCCGGCGTCGGCGTCGCGCTGCTGCGGGAACGCCTCCGCTCCCGCATCACCTCGCTCGAGGAAGCGGCGGAGCTGGTGGGGGCGCCGGCGCTCGGCACCCTGCCGCGCTCGCCGCTGCGCTCGCCCATGCACCGCCGGGTGGTGGAGCGGCCGAAATCCGCCATCGCCGAGGCGATGCGGACGCTGCGCAGCGCGCTGGCCCTGCAGCAGCGCAACCTCGAGATCCTGGCGCCGGGCGCGCGGACGCTGGCCCTCACCTCCGCCCTGCCGGGCGAGGGCAAGACCACCATCGCGCTGTCCATGGCGCGCAGCATGGCGGTCTCCGGCCTCTCCGTGCTGCTGATCGACGCCGATCTGCGCAAGCCGAAGGTGGCGCGGCTGATCTGGGGCCGGCCGCCCTCGGAACCGGGCCTTGCCGCCGCCATCGAGCACGAGCTGCCGCTCGATGCCGTGGTGCTGACCGATCATGCGACGCCGCTGAAGGTGATCCATGCCAGCGACCGCGCGCCGATCGCGCCGCCGCAGGACGTCCTCGCCGCGCCCGGCATGCGCCGGCTGCTGAACGAGGCGCGCCAGGCCTTCGACTACGTCATCATCGACACGCCGCCGGCGGCGCTGGTCACCGATGCCGCCGTGGTCGGCGGCCAGGTGGAGGGGGTGATGCTGATCTCCCGCTGGAACCGCACGCCGGTGGCCGCGCTGCGCGCCGCGGCGCGCAACCTGGCCACGGCGCAGGTGAAGCTGCTCGGCGTGGTGCTGAACGACGCCGACCCGAACCGCCTGCCGGAATACGGCAGCGGCGCCACCTACGCCATCGGCACCCGCAACCGGTACTTCGAGGCATGAGTGCCGCCATGCTCGACGCGCTGCCGCCCAGCACGACGGACAAGGTGCAGCTTTCCGTCGTGATCATGACCAAGAACGAGGCGGCGGTGATCAGCCGCTGCCTCGGCGCCCTGATGGATTGGGCCGACGACGTGGTAGTGCTGGATTCCGGCAGCACCGACGGCACGCGGCAGATCGCGGCCAGCCTCGGCGCCCGGGTGTTCGAGCAGCCCTGGCTGGGCTTCTCCGCCCAGCGCAACCGGGCGGTGGAGCTGGCGCGGCACGATTGGGTGCTGTGCCTCGACGCCGACGAGGTGGTGGATGCCCGCCTCGCCCGCGCCATCCGCGAGGCCATGGCGGCCAACCCGGACCCGCGCGACGGCTTCTGCCTGGACCGGCGGGACGAGTTCTTCGGCAAGCTCTTCCCCAACCTGAAGAACCGCGCCCGCAACCGCGCCTTCATCCGGCTGTTCCACCGCGCCCATGGGCGCTGGAACCCCGAGCAGCTCATTCACGAAGAAGTGCAGGTGCCTGGCCGCTCCATCCCGCTGCCGGGCATCCTGCTGCACTGGCGCAGCTTCACCCTCGGCGAGCAGCTCCGCCGCTACCTGGGCAATGTGGAGCTGGAGGTGGAGCAGATGCAGCTCCGTGGCAAGCGCGGCAGCATCTGGCGGCTTTTCGTGCATCCGCCGCTGCGCTTCGCCTGGTGCTACATCGCCTGCGGCGGCTGGCGGATGGGCGAGGCCGGCATCGTGCAGGGCATGATGGTGGCGCATGCCGAATGGCTGCGCTGGGCCTCGCTCTGGGAGGCGCAGAAGGCGCCGCGCGTGCCGCACCCGCCGGCCGCCCTGATCAACGGGAAGGGCGAGTGAGCGTGACAGCCCTTGCCGGCTACGCCGCCGCGCTGCTGCGCGGCCGCGGCGCGCATGCCCTCTTCCTGCAGACCATGTCGGTGCAGATGTTGATCGTGCTGATCAATGTCGGCACCGGGCTGCTGACCGCGCGGCTGCTGGGGCCGGAAGGCCGCGGCGAACTGGCCGCCATCATCTTCTGGCCGCAATTCCTCGCCTCGCTGGCGCTGGCCGGCCTGCCCTACGCCGTCATCTATCATCTGCGGGAAAGCCCGACGGCGCGGCGCGAGGTGATGGGGGCAAGCCTCGTCCTCGGCCTCAGCCTCGGCGTCGTCACCGCCGCCATAGGCGCCGCCGTGGTGCCCTACACCATGCATGACGGCTATTCGCCCGCCATCGTCGCCTTCGCCACGGCAAGCTGCGCCCTGACCCTGTTCAACCTCACCGGCATGCTGCTGAAGTCGGTGCTCGCGGGGCTGGACAAGCAGGGCCTGGCCAACCGCTACGGCATCGCCGATCCTGGCTTCTACCTGGTGCTGCTCGGCCTCTCCGCGCTGCTCTGGCCGATGTCGCCGCAGCTCGCCGCGGCCTGCATGTTCACCAGCGGCGTCACGACGCTCGGCGTCACCCTCTGGCGGCTGCGACCGCAGCACTGGCCGCGCTGGTCCGGCATTCGCGGCTTCCTCGGCCCGGTCGGCGGCTTCGCGCTGCGCGCCGCGCCGGGCGGGCTGCTGGCGAATTTCTCCTACTTCCTCGACCGCATCGTGCTGGTCGCCACCATCGCGCCGGAACAGCTCGGCCTCTACGCCGTCGCCTTCGCCCTGTCCCGGCTGATGGAGGTGGTGAAGTCCACCGTCGCCTCGGTCGGCATGGCGGCCATGGCCGGCCGCGCGCCGGAGGAAGCCAAGGCGCTGCACGACCGGGTCTTCCGCTTCGTGCTGCTCGCCGTGATTGTCGTCATCGCCGGCGGCTTCGCCCTTGGTGGCCCGGCCATCCGGCTGGTCTACGGCAATGATTTCGGACCGGCCAACATCCTGTTCCGGGTGCTGGTGATCGAGGCGGCGGTGTCGTGCCTCGGCCAAGTGGTGGCGCAGCTCTACTTCGCCCTGGGCCGGCCGGGCATGGTCTCCTGGGCGCAGGGGGCGGGCTTCACCGCCTCCCTCGCCGCCATGCTGAGCATGGTCGGGCCGTTCGGCGCCATGGGCGTCGCCATCGGCCTCACCCTCGGTGCCGTGGTGCGCATCGTGGTGCTGCTGGCCGGGGTGCGGCGCAGCCTCGGCATGGCGCTGCCCAGCCTGCGGCCGGAGCCGGGCGAGTTCCGCCTCTTCCTCCAGGGGCTGCGCCGGGCATGAGCGCGAGCACCGTCGCGCCGCGCCGGACCCAGCTCAGCCTCTGGCGCTTCTGGAATGCGGAGGCGGCGGTGGCCGCCGGCACCGCGCTGCTGCTGCCGCTCGGCTTCCAGGTGCTGGGGCTGGCCGGCTTCAACCGCACCCTCTACCCGCTCATCGCCTTCGCCGTCGCGGGTTGGCTGCATGCCAGGCGCTCGCCCTGGTATCTCGGCCTCTGCATCTGGCTCTTCGCCGCCTCGCCGATGATCCGCCGCATGGCGGATTACGACCTGGGCTACGAGCCGAGCAGTACGGTGCTGCTCGCCCCCTATGTCGCCTGCCTCTGGGCCGGCGTCACCGGCGTGCCCTACATGCTGCGCCCCGGGGCCCGCTACGCCGGCGCCTTCCTCGCGCTCTTCGCCTGCATCGTCTACGGCGTCCTGGTCGCGGTGTTCCAGGACCGGCTGCTGGCGGCGATGGTGGAATCGCTGAAATGGGTCATCGGCCCCTTCCTGGCGCTGCACATCCTGGCGGATGCGTCGCGCCGCGCCGCCTATCGCCATGTGGTGGTGCTGGCCTTCGTCCTGTCCGGGGTGCTGATGGCGCTCTACGGCATCCACCAATTCGTCTCCCCCACGGCCTGGGACATCGAATGGGTCTCCAATGTCCGGCAGGAGGGCATGACCTCCATCGGCACGCCGGAGCCCTACGGCATCCGCGTCTTCAGCACCATGCACTCGGCCGGCTCGCTCGGCGCCTTCCTGATGGCGGCGATGCTCTTCGCCCTAGCCCTGCCGGTCACCTTCGCGGTGCCCAGCCTGCTGCCCATCATGCTGGCGATCGGCCTCGCCCAGTACCGCGCCATCTGGGCGGGCACGGTGCTCGCCATCGGCTGCGTCGCCCTCATCGGCCCGGTACGGGAACGCGGCCGGATCCTGATGGCGAGCTTCGCCGTCATCCTCTCCCTCGGCGCCCTCAGCACCGTGCCGGAGATGGAATACACCCTCGGCGAGCGCTTCCGCAGCCTGACGGAGCTGCGCAGCGACGCCAGCGGCGAGGACCGGCTGCAGCAATATGAGCAGTTCCTCGGCCGCGGCGAGGAGCTGCTGACCGGCTACGGCCTCGGCACCGGCAGCGGCTCCCTGGTCGGGCAGACCGCGGGCGGGCCGGGCTACATCGATGGCGGGCTGCTCGTCACCTGCGTGGCGCTCGGCCTGCCGGCGGCGCTGGTCTTCTTCTGCGCGCTCTTCCTGATTGTCGTGCGGGTGGTCACCTTGGCACGCAAATTGCCGGGCGAGGGTTTCCTCTACGCCGCCATCGTGGTCGGCTGGATCGTGCAACTGCCCTTCGGGGCCATTCATGCCGGAGAGCACGGTATTCCTGCTTGGCTCGCCATCGGCCTGGCGCTGGCGGGGGGCCGTGCCCGTGCCGCGGAACTCGGAGGGCAGCGATGAGCTTGACCACCACCATCGCCACCTGGATCGTCCTGGACGGCAAGGCCGAAGCCAGCGAGTACCCCTCGGTCGGCGTCGATTCCTCGCGGCCGGAATTCCAGGAAGTGTACTGGCGCTGCATCGCGCTGTTCTTCCTCTCGGCCCGCATCCACAACCCGGGGAACGAGCTGCAGCTCTACTGCAACCGCCGGGTTGCGGAGGCGGCGCCGCCGCGCATCGGGGCGCTGCTGGGGGATTTGGGCGTCACCGAGGTGACGCTGCCGCTGACCCACCGGCTGCCGCCGGAAGCCGCCTCCCGCTGGGGCAACGTGTTCTACGAGATCGACATCCTGCGCCATTTCGCGGCGCAGGAGGGAGCCCCGCCCCTGCTCCTGGCCGACAGCGACTGCATCTGGCGCCGCCCCTTCGCGCCCTTCGAGGCGCGGCTGCAGGCCGAGCAATGCCTGCTCTACACGCTGCGGCCGGAGGACCAGAAGAACTACCAGGGGGAGGTGCTGATCAACGGCATGTCCCGCCGCCGCATGGCGGCGATGGCGGAGGAGCTGTTCGGCCGCGGGCCGGACGGGGAGATGCCATTCCAGGGGGGCGAATTCTCCGCCTTCACCGTCGGCTGGTGCCGCCAGGCGCTGCCCATGGCGGAGGTGCTGTGGGACTATGCCTGCGCCGAGGCGGAGCAGCCGGACGCGATCCGCACCGAGGAGCATGTCTGGAGCATCATCGCCGTCGCCCTCGGCGTCCGGCCCTATAATGCGAACGACATCGTCCGCCGCATCTGGACCAATTACGACGCGGCGAATGCCAGGCCGGAGGATCTTGACCTCACCCTCTGGCATCTGCCCTCGGAGAAGAAATTCGGCTTCCGCCGCATGTGGCACGCCCTCGAGGGCGCTCAGGCCTCGCCGCTCGCCCTGTCCCCGGAAGCGCTGAACAGCATGAGCCGCCGCTTCATGGGAGTGCCGCAGCGCGGGCCGCGCAAGGCGGCGCTGGACTTCGCCGCCAAGATCCGGGAACGCCTCGGCCTCTCCGCCGGGCTGGGGCGTGCGGCGTGAGCGCGGCCGGCCTCTCCTATACCCCCGGCCGGGTCGCCGCGCGCGGCCTGCTGCTCGACCTTGGCCTGATCCTGCTGGCCACGCTGGCGCTGCGGCTGCCGGCGCTGTCCATCTCCACCTTCGAGAACGCCGCCTCCTGGGACGAGCATGCCTTCCTGATGGCGGCGCGGGAGGTGCTGCAGGGCCAGCTTCCCTACATCACCTTCTGGGACCACAAGCCGCCGGGCAGCACGGTGCTGCTGGCGGGGGCGATGACGCTGCTCGGCCCGACGGTGGAAGCGGCGCGCTGGCTGGCCATCCTCGCCGTCGCCGCCGCCGGCGGCGCCATCTACGGCGTCGCTTGGCGGCTGCTGCCGGACCGGCTGCTGGCGCTCGGCGCCGCGCTGCTCTGGGTGGTGTTCTCCGCCCGGCTCAGCGGCGTGCAGCTGATGACGGAGGCGCTGCAGGCGCCCTTCACCGCGGTGGCCGTGCTGCTGCTGATCGACGCGGCGCGGCCCCGCGCACCGGGCGCCCTGGCCTGGCGCTTCGCCCTGGCGGGCCTCGCCGCCGGCATTGCCGTCACGGTGAAGTACGTGCCGGCGATCCCCGCCTCCCTGGTCGCCGCCGCGGCGCTGCTGGCGCTGCTGCGGGCCCGCTTCGGCTTCCTCCGCTGCGTCGGGATGGGCCTGCTCTTCTCCGCCGGGCTGCTGCTGCCGACGCTGCTCGCCATCGGCATCTTCTGGCAGGCCGGGGCGCTGGACGCCTTCCTGCACGCCAATTTCGGCTTCGCCTCGGGCTATGTGAGCTTCAGCGAGCATGTGCGCGGCGCCTGGGCGGAGCGCCTCCGCTGGATCGGCATCTCGCTGGTGCAGACCTGGCCGCTCTTCGGGCTCACGGCGCTCGCCCTGCTGCCGGTCTCGCTGCGGCTGCTGCCGCGCGGCTTCGCCCTCCTCGCCATCGCGCTGTGGTGGGTGGGAGAGGCGATCGCGCTCTGCCTGCAGAGCCGCTTCTTCGACCACCATTTCATCCCGCTGCTGGCGCCGATGGCGGTGATCTCCGCGGCGATGCTGGTGCTGCATGCGCGGCGCCTGGCGGCGCCCGGCCTGGCGCCGCAGCTCGCGGCCCTGGCCCTGGTCTTCCTCGGGCTGATGCCGCTGGCGCAGGATGTGCTGGAGGTGGCGACGGCGCGGGTGCGGCAGGATGTGCCGCGGCAGGTCGCCGCCGCCCTGCCGCCCGGGGCGGAGCTCTACGTCTCCAACTACGCGCCGGTGATCTACCTGCTGGCGGACTCGCCCCTGCCGGTGCGGCATGCCTGGCCGTCCCACCTCGTCGGCTCCCGCCTGGTGGATGCCGAGGTGCCGGAGGAACGCGCCCGGCTGCTGGCGCAGAAGCCGCGCTTCGTGGTGTTCCACGAGGCTTGGCGCAACAACGCCGTGGCCTGGGACGTCGCCGCGCTGGAGGCGCAGGAGGCGATGCTGGCGGCCGATTACGCACCGCGGCAAAGCTGGGTTCTGGCCGATGCCCGCGGCACGGTGACGCTGTACGAGCGGCGGGACTGAGGCGAAGGGCACCGCCGGAGGCGGACGGGCCCGGGCCCCGGCCGCAGCCCCCCCCGCCGCCTTGGGCGCCGGGCGCAGTGCCTACCCCAGCGCCACCGTCGCCATGCCGTCGCGGGCATAGAAGCACCAGCCGATCGCGCCCTCGCGTCCCCCCGGCACCGCGGTGCCGCCCGGCCCCTTCACCAGCCAGCCATCCGCGCCGCCCTCCGGCGCCCGCACCGAGATGGACCCGGCGCGCACCGCCAGCACCGTCACCCCGCCGGGCGGCGCCGCCATCAGGCAGATGCCCGCTACCGGCACCGGCCCCGGCCGGCCCATCCGCACCCGCCCGCCCGGCGCCCATTCCAGCACCTGGCCCCGCTCCACCCCCGGCCCCTCCGCCGCCACCGCGGCGAAGCGCGCCTCCCAGCCGCCCGGCTCCGTCAGGCTCCAGCCGCGGAAGCTGTCGTCCTGCACCGTCTCCGGGTGCAGCAGCGGCCGCCGGGCCTGGGCGCAATTATAGAGAAGGTGCCCGACATGGCCGGAGATCTCGCAGCTCTCGGCCCGCGCCACCTTCAGCAGCGCCTGGTCGCCGGGGATGGTGGCGAAGGGCTCCTTCGGCTGCCGCCAGACCACATGTTCCGCCCGGTGGATGTCCCACAGCGCCTGCCGCGGCGCCCGCGCCCAGCGGCTCTCATTCGCCCATTGGAAGTAGCAGGTGTCGAAGGTCACCTTGCGCAGCGCCGCCCGGCGCGGCGCATTGGCATCCTGGATCCAGGCATTGCCGACATATTCGAACATGCAGTTGAGGAAGACGGAGTTGCTGATCAGCACATCGTCCTTCCCCCGGCCGCGCGGCGCCGCCTCCTTCAGCAGCGCGTAGGGGGAGCCGCCGACATAGCAGGAGATGAGGGTGCAGCCGCCCATCTGAGCCTCGGGCGCCACCGCGATGGCGGCCATGGCGCAGCCGGAGAACATGCATTTCTCGAACAGCAGGTCGCCGTAGAGCGACTCGCTCGGCACCGCGAAATGCACCGCGTAGAAGCATTCGCGGCAGATCACGTCCTCGAAGCGCGAATGGTCGCCGACGATGCTGAGCCCGGCGCGGAAGCGGCTGGCCAGGCATCGCACCATGCGCCGCCGCGCGCCCCAGCCCCAGCCATCCATCGCCGCCGGCATCACCCCGGGTGCCGGCGCGGCGCGGGCGGGGCCGAGCAGGCCGATATCCTGCCACACCCCCTCATACATCCCGCCCGGGTCGCGCCGCCCGGGGCAGAGCACCGCGGCCTGGCCGGGACCGAGATCGACCGGCCAGTGGTAGGTCGTGGCGTATTTCCCCTCCCCCAGCCAGTTCACCTCGGCGCCCCGCTCCCCCCATTCCCGGCATTCCGGGAAGAGCAGGCTGCGGTTGCAGAGATAGGTGCCGGCGGGCGAGAGCACGGTGCCGCCGCCGCTCGCCGCCACCAGGTCGATCGCCGCCTGGGTCGCCGCCCAGTCGATCTCGTCATTCAGGCTCTGTGCGCGCGGGTAGTCGCGCTGCGCTGCCGCCAGGCTGCCGTAGCGCTCGCTGAGCGGGTGCCGCCGGCCATCGCCGATCGCGCCGAGATCCCGCACCGAGACGAGGCGGGAGCCGCGCAGCGCGGCGATGGAGAGCGGACGGTGCAGCCCATCGGCGCCAAGGGCGGCGACAACATCCGCGCGATCCACCCGGAAGACTGCCTGCCGCTGCGCGGATTCGTCTGCCATCCTGGCCCCTGTGCAGTGCAACGATGAGGTAGGTAGGGAAATGCTGCGGCGACGTCACCTGCCAGCGCTGGCGATGCCGGTCACAGCCGCGCGGGCGGGCCTCACGCTGCTTGGCATCCGCGTCGCGCCGGGGGCCGAGGCGGCTTTCGCGGCGCTGGCGGCGCGGCTCCAGGACACGTCGCTGCGCCTGGTGCCGGGCGCGGCGGGGGAATGCGGCGCCCTGGCCTTCGGCGCCCGGCCGGCCGGCCCGGCGCTGCTGCCCTTCGCCGGCTTTCCCTGCGGCATGGCGGCGGCGGAGCTGCGGCACTGGCTGGGCACCGCGGATGGCCAGGCGCTGTGGGCGGCGGGCTTCGCCCGGCGGGGGTTGCACGCCTTTCCCCTGGCGGCGGTGACCCGCGCCGCACCGCCGGACTCGCCCGCGCCGGGCTGCGCCCATGGCGCCGTGGTGGAGCTGGCCCTGCCGCCCGCGGTGCTGGCGGGTCTGCCGGCCGCCTGCCGGGCGGCGCTGGAAGCGGCCTGCGCGGCCGCCTGGGCGGCGGCGGAGACCCTGCCCACTGTCCCGGCCCTGGCGCCCCCGGCCGCGGCGGAGTCCGTGCAGCGTTGGTGGGCGATGGTGACGGCGGCACCGGAGGCGACGGCGCTGCGCCTCGCGGAGCGCTACCGCGCGGCGCGGCTGGCGGCCCTGTTCGGCACCCTCCCCGCCGCCTGACTCCTGTAGCTTCATGCCGCCAGCACCCCTGGACCGCGGGCCGTGGCGCCCGCCGGCCGGTGCTGGCCGCGCCCGCGCCGCACGGCAGCGGGCCCTCTGCCCCGGCCATAGAACCAAGGGCTTGCACGGCAGGACCGGAGAAAGTCCTTCCGTATAAATCACCCTTTGGTTGATAAAGCGGCTGGACGACAAGACTGTCGCTACGCCAGTGCGACTATGTTGCGTCAAGTTATGTAAGAGTGTCCCTCCAAATATCTCCTGCAACGGTTTACACGCGGCCAAGGTGCTGATGGCATGGTTTTGCCGCTACGGCAACTTGCTGTTGAAATGCAGTGAAAAATCGAACATTGGGTGCCGCGCACAACAGCACGGGCAGGATTGCGTGGCAGATATTCAAGTTTCCCTCCGCGCCGCTGAGTTCATCGACACCATCGGTGTCAACACCCACTTGGACTGGCGAAATTCGGGTCTTCCCTATTCTCACCAGGACAAGGTGATCTCGGCGCTTGATTACCTGGGCATCGACCATGTCCGGGACGGCGTGCCGGTGGCGGGCATTACGCTCGACCAATATGCCGAGCTGGCGCGGCACGGCATTCAGTTCAACGTCATCGTCACCTCACGGTCCTTCAACGAGACCGGCGACTATTCCCATGATCTCGACCGCATCGAGGTCCTGGCCAATACCGTGCCCGGCAGCGTTGCCTCGATCGAGGGGCTGAACGAGATCAACCGCTACCCGGTCACCCTCCACGGCCAGAGCACCGCATGGAACACCGCCATCGGCCGCGACGTGCAGGCCCTGCTGCATGACCAGGTCAACGCCCATGCCGGGCTGGCGGGCGTGCCCATCCTCAACCTCAGCCTGGGCGGGATGCGGCCTGAAGATGCCTCGGTCATGGGCAATATGAGCGACCTGACCGATTACGGCACCTGGCACACCTATTTCGGCCTCGGCGAGCAGCCGGCGAAGAACATCACCTCCGGCGTCGCCGCGGCGAAGCTGCTGGCCCCGTACGACCCGGTGCAGATCACCGAGACCGGCTACTACAACGCGATCAACGACATGGCCTGGGGCGGTGGCGGCGTGAGCGAGGCGGTGCAGGCCAAGCTCACCCTGAACCTGCTGATGGATGCGGCGAACCAGGGCGTCGCCCGCACCTACATCTACGAGCTGATGGACAACGGGCTGTTCCCGACCAGCAGCCTGGAGGGCAGCTTCGGCCTGTTCCGCGGCGACGGCTCGCCCAAGCCGGTGGCGGATGCGATCCACAACCTGACCACACTGCTGGCGGACCACGGCGGCAACAGCGAGGGCTTCGCGACCAGCTCGCTCAACGTCTCGATCAGCGGCCTGTCCGATAGCGGCAAGTCCATGCTGCTGCAGAGCTCCGACGGCGACCACCAGCTCGTCCTCTGGGCGGAGCCGGTCATCTGGAGCATGGACAGCCGCAGCGAGGTCTGGGCGCCGTCCCAGTCCGTCACCGTCTCCCTGGGCCAGGTCGCCGACGAGGTCACGGTCTATGACCCGCTGCGCGGCACCTATGCGATCTCGCATGCGACCAACACCGACCGGGTCACGGTCGAGGTGACTGATCATCCGGTCATCATCGAGATCTCGGACGGGCACTCGGCGCCGGCGGCGCCACCGCCCGGCTCCGGCGCCGCGCCGCAGGCAGGCTCAACCACGATCGGCGACGGCAGCCATGCGCTGGTGCTGAAGGTCAGCCAGGATCGCTACCAGGGCGATGCGCAATACACCATCAGCGTGGACGGCGTGCAGCAGGGCGGCACGCTGACGGCGCAGGCCCGCGCCGGCAGCGGCGAGACCGACCTCGTCACCGTGAAGGGCGACTGGTCGGACGGGCCGCACAGCGTCTCGGTCAACTTCCTGAACGACGCCTATGGCGGCAGCCCGGACGCCGACCGCAACCTGCATGTCGAGGGCATCAGCTATGACGGGGCGGAGGTCTCCGACGGCACGGCGACGCTGCTGAGCAACGGCGCCAGGGAATTCGCCCTGCCGCACGCCACGGCCGACTGGGCGCTGTAACGCGCCGCGAAGCCGCCCGGCGGCTTCGCCTGGCCCCGGGGCGGCTTCCGCTGCCCCGGGGCGACAGCCCATGGCCGTGGCCGTGGCGGGGGCCGCGGCCAGGGCAGGTTCAGGCCAGGCGGCATCGCCTGGCAGCCCGCCCATGCCCCCGATGCAGGTCCGGCGCGGCTTCAACGGCACGGCCGGCGCGACGCCGCCAGCGACAGCTTCCCTTCCGGCCTGACGGATCGCGGTGCAGCCTGGCGGCGTGGCGATGCGCTGCTCCCTATGCCGTGCTTCCAGAGCAAGGCATCCGGCCGCCTGAACCGGCCTGATCGGATCCCGCCCTGGGCCGGCCCGGACGGCGCCCCGCGACGCCGCCGGCCAGGAGCGGGACCGGGCGCGCCCCCCTTCCATCGCCCGACAAGGTGATTTCCGATGCGGCTCAATCTTGAGTTGTAGCGGCTCGGCGCCCGGCGGGCGTCCAGGCCGGGCGCCCGCCCTTTCGACCTGAGCAGGATCCCCCGCCCGCGGCGGCGCCCTGCGGCGCCCAGGCCGCTGCGCCACCGCGCAGCCCCGGCGCCTGGGCCCCAATCCGCTGTTTTCCCGCATGATTTCCGTGGCGGGCCCGCCTGCGGCCCGGCCTCCGCCAAGCCCTGCCCGCTTCGGGCCGGCCTTCCCCTTCGCATCGAATCACAAAGCCGAGAGGCAAGGGGCCGAGGGTGCTTGTGGCACATCACATTTTAAAGAGCAACTTTAAGTTGAAATCCGCTCGCGGATTCGCGATGAAGATCGCACACAATATCGTGAGTACGATCACATGGCTGCGATGAACACGACCATGCGGGCTGCCGACTTCCTCGGCACCATCGGCGTCAACACCCACATCGCCTGGCAGGATGGCGCCTCGGCCTATGCCAACCAGGGCAATATCACCAAGGCCATCGAATATCTGGGCGTGAAATATGTCCGCGATGGCGTGCCCTATGAGGGCTGGACCCTGCCCTTCTATCAGTCCCTGGCCGAGAAGGGCGTGAAGTTCGACCTGATCACGACCTCCACTTCCTTCAACGAGACCGGCGACTACTCCAAGGACCTGGGCCACATCAGCTCGCTGGTGCAGGCGGTTCCCGGCAGTGTTGCCTCGATTGAGGGGCTCAACGAAGTCAACACCTGGACCGTGAACTACCAGGGCCAGAACACCGGCTCGAACCTCGCGGTCGGCAAGGCCGTCCAGGCCCTGCTGGACCAGCAGACCAACGCCAACCCGCTGCTGAAGGACATTCCGGTCCTGAACCTGACCGTCGGCGGCATCACCGCCCAGCAGGCCTCGGTGATGGGCGACATGAGCGCCATCTCCGACTACGGCACCTGGCACCCCTATTTCGGCAATGGCGACCAGCCCTGGGCCAACATCTCCTCCGGCGTCGCCGCGGCGAAGCTGCTGAACCCGGTGGACAAGGTGCAGATCACCGAGTCCAACTACTACACTGCCGTCAATGACATGGCCTGGGGCGGCGGCGGCGTCACCGAGGAGGTGCAGGCCAAGCTCGACCTCAACCTGCTGATGGACGCCGCCTATGCCGGCGTCGCCCGCACCTTCCTCTATGAGCTGCTGGACAACGGCCTGACGCCCACCAACGAGATCGAGGGCAGCCTCGGCCTGTTCCACAGCGACGGCTCGCCGAAGCAGGTGGCGACCGCCATCCACAACCTGACCACCATCCTGGCCGACAACGCGACCAACGCCGCCAGCTTCACCACCGGCGCCCTGGACGTCTCGGTCAGCGGCCTGTCCAGCAACGGCAAGACCATGCTGCTGCAGAAGGCGGACGGCCACTACCAGATGGTGATCTGGGCCGAGCCCGATATCTGGAACGAGGGCAGCCGCACCCCGATCAACGTCGCCAGCCAGCCGGTCACCCTCACCCTCGGCCAGACCGCCGGCACGGTGAAGGTCTATGACCCGATGGCCGGCACCTCCGCCATCTCCAGCGCGGCGAACACCAAGGCGATCACGGTGCAGGTGAGCGATCACCCGATCATCGTGGACATCTACGGCACTGGCACCGGCACCGTCCCGACCACCCCGAGCGTCCCGACCACGCCCACCGCGCCGACCGCCCCCACCGCGCCGAGCACCGGCACGGCCACCAAGACGATCGGCAGCGGCAGCGACGCGCTGGTGCTGAAGATCAGCCAGGACGCCTATGACGGCAACGCGCAGTACACCGTCAGCGTGGACGGCAAGCAGATCGGCGGCACGCTGACGGCGACGGCGCTGCACAGCGCCGACGTCTCCGACACCATCACGGTGAAGGGCGACAGGGCCGCGGGCAACCACCCCGTCGCGGTGAACTTCCTGAACGACGCCTAGGGCGGCACCGCCACCACAGACCGCAACCTGTACATCGACTCCATCGCCTATAATGGCACCACCGTCGCCACCGACGTCGCGCAGCACAGCGGCGGCGCCGCGCGCTTCACGGTGAAGGGCGACTGGGCCGCGGGCAACCACCCCGTCGCGGTGAACTTCCTGAACGACGCCTATGGCGGCACCGCCACGACGGACCGCAACCTGCACAGCGACTCCATCGCCTAGAATGGCACCACCGTCGCCACCGCCGTCGCGCAGAACAGCGGCGGCGCCGCGAGCTTCACGGTGAAGGACGCCACCGCCATCCCCTCGGCGGCGGCCAAGGCCAGCATCGCCCTCGGCGCCGGCAG
>NZ_JAMZIK010000127.1 GCF_024178315.1 Siccirubricoccus soli | reverse complement strand
GCCACCGACGTCGCGCAGAACAGCGGCGGCGCCGCGAGCTTCACGGTGAAGGACGCCACCGCCATCCCCTCGGCGGCGGCCAAGGCCAGCATCGCCCTCGGCGCCGGCAGCGACTCGCTGGTGCTGAAGATCAGCGAGGAGGCCTGGAACGGCGACGCGCAGTACACCATCAGCGTGGACGGCAAGCAGATCGGCGGCACGCTGACGGCGAAGGCGCTGTTCGGCTCCGGCACCTCCGACACCATCACGGTGAAGGGCGACTGGGATGCCGGCAACCACTCCGTCTCGGTGAACTTCCTGAACGACGCCTATGGCGGCAGCGCCACCACGGACCGCAACCTGCACATCGACTCCGTGGCCTATAACGGCACCACCGTCGCCACCAATGTCGCGCAGAACAGCGGCGGCGCCGCCACCTTCACCGTGGCGGACAAGACCGACCTCGGCACCGTGCTGGGCAGCGGCAGCGACAGCATCGGGCTGAAGATCAGCCAGGATGCCTACAACGGCAACGCCCAGTACGTGGTGCTGGTGGACGGCAAGCAGATCGGCGGCACGCTGACGGCGAAGGCGCTGCACGACAGCGGCGCTTCCGATCTGGTGACGGTGCAGGGGAGCTGGGGCCCGGGCGACCACACCCTGGCCGTGAAGTTCCTGAACGACGCCTATGGCGGCACCGCCGACACGGACCGCAACCTCCATGTCGATGCGGTCAGCTATGACGCCAAGGCGCTGGCGGCGGGCACCGCCTCGCTGATGAGCGCCGGGGAGGCCCACTTCACCCTCACCGACACCACGGCGGCGACGGCGAACTGGATCCTCTGAACAGGGATTGAGGAGGGTCCTGCCCTCCTCGATCTCCACCCGCCCAAGGCCGCAGGGCCTTCGGCACCCGGGAGTCCGGGCGGTGACGCCCAACCTCCTTGCCGCGCCGCCCAGGCCATGGCCTGCTGGCGGCGCGTTCAATTCCGGAGGCCCGCATGCCCGAACTGCCCGACCGTGCCCAGGTGGTCATCATCGGCGGCGGCGTGGTGGGCTGCAGCCTCGCCTACCATCTGGTGAAGCGCGGCTGGCGGGACGTGCTGCTGCTGGAACGGAAGCGCCTGACCAGCGGCACCACCTGGCACGCGGCCGGTCTGGTCGGGCAGCTCCGCGCCACCCAGAACCTGACCCGCCTCGCGCAATACACCACGGCGCTCTATCGCGGGCTGGAGGCGGAGACGGGCCAGCCCACCGGCTTCCGGCGCTGCGGGTCGCTGGCCATCGCCACCACCCCGGGGCGGCTGGAGGAGCTGGCCCGCGGTGCCGCCATGGCAAGCTGCTTCGGGCTGGAGGCGCAGATGCTGGGCGCCACCGAGGCCGCCGCCCGCTGGCCGCAAATGCATGCCGGCGACGTGCTGGGCGGCGTCTTCCTGCCGGAGGATGGCTATACCAGCCCGATCGACACCACCCAGGCCCTGGCGAAGGGTGCCCGCCAGGGTGGCGCCCGCATCCTGGAGAACCTCCGCGTCACCCGCATCCTGCACGCCCATGGCGCCGTCACCGGCGTCGAGACCGATCAGGGTGTGGTGCAGGCGGAATACGTGGTGAATTGCGCCGGCCTCTGGGCCCGTGAGCTTGCCGCCCAATGCGGCGTCGCCGTGCCGCTGCACGCCGCCGAGCATTTCTACGTCGTCACCGAGCCGATCCCCGGCCTGCCGCACGACCTGCCCGTGCTGCGCGACCCCGATTCCCGCACCTACGTCAAGCCGGAACAGGGCAAGCTGCTGATCGGCTGGTTCGAGGAGGTGGCGAAGCCCTGGGGCATGCGAGGCGTGCCGGAGGATTTCGAATTCGGCCATCTGCCGGATGATTTCGAGCATATCGCGCCGCTGCTGGAGCTCGCCCAGAAGCGCATCCCGGCGCTGGCCGAGACCGGCATCCGGCTGTTCTTCAACGGGCCGGAGAGCTTCACCCCGGATGATCGCTATTTGCTGGGCGAGGCGCCGGAGCTGAAGCGCGCCTTCGTCGCCGCGGGGTTCAACTCCATCGGCATCCAGTCGGCCGGCGGCGCCGGCAAGGTGCTGGCCGACTGGATTGTGGATGGCCACCCGCCCATGGATCTGTGGGATGTGGATATCCGCCGGGTCATGCCCTTCCAGCGCAACCGGCGCTACTTGCAGGACCGCACGGTGGAGACGCTGGGCCTGCTCTATGACATGCACTGGCCCTTCCGCCAGCCGGCCAGCGCCCGCGGCGTCCGCCGCACGCCGCTGCATGGCGCGCTGGCGGCGGCCGGCGCCTGCTTCGGCGAGACCGCCGGCTGGGAACGCGCCAATTGGTTCGCGCCCCCCGGCATGGCGCCGCGCTACGAATACAGCTACGGAAGGCAGAATTGGTTCGAAGCCTCCGCCACCGAGCACCGCGCAGTGCGGGAGGCGGTCGGCCTCTTCGACCTCTCCTCCTTCGCCAAATTCGTGGTGGAGGGGCGCGATGCGGAGGCGGTGCTGAACCGCATCTGCGCCAATGACGTCGCCGTGCCGCCCGGCCGCGTCGTCTATACCCAATGGCTGAACGAGCGCGGCGGGATCGAGGCGGATGTGACGGTGACGCGGGAGGCGGCGGACCGCTACCTCGTCGTCACCGCCGCCGCCAGCCAGACCCGCGACCTCGCCTGGCTGCGCCGGCACATCCCGGAGGATGCCCGTTGCGCGGCGTTCGACACGACCTCCGGCCTCGCCACCATCGCGGTCATGGGGCCGCAGTCACGCGCATTGCTGTCACGGCTCACCGATGCCGATCTCTCCAACGCCGCCTTCCCCTTCGCCACCTCCCAGGTCATCGACCTCGCCTATGCCCGGCTGCGCGCCACCCGCATCACCTATGTCGGGGAGCTGGGCTGGGAGCTCTACATGCCGAGCGAATTCGCGGCTGGCGTCCACCAAGTCTTGGTCGAGGCCGGCGCCGATCTCGGCCTGCGCCATGCCGGCTACCACGCGCTGAACTCGCTGCGCATCGAGAAGGCCTACCGCCATTGGGGCCACGATATCGGGGAGGAGGACACCCCCCTCGAGGCCGGCCTCGGCTTCGCACTGGCCTGGGGCAAGCCCGGCGGCTTCATCGGGCGGGAGGCGCTGCTGCCGAAGCGCGGCCAGCCCCTGCCCAAGCGCCTGGTGGTCGTCACGCTGGAGGACCCGGAGCCCCTGCTCTATCACAACGAGCCGATCTTCCGGGACGGCGTGCTGGTCGGCCGCACCACCTCCGCCATGTTCGGCCATACCATCGGCCGCAGCATCGCCCTCGGCTATGTGGAGAATGCCGAGGGTGTCACGCCGGACTGGCTGGCGAGCGGGCGTTTCGAAATCCTGGTCGGCACGCGGCACGTCGCGGCCACCGCCGCGTTGAAGCCGCCCTACGATCCTGCCGGCGCGCGCATCAGGGCCTGATGCCGGCTTGGGCAGTAAAGTAACGCGCATCGCTTTTTTCGCGGCGAGTCCGCTTGACCCAGGCGCCGTTGCGGCGAAAGCTGCCCTTCATGCCGGGTTACACGCCGCGACCGCTGCCGCGCAGCCTCTACGCCGCCACCGCCATCCCGGCGCCGCCGACGCCGCCGCTGGACGGCGACGCCACGGCCGATGTGGCGATCATCGGCGGCGGCTTCACCGGGCTCTCCACCGCGCTGCACCTGGCGGAGCGCGGCGTCGCCGTCACGCTGATCGAGGCCAATGAGCCGGGCTGGGGCGCCTCCGGCCGCAATGGCGGCCAGGTCAATCCCGGCCTCAAGCACACCCCGGACGAGATCGAGGCCAAGCATGGCGAACTCGGCCGCCGCATGGTGGCCTTCAGCCATGCCGCGCCGGATTACGTCTTCGACCTGGTGCGCCGGTTTCAGATCCGCTGCGCCGCGCGCCAGGGCGGCACCCTGCGCGCCGCCATCGGCCGCAAGCCGGCGGAGGAGCTGCGCCGCCTGCAGAAGGTGTATGAGGAACGCGGCCACCCGACGCGCCTGCTGGAAGGCGCCGCGCTGCGCGAGGCGACGGGCACGGATTTCTACACGCTCGGCCTGCTCGACCCGCGCGGCGGCGACCTCAACCCGCTGAGCTATGCGCGCGGCCTCGCCGGTGCGGCCATGGCGCTCGGCGCCCGCATCCATGGCGGCACGCCGGCCCTCGCCCTGCGGCCGGGCAAGGATGGCTGGGAGATCGCGACGCCGAAGGGCAGGCTCCGCGCCGGCCAGGTGCTGCTGGCCACCAATGGCTATACGGACAGCCTGTGGCCCGGCCTCGCCCGGAGCCTGGTGCCGCTCTACAGCTCCGTCCGCGCCAGCGCGCCGATACCTCAGAAGCTCGCGGCGAGCATCGTGCCCTTCCGCGGCTCCGTCTACGAGACCGGGCGCGTCACCGTCTATTACCGCGTCGATGACGGCAACCGCCTGGTCATCGGCAGCCGCGGCCCGCAGCGGGACCTCACCTCGCCCGAGCCGGTCGCCTACCTCGTCGCGCATGCGGAGCTTCTCTGGCCGCAGCTCAAGGGCATCGAATGGGCTGAAGCCTGGAACGGCCAGCTCGCCTATACCGAGGACCACACGCCGCATGTGCATGTGCTCGCCCCCGGCCTCTACGCCGCCTATGGCTACAATGGCCGCGGCGTGGCCATGGCCAGCCATATGGGCAAGGCGCTGGCCGGCCTGCTGACCGAGGGCGAGGCGGGCTTCGACATGCCGATCACGCCGATGCAGCCCATCGCCTTCCACCGCTTCTGGAAGCTCGGCGTCTGGTCGGAAATCGCCCGCATGCGGGTGCTGGACAAATTGGGCTTATAGGGAGGACCGCGCATGCGCGTCGGGATCGAGGTTGGCGGCACCTTCACGGATCTGGTCGCCATCGAGGGCGGCGAGGTACGGGTCATCAAGGTGCCCTCCACCCCGCGCAGCCCGGATATCGGCGCCTTCAACGCGCTGACCGCGGCCGGCATCCCGGCGGCGAGCGTCACCGACCTGGTGCATGGCTCCACGGTGGCGACCAACGCCATCCTGGAACGCCGCGGCGCACCGATCGCCTTCGTGACGACCAAGGGCTTCCGCGACATCCTTTTCATGCAGCGGCATGACCGCCGCAACATCTACGATTTGCACTACGCCAAGCCGGCCCCGCCGGTGCGCCGCCGCGACTGCTTCGAGGTGCCAGAGCGCATCGCCGCCGATGGCAGCGTCATCGCGCCGCTGGACGAGGCGGCGGTCAGGCGCGAGCTGATCCCGGCGCTGGCCGAGGGCGGCTTCCAGGCCGTCGCCCTCTGCCTGCTCTCCGCCTATGCCTCGCCGCGGCATGAGGCGCGGCTGAAGGCGCTGATCGCCGAGGCGCTGCCCGGCCTCCGCATCGCCGCCAGCCATGAGGTGGCGCCGGAATTCCGCGAATACGAACGCGCCTCCACCACCGCCCTCTCCGCCTATGTCCAGCCGGTGATCGACGGCTATCTGGACCGCTTCGAGGCAACCCTGGCCAAGGCCGGGTTCGCCGGGCATTTCAGCGTCATGCAATCGAATGGCGGGCGCATGCCGGCGCGCGCCATGCGCGCCAACGCCATCAGCGCCCTGCTCTCCGGCCCCGCCGCCGGCGTGGTCGGCGCCATCCGCCAGGCGGCGCGCTCCGGGCGGGGCAATCTCATCACCTTCGACATGGGCGGCACCTCCACCGATGTGGCGCTGGTGCAGGAGGGCGAGGCTTCGCTGGCCGCCGAGACGGAGGTGGACGGGCTGCCCATCCGCACGCCGGTGCTGGATATCGTGACGGTCGGCGCCGGCGGCGGCAGCCTGGTCTGGATCGATGATGGCGGCATGCTGCGCGTCGGGCCCCGCAGCGCGGGGGCGGAGCCCGGCCCCGCCTGCTATGGCCGCGGTGGCACCCAGCCCACCGTGACGGATGCGCATGTGGTGCGCGGCACCATCCGCCCGGATGCCTTCCTCGGCGGCGGCATGTCCTTGGATGCGGATGCCGCGCACCGCGCCTTCGAGGAGATCGCCAGGCGCCTCGGCACCGATGTGCGTGGCGCCGCGGCGGCGGCCATCCGGCTGGCCGTCGCCAACATCGTCCGCGCCATCCAGCTCGTCTCCACCGAGCGCGGCCGCGACCCGCGCGACTACGCACTGCTGCCCTTCGGCGGGGCGGGCCCCCTGCTGGCGGCCGAGATCGCCGAGGAGCTCGGCATCCGCGAGATCCTGGTGCCGCCCAATCCCGGCGTCATCTCCGCCCTTGGCCTGCTCTCCGCCGATTACGTGAAGATCCGCGGCGCCACCCGCCGCGTGGCGCTGGATGGGGAAACTCCTGGCATCATCGCCGCCGAATCCGCCCGGCTGCGCGCCGCGACGGAGGCGGAGTTCGCCGCCCTCGGCCTCACCGGCGCGCTGGAGCACAGCCTCGAGCTCGACATGCGCTTCATCGGCCAGGCCTTCGAAATCCCCGTCGCCGTCGATCCCGCCGAGCTGCCCCGCCTCACCACCGCCGACCTTGCCGAGCGCTTCGCCGCCGCGCATCGCCGCGTCTATTTGCATGGCGGCGAGCCAGGGCGGAAGGTGGAGCTCGTCGGCCTGCGCTTCGGCGTCCGCCGCCGGCTGGATGCGCTGCCGGAGGTGAAGGAACGCGCCGCCGGCCTCTCCCGCCCGCCCACGACGGAGGTGGTGACCGGCGGCGCCGCCCTCAGCACGAGGCTGCTGGACGCCGCGACGCTGACCGGCGTGGCCGGCCCTGCGATGATCGAGGGCTATTCCTCCACCATCTGGGTCCCGCCCGGCTGGTCCGGTGCCCGCGACGGCGCCGGCAACCTGCTGCTGCGGAAGGAGGGCTGATCCATGGAACTCGATCCCGTCGAATACGCCATCCTCAGCCAATCCGTCATCGCCGCGGCGCGGGAGATGGGCGCGAAGCTGATCCGCTCGGCCTACTCCACCATCCTGCGGGAGGCACGGGACGGCTCCGCTGCGCTGCTGGACGCGGAGGGCTTCACCGTCGCCCAGGCGGAGCTGATCCCGATGCAGCTCGGCTCCATCGGTCCGATCTTCCAGCCCTGCAAGGCGCTGTTCCCCAAGGAAACCCTGGAGGAAGGCGACTTCCTCGTCATCAACGACCCCTACTCCGGCGGCCAGCACCTACAGGACGTCTTCTTCTTCCACCCGATCTTCGTGGAGGGAGAGGTGATCGGCTTCGCTGCCTCCGTCGCCCACCATCTGGATCTCGGCGGCGGCGCGCCCGGGCTGAATGCGGGGGCGCGGGATGTCTATGCCGAGGGCCTGATCATCCCCCCGATGAAGGTGAACATCCACCGGGATTGGCATGGCGGTGGCTTCCAGCGCCTGCTGCGCGCCAATGTCCGGGTGCCGCAGCAGACCATGGGCGATTTCGACGCGCAGATCGCCGCCAACAATATCGGCGTCCTGCGCATGCAGGAGCTCGCTGCCCGCTACGGCGTGGCCAAGCTGCGCGCCACCATGGCCGCGCTGCAGGATTATTCCGAGCGCCGGATGCGCGCCGCCATCGCCGAAGTGCCGGACGGCACCTATCGCGGCGAGGCGCAGATGGATGATGACGGCCTCGGCAGCGGCCCCGTCACCGTGCGCGTGGCCGTCATCGTCGCCGGCGATTCCATTGATGTGGATTTCGCCGGCACCGATCCGCAGGTCGGCACCAACCTCAACTGTCCCTTCGCCTCGGTCATCTCCGCCTCCGTCTCCTGCCTCAAGGCGGCGCTGACCAGCCCGGACATTCCGTTCAACGATGGCGCTTTGCGTCCCATCAAGGTGACGGCGCCGAAGGGCTCGCTGCTCAACCCCAGCCACCCTGCGCCGGTGCGGGCGCGCATGGTCTCCGCCTCGCGCGCCTGGGAATCGGTGATGCTCGCCATCTCCCAGGCGGTGCCGGAGAAGGTCATCGCCCAGGGCTACGACACCACCACGGCCTTCTGCCTCTCCTGGCTCGGGCCCAAGGGCTGGTCGGTCTATCTGGAGGTCTATGGCGGCGGCTATGGCGCCGGCATCGGCAATGATGGCTGCGATGCGGTGGACAACCCGCTCTCCAATTGCAGCAACACGCCGGTCGAGGCAATGGACCAGGATTTCTCCTTCTTCCGCGTGCTGGACTACGTGCTGCGGCCGGACAGCGCCGGGGTGGGCGCGCGGCGTGGCGGCGCCGGCTTCAGCCGCAGCTACGAGATCCTCGTGGATGGCCCCCTCGTCTCCCACTACTCGGACCGCTTCACCGGCCGGGCCAGCGGGCTGTTCGGCGGCGGCCCGGGCGCCAGCGGCGCCTGCCAGGTGAAGCGCGGCGGGCAGGTGATCGAGCTGCGCAGCAAGGACAGCTTCAACCTGCTGGCGGGCGACATCGTCACCATCAGCCTCGGCGGCGGCGGCGGCTACGGCAAGCCAGCGGACCGCCCGGCGGCGCTGATCCAGCGGGACCTGGAAGACGGCATCATCACCCCGGGCCGCGCCGCCGCCTGGGCCGCGGAGTAGCCACACGCAGGAGGGGGACGGGGGCATGCAGCGCAGGGACTTGCTGAAGGGAGCGGCGGCCGCATTCGCCGCGCCGTCGCTGGCCGTGGCGCAGGGCCAGCGCGTGCTGCGCTTCAAGCCCAATGCGGATGTATCCATCCTCGACCCGGTCTTCAGCACCGCCTACACCACGCGCTACCTGGCATTCCTCAGCTACGACACGCTCTATGGCGTGGACGACAAGCTGAACCCCCACCCGCAGATGGCCGCCGGCCATGTGGTGGAGGAGGATGGCCGTCGCTGGCGCATTACCCTGCGGGAGGGCCTGCGCTTCCATGATGGCGAGAAGGTGCTGGCCAAGGATTGCGTCGCCAGCCTGAAGCGCTGGGGACGGGTGGACACGCTCGGCCAGCTCCTCATGGCCGCGACGGATGAGGTCAGCGCGACCTCCGACACCGAGATCACCTTCCGCCTGAAGCGCCCCTTCCCGCTGCTGCCGAATGCGCTGGGCAAGAGCACCAGCTACATCCCGGTCATCATGCCGGAACGGCTGGTGCCGACCGAACCGGGCAAGCAGGTGGCGGAGGTGGTGGGCAGCGGCCCCTTCCGCTACTTGGCGAATGAGAAGGTGAGCGGCGCCCGCAGCGTCTGGGAGAAATTTCCCGGCTACGTCCCGCGCCCGGACGGCACGCCGCAATTCACCTCCGGCCCGAAGGTCGCCTATGTCGACCGGGTGGAGTGGCATGTCATCCCCGATGCGCCCACCGCCGCCGCCGCGCTGGTGAGCAATGAGGTGGACTGGTACGAGGATGTGCTGCCGGATTTGCTGCCGGTGCTGCGGCGCGACCGCAATGTGGTGATCGGCAGCTTCAACCCGCCGGGCAATATGGGCATCCTGCGGCTGAACCATCTGCAGCCGCCTTTCGACAACCCCGCCATCCGCCGCGCCGTGCTGGGCTGCATCGACCAGGCGGAGATCATGACCGCCGTCGCCGGCACCGATCCCTCGCTATGGCAGGCCGGAATCGGCATCTTCTGCCCGGACAGCCCCATGGCCTCCGATGCCGGGATGGCGGCGCTGACCACGCCGCGCGACTACGCCAAGGTGAAGCGGGACCTGGCAGCAGCGGGCTACAAGGGGGAGCGGATCGGCTTCCTCAGCGCCGCCAACTACTTCAACATGGGCCAGCAGGTGAATGTCGCGGCGGAGCAGATGCGCCGCGCCGGCATGAACATCGACATCATTCCGGTGGATTTCGGTGTCTGGCTGCAACGCCGCGCCAGCCGCGCGCCGCTGGACCAGGGCGGCTGGACCTGCACCACCACCCTGCTGCCGGGGCTCGACCTCTGGGACCCGATCGCGCATCTGGCGATTCGCGGCAATGGGCTGAATGCCTGGCCCGGCTGGCCGACCAGCCCGCAGCTCGAATCGCTGCGCGATGAATGGGTGGCCGCGGCGGAGCTGCCGGACCGCCAGCGCATCGCCCGGCAGCTGCAGGAACAGGCGCTGCAGGACGTGCCCTATATCCCGACCGGCCGCTGGAAGGACCTCACCGCCTATCGCCGCAACCTGACCGGCATGCTGAATGGCGCGCCGCTCTTCTATAATGTGCGGAAGGGCTGAGGCGCCCGGCGGGGCTTCCGCCCCGCGCCGTCTCCGTTCATTCTTCCCTGCGCTCACGCAAGGCGCTTCTGGCGCCTTCGACCGCGTCGAAGGCGACCAGTCGCGAGGGCCATGAGGCCGTTTCCGTGTCAAGGATGCCGCGGAGCGGCACCGCGCTTCGCGCGGCTCCGTCCTTGACACGGAAACGGCCTCATGGCTGGGGCTTAGGGTGCGCTCGACGGTGTCGAGCGCGCGTCGGGCGCGCCTGGACGCAATAGCGTCCTTCGCCGTGCGAAAGGGGGGAAGAAAGATGGCCGAGGACAGGATCGCCCAGGCAGCCCAGGCGCTGCTCGCCGCACGCAAGGAGGCGTCGAAGCCCGCCAGCCTCGGCGCCGCCGCCCCCACCAGCATCGCCGAGGCCTTTGCCGTCCAGCGCACCGTGCTGGCCGGCATCGGCGGCAGCATCGGCGGCTATAAATGCGCCGCCCCTCCGGGCAAGGACCCCTCCGCCGCCATCATGAACGGCGCCACCATCCGCCCCTCCCCCGCTAGCTGGGAGATGCCGCGCGAGGGCAGGATCGGCATCGAGACGGAAGTCGCCTTCCGCCTCGCCCGCCCCCTCCCCGCCCGCGCCACGCCCTATGGCCGGGAGGAGGTGCTGGAGGCCGTCGCCGCCGCCTTCCCGGTGATGGAGATGGTGGAAAGCCGCTACCAGGACCCGCGCGCGGTGAACCCGCTGGAAGCCATGGCGGACAATGTCGCCCATGCCGGCCTCGTTTTCGGCGCCGATGTCCCGAACTGGCGCAGCCTCGACCTGCCAAATCTCCCCGTGAAGCAGACCGCGGGCGGCGAGACCCAGGTGGAGCGGATCGGCGGCAATCCCTCGCTCGACCCTGTCACTCCCCTGGTCTGGCTGGCGAATTTTCTCCCCTCGATCGGGCTGCATCTGGAGGCCGGGCAAATCGTCACCACGGGAAGCTGCACCGGCCTGCTCTGGGTGCCGGGGAAGCAACGCGTCACCGGCGGCTTCGCCGGCTTCGGGGAGGTGGCGGTCGAACTGGCATGAGCGTCGCCCCGCGCTGGCGGGTGCCGCTCGCCCTGCTGGCGACCACGGTGCTGAACCTGCCGCTCGGCACGGTCTATGCCTTCAGCGTCTTCCTGAGGCCGATGGAGGCGGAGCTTGCCCTCAGCCGGGCCGAGCTGTCCTTCGTCTTCGGCGCCACCCTGGTCTGCTACACCCTGGCGATGAACCTGGCGCCGCTGGCCTACCGGCTGGCTCCGGCGCCGGTGCTGATCGCGGCAGGCGGGTTGCTCGCCGGCCTTGGTACGGCACTGGCCTCCCAGGCCACAGGGCTTGCGGCGCTCCTCATCGGCTATGCCGGCGGCTTCGGCATCGGCGGCGGCATCGCCTATGTGCTGTTCCTGCAGGGCGTGAACCTGATGCTCACCCGCCGGCAGGGGCTGGTGAACGGCTTCATGGTCAGCCTCTACCCGCTGGGGGCAATGCTCGGCGCGCCGCTGCTCGGCTGGGCGCTGGCGGGCATCGGGCTGCGCCCGACGCTGCTCGGCCTCGCCGCGGTGCTGGCGCTGGCGGGCCTTGCCGCGGCGCTGCTCGCCGCCCTGGCCGGCCTCAGCCTGGTCGCGCCACCCGCCAGCACGCGGGGCGCCGGCGCGCCGCGGCTCGGCCTCTTCCTCCGGCTCTGGGGCGTCTTCTTCCTCGCCGCCGCTTCGGGCCTCACGGTCATCGGCCAGGCTGCCGGCATCGTCCGGGCCTATGGCGGCAGTGCCGCGCTCGGCCTGCTCGCCGCCACCTTCATCACCGGCTGCATCGCCGCGGCGCGCCTCGGCGGCGGCGTGCTGGCGGACCGCTTCACCGCGCCCGCCGTCATGGCCGGGGCGCATGCCCTGGCGCTGCTGGCGGATATCCTCCTGCTCGCCTTTCCCGGCCCCGCCGTCGCGGTCGCCAGTCTTGCCGGCATCGGGATCGGCTACGGCCTCGTCAGCGGCAGCAGCGCCGCGGCCATCAGCGCCTATTGGGGCGCGGCGCGCTACGGCCAGATCGCGGCGCGGCTCTATATCGCCTGGTGTGTCGCCGCCGTCACCCTGCCGGTGATCGCCGGCCGCGTCTTCGACCTGAGCGGCGGCTATGCAGCCGCCATCGCCCTCGCCATGCTGGGCAATGCGCTCGGCCTCGGCGTCGCGCTCAGCCTGCCAAGGCGCCAGGCCAAGGCCCTTGCCTAACAAGACCACGGAGGAGACCAGAATGCGCTTCCAGGATCAGGCGGTGCTCGTCACCGGCGGGGCCAGTGGCATCGGCGAGCAGGTTTGCCTCGCCGCCGCCCGGGAAGGCGCCCGCGTCGCGGTCGGGGATCTCGATGCCGCGCGGGCGGAGGCGGTGGCCGCCGCCATCCGCGCCCAGGGCGGGGAGGCCATCGGCCTCGGCGTCGATGTCGCCCACCCGGACTCCGCCGCCGCCTTCATCGCCGGGGCGGAGCAGGCGCTGGGCCGGCTGGACGTGCTGGTGAACTCGGCCGGCGTGCGGGAGGTGGTCTCCGTCCTCGACCTCTCCTTCGAGGAATGGAACCGCGTCATCAGCATCAACCTCTCCGGCACCTTCCTGCCGAGCCAGGCCTTTGCGAAGCGCCTGGTGGCTGCCAAGCGCAGCGGGCGGATCGTCAACCTCGCCTCCACGCTCGGCCTGGTCGCGGCGCCCAACCGCGCCGCCTATGTCGCCTCGAAGCATGGCGTCGTCGGGCTGACCAAGGAGATGGCAATGGAGCTCGGCACCGCGGGCATCCGGGTGAATGCCGTGGCGCCCGGCGTGGTGCGGACGCCGCTGACCGAGCGCTACTTCCAGGATCCGGAGATGGCGGACACCATCCGCGGCATCCATGCGCTGGGCCGCTGGGCGGAGCCGAAGGAGATCGCCGCGGCGATCCTGTTCCTCGCCTCGGAGGAATGCGGCTTCATGACCGGCAGCATCCTGCCGGTGGATGGCGGCTGGACGGCCGGGAAGAAAATGTGAGTCTCCCCATGACGTCGCGTCGCGCCGTCGCGGGGGGCCCGGGAGGCGCCTGACGCGCAGCGCCTCGTACAGCCTGCCGTGGCGGAGCCTCGGCAGGGCAAAGGGCGGCGCAAGCGGTGGGAAGGCGCCAATCTACCGGCGGCCAACCACCGCCAGCGCGCCGCCCAGCAGCGCCACCACCGCGGTCATCGGCCCGAACAGGGCGAAGCCGCTCTGCGCCACCATCCAGCCGCCGAGCGAGGCCGCGCCCAGCCAGCCGACCGAAGCCGAGGTGACGTTGAGGCCGAGCACCGTGCCGCGCACCTCCTCGGGCACATTCGCCAGCGCCGCCATCAGGCTGGGCCGGGCGAAGGCGGTGACGAAGACGTAGAGGAAGCCCAGCGCCACCGTGCCCGGCAGCCCCGGCGTCCAGCTGAACAGCACGAAGCCTGCTGCCGCCGAGGCCGCCATGGCCCCGGCGAAGATCAGCAGCCGGTCCGGCAGCCGGTCCGCCAGCTGCCCGCCGATCAGGGTGCCGAGGATGTTGCCCGCCGCGAACAGCGCCAGCGGCAGCGCCACCGCGCCGATGGAGAGGCCGTAGGTGGTCTGCAGGAAGGTGGCGAAGAACACCGCCGTCAGCCCGTAGCAGATCCGCTCCGCCACCCCCATGGTCAGCAGCCGCAGCACCGGGCCGGAGAGCGCGGAGGCCCCGCCCTTCTGCCGCCGCCGCCCACCCCCGCCGCCATCGGAGGGCGCCGGCCGCAGCGTGGCCAGCCCCAGCGCCAGCGCGGCCAGCACGCAGATGCCGGCCACCACCCAGTGCACCCCGCGCCAGCCGATGAAGCTGCCGATCCAGGCGGCCATCGGCACGCCCACCAACAGCGTCAGAGACTGGCCCGCCATCACCCAGCCCAGCGCCCGCCCCCGCTGCCGGTCCACCGTGCGGGCTGAGGCTTCCGCCATGATCACGCCGGTATAGGCGCCCGCGCAGCCGCCGCCGAAGGCCGCGCAGGCCGTCACGACGGGGAAGCTCGTCGCCATGGCCACGCCCGCCAGGCTGAGCGCGAGGCCGAGCGGCCCGAGGAAGATGAAGGGCCGCCGCCCCCAGCGATCCGACCCCGCCCCGGCCAGCAGCGAGGCCATGCCCCAGGCGACCGAGGTGATGGCCATGAGGTTGGCGACCAGCGGCAGGGAGGTGCCGAGGTCCCGCGCCATGTCCAGCAGGAAGGGCGCCCTGGTGGTGCCGGAGGAGGAGGCGGCGAACATGCCGAGACAGGCAGCCGCCAGCACCGCCCAGGGCATGCGTGGCGCCTGGGGGGAGGAATCGGGCAGAAGGGCCATGCCCTTTCATAGGGCGAAACGGGTCGTGCCATCAGGGGGTGGCGGGGCCATGCGCCGACGCGGTCCAGGATCGGGCTTCCGGGCCATGGACGGCGGCGCCCCGGCGGTGTATGTGCGCGGCCCCGGCCGGTGGGCAGCGCCCCCGGCCGGGGCCGCGTCGGGTCCCCATCGTCTAGAGGCCTAGGACACCAGCCTTTCACGTTGGTAACACGGGTTCGAATCCCGTTGGGGACGCCATGTATCGCCCGCAATATGCTGAAATGGCTTCATTTTGCAGCCGATGGCGACGATGTACCCCCATCTCTACCCCCGTCGGGCGCGGTGGCACCAGCCAGGCGTGGGCACCCGCCTCGATTGACGCCGGCAGCCGTGCCCCCGGGGCGCAGCGATGAAGCTGCCAGGATGCCCGCCCGAGGGTGCGGCGGCACGCACGCCAGAGCGGCGGGTGAGTGCGCTGCTGGCGTAGCACCCCCTGCCGGGCAGCCGGAGCGGCGTCCGGTGGGGTAGGGGTTGGGGTACCCCCTCCCCCTATTTGGCCAACGCCCACCCCCGCTCTGGGCTTCAGCCGTGAGCTGAGCGGCTACGGAGATGCCCCGGACGCGCAGCCGTACCTCCGGAGCACCCAGGCCACCGTCCCGGCCACCTTCACCTCCCACAGGAGATGGTCGCACTCGACCGGTAGGCACCAGAGCGAGGCCTTGATCGTCGAGCGGAAGTTGGCCCGCTTGGTCAGGTTATACCAAATCTCGTTGATCAGAACCCATGTTCCCAGTCGCGCAGGCCGATGGACATGATGCGCCAGGGCTGATCGACGAGCCGGTTCCAGGCGTGGCAGCAGTGGTCGACGATGTTGTCGTGGCGGCGGAAGATGCGGTTCGAGAGCCGGTTGTCCCGCATGAACTGCCAGGTGTTTTCCACCGGGTTGAGCTCGGGGCATTTCGGCGGCAGCGGGGTGAGGGTGATGTTGGGCGGCACCTCGAGCTTCTCCGACAGATGCCATCCGGCCTGATCGAGCAGCAGCACGGCCTGCGCGCCTGGCGCCACGGCCGCCGGGATCTCGGCCAGGTGCAGGCTCATGGCTGCGGTGTTGCAGTAGGGAAGGACGAGGCCCGCGGCCTTGCCTGCCTTGGGGCAGATGGCGCCGAAGATGTATGTCGAGGCCGTCCGCTGATCCTGCGGCACCACAGGCCTGGCGCCGCAGGATCAGCGCCGGGTGGCCTTGTTCTTCTGACCCACTCTGGCCTCATCGGCGAACCAGATCTCTGGGGCGCTGGCGGCAACGCCCTTCTCGCGCGCGACTTCCTCCAGGCGGGCGGGGAAGCTGTTTCAAGAAGATCGACTGCGCCCTCCGCCTGCGCATGCTGGTGCGGCCGGGCCGAGAGCTTGCGATAGCCGAGCGCGCGCACCTCGCGGCTCATCGTCTGCTTGGCCACCGTGACCCGGGACTCCTCCCACAACCACGGCAAAGGTCGATCAGCCGCCACCGCACTGCCCCGTGGATGGCCGGCATCGGGCCGCTCTCCAGCACCGCAGCCAGGACCACCCGGTGACTGTCGTCCAGCCGTGGTGCCTGCCTGGTGCCTTGCGGTCGGCCAGCCCGGCCGGGCCTTCGGCGTTGCACCGCAGGACCCCATTCCGCACGATCTGCAGTGTCACCCCGCCGATCCGAGCGGCCTCGGTGCGTGATGCCCCCTCGTAGATCGCGGCCAAGGCCGGTAGGCGGCGAGTCTGGGCCGCGTTCTTAGTCTGCCGCGCCGTGGTGCGTCGTCTGCCTGCATCGAAATCAGCCCGGAGTGGGATGGGCATGGCGAACCTCCGCTGGTCACCATGTCAGATCAGCTCGCCGCTCGTACGGGAATCCTCGACGAGTCACGCTCTCGGAAATTGGGTATAAGCCGCTCGCCGGGGCTGGCGAACAGGCCGCGCCGGCGATATGGCTTCGTTGCAAGTTCAATCTGGGCGGATACGCAACGATGACAGAGGAGCAGGCCGCCGCGCTGGAAGACCTGTGGCCGCATGCCCAGGCCCTGCTCGGCTCGATGCAGGACGTCGCCAAGCGCTGCGCGCTGGGCGAGAAGGCCCTGAAGGACGTCGCCGCCGAGGTGGATGGTTGGAAGGGCGCCTACCAGGCGGTGCTTGGCATGAAGGCGGCGTTGCGGCCCGGCATCAAGGCCGCCACCAAGATGGTGGCTGAAACCAATCGCTCGGCCAAGGAGCTGGCCAAGCTCAAGCCCGAAGATGTCATCAAAAGCCTGAAGAAATATGACAAGCCGGTCGATCTCGCCGATGCCTCGGTCGCCGCCTTCGTCATCTGGCGGCGCAAACTCTCGAAGGAGATCGGCATGCAGGTCAGCTCGCAGGATTTCGACATGCTGGCGCTAATGAAGAACGTCGAGAGATACCTGGTGCACCGCGCCGAATTCAACAAGGGGCTGCAGAAGTTCCAGCGCCTGGCGCGCGGCTGAACCCCGGGCGGGGCGGCGATGCCTGCGGCAAGGCTGACAATAGGACGGGCACCCCCACCCCCATCTGGCCAATGCCCCTGCCACCGCCCCCCGACTTCGGGTGCGGCTCTCATACGGGCTGAAATGCGGGGGAAACGCGGAGCGTGATTTCGTTCTGCGGGATTCGCGGATCGGCTATATTGATCCCATGCCGAGACGTTGCACCGCCTGCATGCACATTGCCCAAGGGGCCATCGACTCCGCCCTGGTGGCCGGTCAGTCAGCCGGCAGCGTCGCGCGGGCACATGGTCTCGGCGCGGATGCGGTCGAGCGGCATCGCAAAAATCACGTCGCCCCGCAGCTCGCGGCGGCAGCTCGCCTATCGGCTCCGGCAACCGCACTGGCGGCGCCGGTGAAGCGGGCTCGGCAGATTGCCGCTGGTGCCCCTCCAACGCCGGCCGAGCGGGTGCACCTCGACGGGCTGACCGACACCCTGCGGCGGTCTCTGGCGCGGCTGGAGACGGCGGCCGACGACGCGGCGCAGGGCAAGGCGCTGGTCGCGCTGTCGGCGCTCTCCGGGCAGATCACCCGCGCCATCGATTCGGTTGCCCGGCTGCGGAGCATCGGCGCCCCGAAGGACCCGCACCGCCAGGGCCTCAACCTCATCATCAACATCGGCGGAGAGCGGCGCATCGTCACCAGTCGGGCGGCGCCTGTTATCGAGCCGGAGGAATAGTCGCCGCGATGTAGTGCAACAGAGCGGCGTGCTGCCGCTCTGTTGCATGACGCCCTCCTAGCCCCGGGAGGTGGCGGGCTGGTAAATGGCGTTGCCCGGCCGCATGCCGGACAACGGCTTCGGCGGGAAGCGGCCTTCCAGCGCGACGGTTTCCGCTTCCAGCTCGCCATATCGGCTGACGACGGCCCGCAGGTGGGGGTCGTACAGCACGGCCGCTACGTAGTCCCGGAACGCCGGATGCCAGGACCCGGGACGGCGGTGCAGCGAGGATGAGGCAAACCACGCGACGATTTGCCCGAGACCACCCCGCTTCAGCGCCTCCCGCTCGGCATAGGTCAGTGGCAGGGGAATCCCGGTTCCTCGGTATGAAATTCCACTCGCGCCCGCCGCGCCGCATCGGCGCGCTCGACCTGAGCGCCCACGCTGTCATCGGGTGTGAACTGGGCACCTGTCACCGGGTTCTCGATGATGGAGCGCCCCTGGCGCTTGGCCTGCTTCACCACGTTCCGGATGGCGAAGGCAGTGGTCGATGGATAAGCATGCATTCCTACTCTCCTTCCTGATGATTGGCCTCGCCGGAACGGGAGACCCTGGTGAGACTGTGGTGACACGCCGTTCCGGCGGCGCTGGATGCGTCACCACGGTCTCCTCCGGGAGACTGTGGTGAAAACCCCTCTAGTTTCGGAATGACAACTATGCGGAAAGCCAGGGAAAACGGGGGGGGGTAATGCAACAGTTCGGTCGTCACCACACCACCCCCCTATAACCCCCCTGGTGCACCGTGGTGCACCTCCAGGGGGAGGGCACCCGGTGCCACCACAGCCTCTTAGACGGCACCGGGGTGAACCGTGGTGACCGTGGTGAACCGCGAAGTCCACACCCACCCTGCCCCTCGAACCGGCGGTGTCGGCAGGCAGGTCATGCGTCGCACCCCGCAGCGTTAGCGCCGACGACGCCAGCGCTCCCCTGCCCAGTCCCCATATCATCACCGGGCCAAGACCGGCCCGGCACGATGCGGAGGGCCTTGGCGGCATAGCTGCCGCCGCCGCCGCTGGTCTTCGGCAGCCTCACGTCTTCTTCTGCGACCAGCCCTTCCTTGATGGCGTGTTCCAATGCACCGTAGGCCGTAGCCTGAGCGTGCTCCCGTCCCGCCACACGGAGGGCCGCTGCGATGGCTTCGACGGCATTCCTGCTCCGCGCTTGCGGCGATGGAGAGAGCGGCGGCTGCGCCGTGGCGATGGTGTGCTTCACAACCTGCATGACCGTCTCCGGCCATGCCGCTTTCTGCGGCGTGTAGGGCTCCGCCCCCTGCACACTGTCACCGGAGGGGTAGAGCGGCGGCGCCCTGTTCGGCAGGGTCACGCTCACGAGCCTGACCAAACGTGAGGCAAGAATTGGCGGCGCGTTGTTCGACTTGGTGGACACGATGCGAGAGTAGCGCCATTCGTCTCCAGGCGGCACGCCTATCGCTGCCGCATCTCGCTGCTCTAGCGCGAGGGCGATGCGAGCGGAGTTCACAATCGCTGCCGCGCCGCTTGCTGCCTCCTGTGATCCAAGATCAGCACCCTTGCGAGTGTGGTGCGCGATCATGATTCCAATATCGTGTCGGACAGCCAGTTCCGTGAAGCGCGCCATCATCATCGTCACGGCATGGTTGTCGTTGAGGCTGGTGGCAGACAGGTTTGCCATCGGATCGAGAATCAGAACGTCCAGCTTCAATCGCACGATCTCCGACTCAAGGTGCCGCCAACCCTCCTCTGGCAACACGGGACGGGCACGCTCATCGGCGGTGAGCAGCGTCAGCTTCATCTGATCTACCCCCGCGATGAAAAAGCTGCCGCACTCAGCATCGCTCACGCCATGGTGCCGCTTTGCGGCACACAAGCGCCGCGCCAGTTCATCGGCGCCCTCCTCTGCCGCGATGTAGAGCACTGACAAGCCGCCCGAGGCATAGACATGCTGGCCAAGCAACCGCTTGCCGGTGGCGCATGCCAGTGCCATGGCCAACAGCAGCGCCGACTTGCCTCGGCCACCCGGCGCAACGAGCAGGGATACCGTGCCGCGCATCAAGTCCGTTCCATGCAGCCATCGCCGATTCGGCGGCATCGCTAGGTTGGCGGCACTGCGCGGCCCGGCAGTGCTGACGCTACTTGCCGCCATACCCGCCACTGCACTTGCCGTCGCACCGCTGGCGCTGCCTACCGCGCCGCCCGTGGGGGCAACCGATGGGCGCCAGCCCAGCTTGGATGCGTCGCGCAAGATCGACGCACCGTTCAGGCCATCGCATTTGGCGTTCGCTACATGGCGTTCAAAGCGGGCGCGGTTATCGGCCTCGTTGTAGTTGCCGCCCGCGACCTTGCAGGCGTCGTCCAGCGCCCTGTACGCCGCCTCGTTCTGCTCAGGATGATAGCGCATCCAGCCGGCGACACCCTGTGCGATCCGGGTGAAGCCACCTTCGTCGCGCGCAGCTCCGGCACGAGCGAGGAACATGCACGCGTCGGCGAGCATCGGCAGTGGTGTGGAGTCGAGCCCGCCCTCCAAGTCGGAAAGCACACCTGCTCCCCGCTTGGCCTTTAGGCGCGCGAACTCTGCCTTGATGTGCGATGGCGGTTCCCCGAGATCGAACACGGGTTCGCCACGGTGCTCCATTCCCTGCGCTCGCCTTCCCACCTGCCCGGACGTGGATGGCCCTCTGTTCAGCAGCGCGAGGACTTCATTGAAGGCCGCAGTACCCACATACGCAATGGCGCGCCGTGCGCCGTCGCCATGCCCCGTCAGGGTGATGTAGCGCCTGTCGCAGTACAGCTCGAACCCGACTTCCGATCCGTTCGGCAAGGATAGCGTCGTCACCACCTGACGAAATGGCGTGTCCACATGGAACCACACATGCAGCCCGCCGCCGCTTGGAGACAGTTCGGTGTAGGTGGATTCGCATATGGCGCGGATCGCGGGAGGATGCGCCGCAGCACCTTGCGGCCGATGGAGGGAGCGGAGACCCACACCGCGTCTATCGCCTCTCGCACCTTCGCACGGTCGATCTCGGCGATGGGGATATCGCCCAGCACCGGGAAGGCATGCTGTTCGAGCGAGGACTTCCACAGCGCGGCGGTACGTTGGTTCTTCCAGCCGGGTGCCTCGGCCGCGATGCAAGCCGCCGCCACCGTGCGGAAGGTGCGGGCCTCGGCTTGCGCTGCGGCCTTGCGAGCCGCTTCCCGCTGGCGAACGTCGCGCTGGCGGCTCTCGATAGGGTCCACGCCATCCGCCAGCAGCGCACGGGCCGCCGCGGCGCGCTTGCGGGCCTCGGCGAGCGCGGCACCCCGGCAGGGGGCTCACCGACCGGCCCGAGGCCCATCTCTCGTGCCCTGCCGTTCAAGGTGAAGCGGAACAGCCAGGACTTGGTTTCGCGCTTCTCTCCTGCCCGGCCGACGCTGGGCGCCACCTGCAAATAGAGACCGTCACCATCCGGGAAGCGCACGGGGCGCGCCCCCTTCGTGGGGTCATGGCGCAGCGCCTTCACCATGACCGCAGTCAGCCGGCCCATGTCCTACCCCCATGCCTACCCCCAACGGTGGCGGGGATGGGAGAGGATCAAGTTAGACGGACGTAGAAACGAGACGCGCTGACTGCAAGGAAGAAAGCCCTTTTCGGAGATGGCCAAAGATCGTCGTAGATTTCTCAATGGCGTCCGTTGGGGACGCCACTGAAATCCTTCAGGATTTTCGCGCTGCGGCAGCCGCCTGCTGGCTGTTGGCAGGCCGGATCTTCTTCGCCGCCGCCTCGTCACGCCGCCGGTTTCCCTCTGCCGCAGCGGTCTTGATGATTCGTCCCGGCGTTGGAACCTGGTCCCGGCATCCTGACCTTCCAAAGAAGGCCAAATCTCTCCCAGATCCCGGATCCAATTCCGGGACGCAGGCCACGACCCTGTCCAGTTCCACTCGGGCCTTGGCGTCATAGACCGGCGGTCCGCATTGTCTCAGAAGGGAAGGCGGGTCCCGGGGAACCCAGATCGCGCAGTCCGACGCGAAAGAAGAAGCCCTTGCCGCTTGGGTCAGCGCCGCGAGGTCTGCCTCCAACCGAACAGGAGCGTCCTTTCCTAGCGCCAGCGGAAAGGGGCCCATGCCTGTCTTAGGCGGGCGATCCGGTCATCCGGCTGTGCCATGGCGGGGCCGGCCGGGCCCGGGGTTACGTCGCCCCATCGCCGCACCGGCCCGCTGTCGAGGTGGACGAAGCTGCGCCGCTCGTAGACGCCTACTCCGCCGCGCTGCAGTGCCAGCGCTGCGTCCCGGACTCCGACCAGCTGCGACGACGGAACATACACATCGAGCGCGCCTGCCCGCAGATGCTGGCTGTCGCCCGCGCCGTCGACAGCAGCATTGGTTTCAGGCGTGCGGTAGCCAGACAGCACGACCAGTTCATCGCGATCGAGCCTGGCTTGGTGAGCCACTTCCCAAAGAATGTCGATCGCTCGCGGGTCGAATGGCCGTACGGCGCCGGTGTGGGTATCGGCCAGGATGATGGAAAGCTCGGCCATGGCGACCGGGTCGACTGCCGTCCCGTTATGATAGGGCCCGGAAAAGCGCGCACCCGTTGCCGCGTGCCGCAACTGCAGGCGCCTCGATGTCGGGCTGGCCGCGCGACGACCATCTCGCCTGTCGGGAGCCGCATGAGCCGTAGCGATGCTGGTCGCAGCCACGGCCGAGGTAGTGAGACTGAGCAGCAGGATGCGTCGGTTCATCGCCGTTTCTGCTAGACTGTCGTACTATGTGGGGAAACCCAAGCTCGTGCGATCTCCGCATAGCGTGATTCACAATTCGCGTTGGATCCCCGCTTTCGCTTCCAGCCCTCAACCGAGAGGCAGCACGCTGACACGGCATTTGCTGACAAGGCATTTGCGGCGTCTCGATGTGCTGCAGTCCGAACCGGGCAATCACTTCCAGGTCGGCGGCGAATCCTGCATGGATTTCACCCCGGCCGGCTGAACCAGTCAGCAGGAGCCTTATGCCTGCATCCCGCCCACCACCGGCATCCTCGCCGGCATGGATGAGCCGGGGCTGCTCGCCATGCGGCGGGAAGCTCGCTCGCCCCCAGTACGCTGATCATCTGCCGATGGGACGTCACCGCGAATATGCCATGGGCGACGGGCAGCGGATGCGCCACTGACCACGGCAGACACGCTCATCGGCTCGCACGGCCAACGCTGGCTGTCGGATTGAGTCCTGGCCGATACAAACGAACATCCGGCGCAGGATGAACGAGCGAAGCTCATCGCATCCAACCCTCGGCCGGATCGCCCTGGAGCGATATCCAATCAGATGAATCATCTGATCGGATATCGCTCCAGGCCTGGCGGGGAATCCGCCTCGCCAACGGCCGGGTTCGCCCCCCCGGCGTCACGCCGAGCCTGCGAAGCGGGCGCGCCTGTCCCCGACAGCGCCGGCCTCCGCCGGGCCGGCGTCCCGTCCACCGCGTGCCCAAAGGCACAGCCTTCGTTCCGCACAGACCCTATGCCTGCCGCAACATCTCGCGGCCACGGCAACTTTCGCGAAACCGTGAGGCCCCCATGATCGACCAGCACAAGGTGCCAGGAGGCGAAAAGATGAGCCCGTTGACCGTCTCGGAAACCGAGAACCAGGTGCGGCTGCACTGGCTCGGCCTGCATGTGGCCTTCGCCAAGGATGCCGGCCTTCCCGCCACTTGGCGCGACGTCGTGGCCGCGCCGTCCAGCAAGACGGCCATCTATGAATGGATGGCGGCCTTCGGCCGGCTCGAGACGCCGGGCGAGCCGCTGCCGGGCGACAGGCTGGCCCTCGTGGCCGATGCAGGCCGGGAGCCGCTCTTCGCCCACTGAGTGACGCCGCTGCCGTCACGCCGGCAATTCTACGGCCCGGCCGCCAGCAGCGCCTCCGCCCCCGCCTCGGACATGGTCCGGCACGCCGCCGGCACCGCTGCGGCCTTTCGCCGCTCGAGCTGGACGCTGCTGCAGCCCGGCCCCGCCACGCGGCCGGAGAAGCCCCGCCCTGTCGGATCCACCTGGGCGAGGAAATCCACCACCACATAGCCCGGCGGCCGCAGCAGCCACGGCCCGCCCCGCAGGCTGAGCCGCCCGGAGGCCGGGTCGTAGCGCCCCTGCAGCAGGAAGCAGCCGGTCGGCACGCCCGGGTTGCGCGGATCGGCGTAGAAAGGGAACAGCGCCTCCGCTGTCTCCGGCTGCGCCTGGGTGACGGTCAGCGTCACCCCGGTCAGTCCCTGGGCGCAGCGATAGGTGCCGCTCCAGGCGCCGATCACCCCCTCCCCCTCCGCCGCCAGGGCCTGCCCGGCCAACAGGCAGGCGGCCGCCAGGGACGCCGCGCGGCGCATCAGCCGGCCGCGGCCTTCACATGCCGCGCCACCTCCTCATGCGTCGCGAACCACACCGCGCCGCGCCCCTTGATGTGCTCGATCAGCCGCGCCAGCAGCGGCACGCGGCTGCGATGGCCGATGATGTGCGGGTGCATGGTCAGCAGGAACAGCCCGCCTTCCTCCCAGGCGCCGTCGAACTCCGCGCGGAAGATCTCCTCGACGCCGGAGGGCGGCGTATAGGGCCGGTGCGCGCTGAAGCGGAGGAAGTTGAAATAGGGCGCGTCGTCGCGGATCCACTCCGGCGGCAGCTCGACGATGCCGGTCGGCTCGCCCTGGTCCAGCAGCTCATAGGGATCGTCATCGCCCATCAGGCTGCTGTCATACAGCAGCCCCATCTCCCGGATGATGCCGAGCGTCTCCACCGAGAAATCCCAGCTCGCCGTGCGGATGCCGACGGGGCGGCGGCCGGCCGCCTGCTCCAGCACATCGGCGGCGCGCAAGGTCAGCTCCCGCTCCACCCCGGGCGGCAGGGCGGTGTTCGCCTCATGGATCCAGGAATGGATGCCGATCTCATGGCCTTCGGCGGCCACCGCCCGCACCTCCTCCGGGTGCAGCAGGGCGGAGACGGCGGGGTAGTAGAAGCTGGCGCGGATGCCGTGCTGCGCCAGCAGCGCCCGGATGCGCGGCACGCCCTGGCGGTTGCCATACTGCCCCTGACTGATGCGCATCGGGCTCGGGTCGCCGTCGCGCAGCGGGATGGTCTCGTGATCCGCGTCGAAGGAGAGCGCCACGGCGCAACGCTCCCCGCCCGGCCAGGCGCGCGGCTTCAGGCTGCGCCCCGCCCGGGCATTGCCCACGATCCGGCGCCATTCCGCCTCCGGCCATTCCCAGGGTTTCGCCTCGCTCATCGCATCTCCTCCGCATTCTGGCACGCGGTTTGCTGAATTCCGGCGTCATCTGCCGGGCCGGACGAAAACCCAGCCGCTGCAAGCCCAGCCCTCCGGAAGAGGTACACCCATGGACATCGGCGTCTTCATCCCGATCAACAACAATGGCTGGCTCATCTCCGCCGCCTCGCCGCAATACATGCCGAGCTTCGAGCTCAACAGGCAGGTGGTGCAGAAGGCGGAGGGCTACGGCCTCGACTTCGCCCTCTCGATGATCAAGCTGCACGGCTTCGGCGGGAAGACCGAATTCTGGGACCATGGGCTGGAAAGCTTCACCCTCATGGCCGGCCTCGCCTCCGTCACCAGCAGGATCCGGCTCTATGCCTCAACCGCGGTGCTGACCATCCCGCCGGCGATCGTCGCCCGCATGGCGAGCACCATCGACAGCATCTCGGGCGGCCGCTTCGGGGTGAACATCGTCTCCGGCTGGCACAAGGTGGAATACACCCAGATGGGCCTCTGGCCGGGCGACGGGCATTTCGCCCGCCGCTACGACTACAGCACGGAATACGTGCACATCCTGCGGGAGCTCTGGGAGAAGGGGGAGTCCGATTTCAAGGGCGAGTTCTTCCAGATGGACCGCTGCAAGCTGAGCCCGCGCCCGCAGGCGCCGATGAAGGTGGTCGCCGCCGGCCAGTCCGACCGCGGCATGGAATTCGCCGCCCGGTATTGCGACTTCAACTTCGCGCTCGGCGAGGGCGTGAACGAGCCCACCAGGGCCGCCGGCGTGCCCGCCCGCATGCTGGCGCATGCGCAGAAGACCGGCCGCGATGTCGGCAGCTACATGCTCTACATGATCATCGCGGAGGAGACGACGGAGGCCGCCTTCGCCAAATGGGATGCCTACAACAAGGGCGCCGACCGCGAGGCGCTGGCGCATCTGCTGGGCCATGCGGCGCATGACACCACGGCGCAGGAGACGTCGATGGCCGCGGCCATCCAGCGCTCGCCCTCCCCCATCAATTTCAACATGGGCACGCTGGTCGGCAGCCATGCCGAGGTGGCGCGGATGCTGGACGAGGCGGCGGCGATGCCGGGGGTGAAGGGCATCATGCTCACCTTCGATGACTTCCTCCTCGGCATGGACAAGTTCGGCCAGCGCATCCAGCCGCTGATGCGGTGCCGCAGCCATGTGAAGCTGGCGGCCTGAGCCCCGACTGGAGCCCCGGCCTTCCGGGCCGGGCGGCGCAGGCCGGTATGTCGCACACCGGACAGAACAGGCCCGCGCCCGGCCCGCTGGCGAGGGCCATGTGGCGTGCCGGCCACAGGCCGTCGGACCCGCAAGGCCCGGCATGTCACGCGGTGGGCCTGAGCCCTGCCCGGATGCGGCAGCCGCGCTTGCCACGCCATGCCGGCCCGGCCGCCTCGCCGCCGGCCATCACCCGCACCGCCCAGGGCAGGCCGCCAGGCCGGGATTGGCGCCGAGCGTTCCGGTTTCAACGAATCCCTATCTTCTTCGTAGAATTGTATTCACGAACTGGCGAGTTCATACTGCCACCCTTCCCGCGTGAACCCCAAGAGCCAGGCCGTGCCGGACACCATCCCCGCCTCAGAAAGCCTCGCCGCCGATACCGAAGCCTCCCGACTCCTCTTCGGCGACCCGACAACCCCGCCCCTCGCCCTCTGGCTGACCATCGAGCCGGCCGAGTTGACCGCCCTCGAGCAGGCGCTGCTCGACCATCTCCGCTCGCCTCTCTTTCCCTCCCGCATCGGGGAGGCGCCGACCCGCCTGGGCGACGATGCCGGGCTGCTGGACTTCACCGCCCGCTTCGGCGCCATCGCCGGCCGCTTCGCCGAAGGCCCCAGCCTGCTGCTGGCCGCGACCCGCATCGTCGCGGAGCGCGGCGGCCCACTCTGCCGCGCCGGCGCCCTGGCCTGCATCGAGGTGCTGCAGCACCGGCTGCACGCCAAGGCGCGCAACCTCTCGGCCGGCGATCCGGCACGGCTGCGCCGCTTCGTCCTCGGCACCCGCCTGGCCGCCGATCTCTGGATGCGCTTCGTCCCCGGCACGGACAGTGCCCGGCCGCTGGCCGAGCGGCTGCAGGAGGCGCTGGAGCTGCCGCCCGCACGCGCCGCCGCCCAGGCCGAGCCCGCGCCGCAACCCCGCCCCGCCGGCCCCGCCACCACCATCCTCGGCGCCTTCGAGCCACCGAATGAGCGCAGCGACTGGATCCCCTACCAGCGCCTGACCTCGCCCCTGCCCTTCCACCGGCCGCCCGCCGATGCCATGGCGCGCCTTGCCGCCCTGGCGGAGGCGGCGCCGGCCTTCGCCGCCCCCATTGCGGAGATCCGCCGCCGCTTGGCGCTGGCGCTGCATGCCGGGCGGCCCTCGCCGCGGCTGCGGCCCATCCTGCTGGTCGGCCCGCCCGGCATCGGCAAGACCTGGTTCGCCCGGCGGCTGGCCCAGGCGCTCGGCCTGCCCTTCGCCGCGCTCAACCTCGGCGGCGCCACCGACAATCGCTGCCTGCAGGGCACCGCGCGCGGCTGGTCCGCCGCCACCCCGGCCTGGCCGGTGGCGGAGATCGCCCGGCTCGGCGCGCCCAACCCGCTGCTCTTCCTGGATGAGGTGGAGAAGGCCGGCGGCCAGCGGGACACCAATGGCCGCGCCCATGACACGCTGCTGGCCATGGTGGAGCCGGAAAGCGCCGGCGCCTGGTACGACGAATGCCTGCGCACCACCGCCGATCTCGGCCATGTCCTCTGGGTGATGGCGGCGAACGAGACGCGCGGCATCCCGGCGCCGCTGCTCTCCCGCCTCTCGGTGCACCAGGTGGCGCCGCCGCCGGAAAGCATCTTCGACCAGACCCTGGCCAGCCTGCTGCGGGAAGTGGCGCGGGAGGCGGGCTGCACGGCGGCGGAGCTGCCGGCGCTGGACCCCGCCGCGCAGATGGCGCTGCGCCGCAGCTTCGGCGGGCACCGCAACCTGCGGCGGCTGCGGGCGCAGCTCGAGGATTGCCTCGGCATCGCGGCGGAGGCGGCGCTGGCGGGCGCACACTGAGAGGTAGCCAAGGCGGGGCTCCGCCCCGGGCCCGGCCAGGGGCTCTGCCCCTGGACCCCGCCGGGGGGGATACTCCTCCCCCGACCCCGGTCCGGGTCTGCTGGCTTAACCTGCCGGCCTAGAGCAGATCGCGTTCAGATGGAAGCATCTGACCGCGTGAAGACGCTCGCAAAACAACGGCCTGGAGCAGGCTGCGTGAGCGCAAGCGAACGCCGCATGCTCCAGGATCCGGGGAGGGGTAGCACTGCCGCCAAGGGGCGGAGCCCGCCGGCGACACAAGGGGAGCCCCTGGCCCTTCATACCGGCCGCCCGCATCCCGACCCATGGTCAACGGTCCTGCGGGCGATATGGCTGCCTGTTTGGCGCGCAGCCGCCACACCAGCCCTTCGCGCGATACCGGCGCAGACAGTCAAGGCTTCCAGCGCCGAGCCTCAGGCCCGCAGCCTGTCCCGCACCGGCAGGAACAGCTCCGCCGGCCCCGGCCGCCCCAGCAGATAGCCCTGCACCCCATCCACCCCTTCCGTCTGCAGCATCGCCAATTGCTGCGACGTCTCCACCCCCTCCGCGATCGTCGCCAGCCCCAGCCCGCGGGCGAGCTGCAGGATCGCCCGCACCAGCACCAGGGCGCGCGGATCCTCGGCCAATTGCCCGATGAAGCTGCGGTCGATCTTCACCTTGTCGAAGGGCAGGTCCCGCAGATAGGCCAGCGAGGAATGGCCGGTGCCGAAATCGTCCAGCGCCAGCCGCACCCCGATGCGGCGTAGCGCCGAGAGCGTCCCCCGCGCCCGCGCCATGTCGCCGATCAGCGCGGATTCCGTCACCTCCAGCGTCAACCGCTCCGGTGCCAGCCCGCTTTCCGCCAGTGCCGCCTCCACCCCGCTCACCAGGTCCACGGTCAGGAAATTCGGCGCCGAGAGGTTGACCGAAATCCCGAGCGGCATGGCCCAGCCGGCCGCCTCCCGGCAGGCGGCGCGCAGCACATGGCGGTCGAGCCGCGCCATCAGCCCGTGGCGCTCCGCCGCCGGCAGGAAATCCCCGGGGCCGAGCGCTGCTTCCTCCACCCGGCGCGGCCAGCGCACCAGCGCCTCCGCATCCACCAGCCGGCGCGGCAGGGCGGCGGAGAAGATGGGCTGCCAGGCCACCAGCAGCGGCGCGGAGCCGGGCTCGCCGGCCAGGCTCAGCCGCAGCTCGCTGGCGATCTCGTCGCGCCCCAGCGTGGCCCGCACCCCGCCCCCGGCCACCCCGCCCCGCTCGGCATCGGCCAGATGGCGCACCGTCCCGAAGCCGGAGCGCTTGGCGCGGTAGAGCGCGGCATCGGCCAGGCGCAGCGCCGCCTCCCCATCCGGGGCATCGGCGGGGTAGAGGGCAAGGCCGAGGGTGGTGCGGAGCCGGATCGGCTGGCCCTCGAAGCTGAAGGGCTCGGCGAAGGCGGCATGGATGCGCCGGGCCAGCGCCATGGCGTCCTCGCCGCAGCCCAGATCCTTGGCCAGCACGACGAATTCGTCGCCGCCCAGCCGCCCCACCAGATCATGCTCCCGCACCGCGGCGCGCAGCCGCCGCGCCACCTCCCGCAGCGCGGCATCGCCCGCGGCATGGCCCAGCAGGTCGTTGATCTCCTTGAAGCGGTCGAGGTCGAGGCAGAGCACGGCGGTGGCCGGGGCGCCGGCGCCGCCCAGCTTGGCCAGGGCGACATGCAGCGCGCCGCGGTTGACGCAGCCGGTCAGCGGGTCCTGCGCCGCCAGCGCGCCCAGCGCCTTCAGCGCCGCATGCATCTCCAGCGTGGACATCACCCCCTGGGCCAGCTCCGCCATGCGGTGGAGCTGCCGGGCGGTCAGGCGCCGCGGCACGGTGTCGAAGACGCAGAGCGTGCCGACCGCCTGGCCGTCCCGCTGCACCAGCGGCACCCCGGCATAGAAGCGGAAGCCGGGCCCGCCAATGACCAGCGGGTTGGCGGCGAAGCGCGGATCGGCGGCGGCATCCTCCACCACCAGCGGCGCCGGGCCGAGGATGGCATGGGCGCAGAAGGCCAGCTCCCGCGGCGTCTCCCGCATCTGCAGCCCGACCGAGGCCTTGAACCACTGCCGTGCGGCATCCACCAGCGTCACCGCCGCCATCGGGGTTCCGGCGATATCGGCCGCCAGCCGGGCGAACAGGTCGAAGCGGTCCTCGCGCGGCGTGTCGAGCACCTGCAGCGCCTGCAACGCGGCAATGCGGTCGACCTCGTTCTCGGGCAGTGGCGCGGAGGGCATGGGGGCAGCATCCCAGGCCCCGGATGAGAAAGGGTAAACGCCGCTCCGGGCCGCGGCGGCCCCTTATGCCGGTCGTGCGGAACTCTGACCGGTGTCGGTCCACGGGCGCGCCGCCGGCATGTCCTTGAGGCTGGCGCGCAGCCGCCACACCAAGCCTGCGCGCGATATCCGCCTCGGAAAGCAGGGAACGTCCGGGGCGGTGTCAGCCGCAGCCGCGCCGGCCCAGCGCGTCCCGTGCCAGCCGGGCGGAGAAGCCGGCGCGCTCGACAAGCCGCCGCAGCCGCGGCAGCTCCGCCGCCCCCGCGGCCTCCTCGGCCAGCAGCCGCGCCTCGCCGGCCAGCTCC
>NZ_JAMZIK010000126.1 GCF_024178315.1 Siccirubricoccus soli | reverse complement strand
CGCCGCGGCCGAACGGGCCCGCTACGCCGCCAGCGGCGCGACCGCCGAACGGGCGGAGGCGGAAGCCGCTCTGCAGCGCCTGCTGCAGCCCTGGCCCGCCGACCTGGCGGTGGCGGAGGCCGAGCTGGCGGCGGCCGAGGCGGCGCTGGCCCGGGCGCGCGCCGATGCCGCGATGTCGCGCGTCCACGCCCCCATCCCCGGCACCATCCTGAAGATCTACGCCCGCCCCGGCGACCAGGTGGGCAACGACGGGCTGCTGGACATGGCGGACCTCTCCCGCCTCGACATCGTCGCCGATGTCTATGAGACGGACCTGCCCCGGCTGCGCGCCGGCGCCCCGGCCGAGGTGGCGGTGCCCGGCGACCCCAACCGCTACCCGGCCAGGCTGCGCGAGATCGGCTGGATGGTCCGCCGCACCACCCAGGCCAATACCGACCCCATCGCCGCGGTGGATGCCCGCACGGTGGAGGTGCGGCTGACGCTCTCCGAGGAAGGCCGCGCGGCGCTGCTTCGCCGCAGCAACATGCAGGTGCAGGTCTCGATCCGGCCGTGAACGCGCTGACCCGCCCAGCCCCCGCCTTTGGCCCCGCCCCTGACCTCGAGCCCGCCCTGCTGCCCTGGGCGCCCGAGCGCATGGGGGAGGCGCCCCCGCCCGCCCCGGCCGGGGCACCCGCGCGGCGCCGCTTCGGCCCGGTGGAGGCGCTCTGGCTGCCGCTCCGCCTCGCCTGGCGGCAGCTTCGCTTCGAGAAGGCGCGGCTCGCCTCCGCCATCGCCGGGGTGATGTTCGCCTGCGTGCTGGTCTTCATGCAGCTCGGCTTCCGCGCCGCGCTGTTCGAAAGCGCGACGGCGCTGCTCTCCGCCATGCGGGCCGACATCTTCCTGATGCACCCGATGACCATCGTCAGCTTCAAGCCGGAGCCCCTGCCGCGGCTGCGCGCCAGCCAGGCGCTGGCGCTGCCGGAAGTGGCGGCGGCGGTGCCGGTCTATCTGACCCAGGCGACCTGGCGGAACCCGGCGACCGGCGTGCGCCGCGCCATGCAGCTCGTCGGCTTCGACACCGAGGCGGGGGTGATGGACATCCCCGGCCTGGCACCGCTGACGGAGGCGCTGAAGCGCCCGGACACCATGGCCTTCGACATCCGCTCCCGCCCCGAATTCGGCCCGGTGGCGCGACTGCTGGGGGAGCGCGGGCCCTTCGAGGTGCAGCTCGGCCACCGCATGATGGAGGTGGTGGGGCTGATCGAGATTGGCCCCTCCTTCGGCGCCGATGGCAATGTGGTGATGTCGGAGCTGAACTTCCGTCGGGTGGTGAAGGAGCGGCTGCCGAGCCAGGTGGATCTTGTCGCCATCAAGCTGCACCCCGGCGCCGACCGCGATGCGGCGATGGCCCGGCTGCGCGCCATCCTGCCGCCCGATGTCATGGTGCTGAGCCAGCCTCAGCTCGTGCAGCATGAGCGGAGCTACTGGGAGACTGCGACGCCGATCGGCTTCATCTTCATGTTCGGCAGCCTGATGGGCCTCGTGGTCGGCATGGTGATCGTCTACCAGATCCTGTTCAGCGACATCGCCAGCCATCTGAGGGAATACGCCACGCTGAAGGCGATGGGCTATTCCAACCTCTATCTCGGCAAGGTTGTGCTGGGGGCGGCGCTGCTGCTGGCCGTGCTGGGCTTCGTGCCGGGCTTCGCCATTTCCGTCCTGCTCTATGACGTGGTGGGCAAGGGTACCTTCCTGCCGCTTGGCATGGATGCGGCGCGGGGTTTCGGCGTGTTCGGCATGATCTTCGGCATGTGCGGCCTCGCCGGCCTGCTCGCCATGCGCAAGCTGCGCGATGCCAACCCGGCGGATATGTTCTAGTGATCCCCACGAAGTCGCTTCGCGCCTTCGCGGGGGCCCCGGTGTCCCCTTGCGATCGGCGCCTCGCACCGCCTGCCACGGCGAAGCCGCGGCCGGGCAACGGGCGGTCCGGATGGCCCGGGGGCGTCTGTCATGACTGAGGCTGCGCTGCCACTGGTGCTGCGGGGCGTCTCCTATGCCTTCGGGGAGGGGGAGCTGCGGCGGCCGGTGCTGCGGGCGGTGGATCTCGAAGTGCGGCCGGGGGAGATCGTGCTGCTCACCGGCCCCTCCGGCAGCGGCAAGACCACGCTGCTGACCCTGATCGGCGCACTGCGCGCCATGCAGGAGGGAAGCTGCCGCGTACTCGGCCAGGAACTGGCCGGGGCCAGCGAGGCGCAGCGCGTCCAGCTCCGCCGCCGCATCGGCTTCATCTTCCAGCAGCACAACCTGCTCGGCTTCCTCACCGCCCGGCAGAACGTCGCCATGGCGCTGGAATTGGCGCCCGGCCGCGGCGAGCGCGAGCGGCTGGCGGAAGCCGGGCGGATGCTGGCGGCGGTCGGCCTCGGCGACCGCGGGGAAAGCATGCCGGACCAGCTTTCCGGCGGCCAGCGCCAGCGCGTGGCAGTAGCCCGGGCGCTCGCCGGCCGCCCTGGCCTGATCCTGGCGGACGAGCCCACCGCGGCGCTCGACCGGCAGAGCGGCGGGGAGGTGGTGCGGCTGCTGCGGGACCTCGCCCGACAGCGCGGCGTCGCCATCCTGCTGGTGACGCATGACCCGCGCATCCTCGACCTCGCCGACCGCATCATCGCGATGGAAGACGGGCGGGTGGTGCCTGCGCCGCAGGCAGATCCCGTCCGAACGGGCTGATTCGGTTTTGGATCGGCATTGACAGGCTTTTTGCGCCGCAGCGAGGATCGCTCACACCTCTTGAGGGGGACGGGCAGGTTCATGCTGGGACGCAACTTCCTTCTTGCCGCGGCGCTCGCCGCCGGCATCTTTGCCGCCCTGCCCGCACGGGCGCAGCAGACGCTGGAGGCCATCAAGGCCCGCGGCCAGCTCATCTGTGGCATCCATACCGGCGTCGCCGGCTTCGCCCAGCCGGACAGCCGCGGCGTCTGGCAGGGCATGGATGTGGACATGTGCCGCGCCCTCGCCGTCGCCATCTTCAATGATGCGGGAAAGGTACGCTTCGTCCCGCTCTCCTCCTCCACCCGCTTCACCGCCCTCGGCTCCGGCGAGGTGGATGTGCTGTTCCGCACCTCCACCCAGACCATGCTGCGCGACGTGACGCTCGGGCTGCGCCATGTCGTGACCTATTTCTACGACGGCCACGGCTTCATCGTGCGCAAGGGCACGGTGGAGAAGGTGGCGGAGATGCGCGACGCCACCATCTGCCTGATCCAGGGCACGACCAACGAGCAGGTGACGGCGGATTATTTCCGCAGCATCAACACCCCCTTCCGCCCCCTGCTGTTCGAACGCACGGACCAGGCGGCCAACGCGTTGCAGGCCGGGCGCTGCGACAGCCTCGGCACCGATGCCTCGCAGCTCGCCGGCATCCGCTCCACCATGCAGACCCCGCAGGATTGGGTGGTGCTGCCGGAGCGCTTCAGCAAGGAGCCCTACGGCGCCTATATCCGCCGAGACGACCCGCAATGGTTCGACGTGGTGCGCTGGGCGACCTCGGCGCTGATCGAGGCGGAGGAGCAGGGCATCACCCAGGCCAATGCCGAGGAGCAGCGCCGCACCAGCGTGAACCCCAATACCCGCCGCCTGCTGGGGGTGACGCCGGAGCTGGGGGAGGCGCTGAAGCTGGACCGCGGCTGGGCCTACAACATGGTTCGGGCGCTGGGGAATTACGGCGAGATCTATGACCGCTCCTTCGGCCCGCGGACGCCCGTGGACCTGCCGCGCGGGCCGAACAAGCTGTGGACCCAGGGCGGGCTGATCTACGCCTTGCCGTTGCGCTGAAGCAGCCGAGGCGGCCGGCCGGGCCTGGTGCCCGCCGGCCCTTCGGCATCGGGCGCCCTGGCGCGGCCGCCGGGGCCCCGCCCCAGGGCAGGCCGGTCGCCTTCGGTCCCGCCGCCTCCACCCGGCGGCCTGCCTCTCCGGGCCGGTCAGGTCCTGCCCTCCCTCACCAGCCGGCGCCACGGCGCAGGAACGCCGCAATGCGGCAAGTCCGGCGCCGCTACAGCGGCAGTGCTGTAAAATCGACAATCGAAAAACATAGACCAAACACAGAAGAAAGCGGCAGCGCTGGGCTTGTGCGAAACGGCGCGGATCGCCGCTGGCGGCTGCGGCGTGGCTCGTGTATCGTTGAAGGCGGTATATTCGGCAGAATGATTCTCGACATCATTGTAAAATGGCATCCGATCCGCGCAGGCGCTTTGCTCCGGGACGCAGTCAATTACTTTATCGAAACAAGAAGCCGTCTCTTACCCGCGGGACAACCGTAAATTTTATCTATCCTACGGGTAACTAAATCATTAGACGTACTGCTCTGCCCGGCGGGGATCGCGACTCCGCCCGGCGGCAGGCGATATTGCCTTGGGAAGAGCTAGAACGGCGATGGCACGAAAGCCTTCAGCGGAGACAAGGCGCAGGCCTGCCCGGAGCATCGTGCGGTGCCCCGCCCCCCATCCCGCCGCGGCGCGCCCCGCACCGACCAGATGAACGCACGGCCCGAGACCGATCCGGCCCGCCTCACCCCGGACAGGGAAGTCGAGGATTTCTACGAAACCGCGCCTTGCGGCTTCGTCACCCTCGACCTTCAGGGCACCATCCTGCAGGCGAACGCCACCTTCCTGAACTGGATCGGCCGCAGGAAGGACCGCGGCCTCACCCTGCGGGAGGTGCTGGCCCCCGCCAGCCGCGTGGTGCTGGACCTGCAATCCCTGGACAGCCTGCCCTCCCAGGGCGAGACCCACGCCATCGCCCTGGAATTGCTGCGGGCCGAGGGCGGCCGCCTGCCGGTGCTGGCCTGGTTCCGCCGCGCGGAACGCCCCGGCGAGCCGCCCCTGCTGCGCGCCACCCTGTTCGATGCGACCGAGCGCCGGCGCTACGAGCGCGAGTTGCTCGCCGCCCGTCGCGCCGCGGAAGATGCGGCGTCGCGGCTTTCCGTGGTGCTGGAAAGCACCACGGACGGCGTGGTGCTGGTGGGGCCGGATTGGCGCATCGCCTATGCCAATCAGCGTGCCGCCGCGCTGCTGGGCCACGCGCTGGAGGAAGGCGCGGATTTCCGCACCAGCTTCCCGCAGGATCTGGACGGCGCCTTCGCCACCCACTGCGCCGCCGCCATGGAGGGGCAGAACGGGTCGGGCACCGAGGGTTGGCTGCCCGACGGCACCTGCCTCTGGCTGCAGCCCCACCCCGCCACGGGCGGCGGCATCGCGGTCTTCTTCCGTGACCTCTCCCGGACCAAGGCGCTGGAGCAGGACCGCGACCGCGACCGCGCCCGCATCGAATACCTGGCGACGCACGAGCCGCTGACCGAATTGCCCAACCGGCAGCATTTCGCCGAACGGGCGGAGCACCTGCTGCGCGACGGCCATCTCGGCGCCGCCCTCATCCTCCTCGACATCACCCGCTTCCGCCGCGTGAACGAGACCCTTGGCCGCCCGGTGGGGGACCTGCTGCTGCGCGCCGTGGCCGGGCGGCTGCGCACCGCGCTGCGCCCTGGGGATCTGCTCGGCCGGCTCGGTGGCGACCAGTTCGGCGTGCTGCTGCCCGGCGGCCGGGAAGGCAGCGGGCACGACCTGGAAGCGGTGGCGGCCGGCCTCGCCGGCCGGCTGGTGCAGACCCTCGGCGCCAGCTACTCGCTCGGGCCGCATCAGGTGGAAGGGGGTGCGGCCGGCGGCATCGCCGTCGCCCGCGGCGGCCAGCCCTTCGAGGCGCTGCTGGACGCGGCGGAACTCGCCCTCTCCGAGGCGAAGCAGCGCGGCCGCGGCAGCATCGCGGTGCACGACCCGCGCATGGGCCATGAGGGCGACCTCGCCTTCACCCTGCGGGAGGCGCTGGCGGCCGGCGAGTTCATCCTGCACTACCAGCCCGTCTTCGCCGCGCGCAGCGGGCTGCTGCGCGGCTACGAGGCGCTGCTGCGCTGGCGGCGGCCAGACCGCGGCACCCTGGCGCCGCAGCGCTTCATCAACGCGGCGGAGGCGAGCGGCTTCATCGTCCCGCTCGGCGCCTTCGTGCTGGACCGGGCCTGCGGCGACGCCGCGATGTGGGAGGACAAGCAGCTCCGCGTCGCGGTCAATGTCTCGCTGGAGCAGCTCCGCCATCCGGGCTTCGTCGGCGCGGTCGCGCGGGCGCTGCGCCGCAGCGGCCTCCACCCCTCGCGGCTGGAGCTGGAGGTGAGCGAGCGCGGCGCGCTGGCCCATGGCAGCGACAGCGTCGCCACGCTGCGGGCGCTGCATGCGCTCGGCGTGAAGGTGGCGATGGATGATTTCGGCACGGGGGCGACCCAGCTTTCCTATCTGCGCCTCTTCCCCTTCGACCGGCTGAAGATCGACCGCAGCTTCGTCCGCCAGGTGGCGACCGAGCCGCGGGAGCTGGCGATCGTCCAGGGCATCGTGGACATGTGCAGCCGGCTCGGCATCGCCACCACGGCGGAGGGGGTGGAGACCGAGGCGCAGCGCCGCGCCCTGGCGGAGGTGGGATGCGAAGAGCTGCAGGGCTACCTCCTCGGGGTGCCGCAGCCAATGGAGGGCAACCGGGAGCCGCCCATCCTGCCGGTGATCTGACCTTCCGGACCGGCGCCCTGTTCTTCAACGCTTTCTTCAGCTTCGGCCGGTAGCAAGACAGGGCCGCGGCCAGGATGGCGGCCGACCGTCTCAACCCGTGGCGCCCGCCGCCGGGCCGAGGGCAGGAGCCCTGGCCCCGAGGCCAAGCCGCCAGAGCGTGATCGGTTGAGGTCGGATCGACCGAGACCGTGGATCACGCGAGCCAACACGAGCTGGAGCGGGCAGGGTGAGCGAAGCTCGGCCCATCCCGCTCCGGGTCCCGGAACCGGCATGGCCAGACCGATCGACGAGGTGAAGAACTGGATGACCATGTTCCGCTGGATCGTGAAGGCGATCCGCGACGAATACGGCATCGAGGAAGCGAAGCTCACCCGCCACGCCCAGCTCGAGACCGAGCTTGGCCTCTCCATCGAGCAGGTGGAGGAGATGCTCGGCATCATCCATGCCAGCTTCGGCATCCACTTCCCTCAGGGCACGCTGGACGAGGTCCTTCGGCTGGAGGAGCTGTGCATGCTCGCGAGCTGGATGAAGGGCCTCTACAAGCGGCCGGAATTCATCTCCGACGCCTTCGCAGCCGAGTGCCGCGCCGCCAACCCGGGCATGGCCTGAGGGCTGGCCCGAAGGGACCGGGGAAGGCCGGAGGGGCAGCAGCGAACGCCCTGCTTGCGGGCAGCCCTTCGAGGCGCCGGACCGCGCCCGGTCGAGCCATTTCGTCCGAAGCGGCCGGCAGGTTGATCGTTCCCTTTCCGATGCCGCTTGCTCTAGCCTCCCTATCAGGCCGCCCCATCCAGAAGGGCGGCCGGCAAGACAGGGAGTTCCAATGTCCATGAACCGTCGTGGCCTGCTGGCCGCGGGGGCGGCCGGCACTGCGCTCGCCACCCCCAACCTCGCCGCCGCCCAGCCTCAGGTGCTGTGGCGCCTGGCGAGCAGCTTCCCGAAATCCACCGACGTGCTCTGGGGCGTCGCCGAGATCCTCTCCCGCCGCGTGGCGGAGCTGACCGGCGGCGCCTTCCAGATCCGCATCTTCGCCGCCGGCGAGCTGGTGCCGGCGCTGCAGGTGCTGGATGCGGTGGGGGGCGGCAATGTCGAATGCGGCCACACCGCCGCCTACTACTATATCGGCAAGGACCCCTCGATGGGGTTCGGCACGGAAATGCCCTTCGGCATGAATGCCCGGCAGCACCTGGCCTGGATCCAGCAGGGCGGCGGCCGCGAGGTGATGGAGGAGGTCTATCGCGACCAGGGCGTGGTCGCGCTGCCCGCCAACAATACCGGCGCCCAGATGGGCGGCTGGTTCCGCAAGGAGCTGCGCACCGTCCAGGACCTGAATGGGCTGAAATTCCGCATCGGCGGCACCGGCGGGATGGTGCTGCAGAAGCTCGGCGTCATCGCCCAGCAGCTTGGCGCGCCGGACATCTACCCCGCGCTGGAGCGCGGCGTGATCGACGGCGCCGAGTGGGTGGGGCCGCACGACGACGAGAAGCTCGGCTTCCACCGCGTCGCGCAATATTATTACTACCCGGGCTGGTGGGAGCCCTGCTCCGAAGGCGACATCCTCATCAATGCCCGGTCCTGGGAGGCGCTGCCGAAGACCTACCAGCAGGTGCTGGAAGCGGTGGTGGGGGAGACGAATGTCTGGTCCATCGGACGCTACGACCACCTGAACGTCGCCGCGCTGCGCCGGCTGGTGGCGGGCGGCGCGCAGCTCCGCCCCTATCCGCGGGAGATCCTGATGGCCTGCCACAGGGCGGCGCAGGAGACCTATGCGGAGATCGGCGAGCGCAACGCCCGCTTCCGGCGGGTGCATGCGCATTGGGACAAGTTCCGCCGGGACACCCAGAGCTGGTTCCGCGTGGCGGAGGACAGCAGTGCGAACTTCCTGGCCGTGGCGGAGCGGGTCTGACAGCGGGGGAGGGCCTTGCCCTCCCCTGCCCTTGCGCGGACTGCCTCAGCGCTGCGGCAGGCGGACCCAGCGGAGCTGGATGTAATTGTCCGCGGTCTGCGGCACGTCCACCCCGTTGCGCGCGGCCCAGACGATCTGCTGCTGGTGCAGCGGGATGTAGCCCACATCCTCCCGCAGCACCCGCGCCGCCTCGCTGATGATCCGCTGCCGCTTCGCCGGATCGGTCTCCACCGCCATCTGGTCGATCAGCGTATCCAGCTGCGGGTTGGAGTATCCGCCATTGTTGAACACGCCGCGGGAGCCGTTGCGGGAACCCGCCAGGCTGAAGAAGGCGTTGTGCGCGTCGCTCGTCGTCGGCGTCCAGCCCAGCAGGTAGAAGCTGGTGTTGTAGCGCGGCGCGTTGATCTCGGCGAAGTAGCGGGCGCGGGTCTGGGCGTTCAGCGTGACACGGATGTTGATGCGCGCCAGCATGGCGACGATGGCGGTGCAGATCGCCTCGTCATTCACATAGCGGTCGTTCGGGCAATCCATCGTCACGCCGAAGCCGTTCGGGTAGCCGGCCTCCGTCAGCAGCTTCCGCGCCGCCGCGAGATCGACCGGGGGGCGCACATCGTCGGCCTCAAGGAAGCCGTTCACGCCCGGGCCGTAGATCAGGTTGCTGGGGCGGGACTGGCCGCGCATGACGGTGCGCTGGATGGCGTTCATGTCGATCGCCAGCAGCATGGCGCGGCGCACCCGCACATCCTGGAAGGGGTTCTTCCCCTGCACGTCGGATTTGAGGAGCTGCGGCCGCATCTGGTCCATGCCCAGGAAGATGGTGCGCAGCTCCGGCCCCTGGATGATGCGGACGCCCTGGCTGCGGCCGATGCGGTCCACATCCTGCGGCGGCACGGTATAGACGAAATCCACCTCGCCGGAGAGCAGCGCGGCGACGCGCGTCGCGTCATTGGCGATGATGTTCAGCTCGGCGCGCTGGATATTGTGCTCCGGCTTGTCCCACCAGTCGGGGTTGGGCTCGATGATGGTGCGCCGGTCCGGCTCCCGCAGCACCAGGCGGAAGGGGCCGGTGCCCATGGCGTTGCGGGTGGCGAAGTTCTCCTCGCGGGAGGTGAGGTCGGCCGGGCGGGTGGCGTTGTTCTTCTCCGCCCAGACACGGGAGAAGATGCCCCAGTTGGTGATCTCCTGGATCAGGATGGGGTCCGGGACGCTGGTCTCGAACTCCACCGTGTGGTCGTCGATCTTGCGGACCTCCTTCACCGTCGCCAGCACGGATTGAAGGTTGGAGCCCGGGGCGCGGACACGCTCGGCGCTGAATACCACGTCGTCGGCGGTGAAGGGCGTGCCGTCCGTGAACTTCACGCCGCGGCGCAGATGGAAGCGCCAGACGGTGGGGGACGGCTGCTCCCAGCGCTCGGCCAGGGCGGGCTCTGGCTGCATCTGCCGGTTCCGCCGTACCAGGGGCTCGTAGAAATTGGACCCGAAGGACAGCAGGAAGGTCTCCTGCCGGGTATAGGGGTCCATGGAATTGACGTCGCCGTCATTGGCCCAACGGAAGGTCTGGGCCTGGGCGGTGAAGGCGGTGCCGCAGAGCAGGGCGGCGGCCAGCGCGAAACGACGCATCGTCAGGGTCTCTCCCAGCGCAATTCTGCCGTTCTAGCCCGGCGTTGCGAGGGCGCAAAGCGGAACGAGACCCCTCGCCGAACGGCGAGGTACAGTAACGCGTGTCAGCCGCCCAGCGCCCCGCTGCGGCAGGCTATGCGAGGCCAGTTAGGCTTGGAGGGGCCCCGTGGCGGCGCACAGCGCCCGCCTGGGGCGAGACCCGGCCCCCGCGGCGGCGCGAAGCGCCGTCGTGGGGAGTCAGGCCCGCAGCGCCCGCGGCAGGTCCGCCACGGCCCGGTCGATCAGCGCCGCATCGGCCTTGGCGTCCATCCGCTCGGCGATCACGTT
>NZ_JAMZIK010000125.1 GCF_024178315.1 Siccirubricoccus soli | reverse complement strand
GACCCGGCCCCCGCGGCGGCGCGAAGCGCCGTCGTGGGGAGTCAGGCCCGCAGCGCCCGCGGCAGGTCCGCCACGGCCCGGTCGATCAGCGCCGCATCGGCCTTGGCGTCCATCCGCTCGGCGATCACGTTCCGCGCCGCCGCCGCCGCCACCTCGGCCGCGGCGCTGCGCACCTCGGCCAGCGCCCCGGCCTCGGCCGCCGCGATGCGGTCCATCGCCATGCGTTCCCGGCGCTTCGCCGCCGCTTCCGCCTCCGCCGCCGCGCCTTCGGCCAGGCGCTTCGCCTCGGCCCGGGCGCGGTTCAGCATCTGCTCGGCTTCCGCCAGCGCCGCGGCGCGGTCGGCTTCCGCCTGCTTCAGCATCGCCTCGGCCTCGCCGCGCAGCCTTGCCGCCTCGGCCAGCTCGGCGCGCACCCGCGCCGCCTTGGCATCCAGCATGGAGGCGGCCTGGGCCCAGGCCTTGCGGCCGAACAGCACCAGGAAGACCACGAAGCTGACGCCGACCCAGAATTTCGGGTCGAGCCAGAAATGCTCGTAATGATGCATCAGGCCTGCCCCCGCGCCGCCAGTTCCGCGCCCACCGCGCGCTCCACCGCCGCGCGGTCGGCCCCGCCGGTCAGCCGCGCCACCAGCGCCTCCGCGGCGTCGGCGGCCACGGTCTTCAGCGCGCCCATGGCCGCGTCGCGGGAGGCGGCGATGCGCTGCTCCGCCGCGTCGATCTGCGCGGCGAGGCGGGCGTTCAGCGCCTCCTCCCGTGCCGTCGTTTCGGCCTGGGCCTGCTGGGTGGCGGTGGCGATCGCCGCCTGCGCATCGGCGCGAGCCTTGGCGGTGGCCGCCTGGTGCTCCGCCAGCGCGGCATCCGCCCGCTGCTTCGCCGCCTGCGCCTGCTCCAGATCCGCCTCAATCCGCGCCCGCCGTTCTTCCAGCACGCTGGCCACGCGCGGCAGCGCGTAGGTTGACATCAGGACGTAGAGCAGGCCGAAGAGGATGAACAGCCAGACGACATTGGCCACCAGGAAGCGGCCCTGTTCGGGATGGCCGAAGGCAAGCTGCGGCATCCCCTCCACCGGCGGCACCTCGCCGGTCGTTGCCGCAAGCGCCAGCGCGGGCAGGGCGAGCCCGAACAGGGATGCGGCGATGAGAATCCGAGGCGTCACGCGAAATCTCCTATCGCCCGGTGGGATGCGGGGCGGGGCGGCGGCGGTGCCGCGCCGCGCCCGCCGCGATCTCAGGCGAACAGGATGAGGAAGGCGATCAGCAGCGCGAACAGCGCCACCGCTTCCGTCAGCGCGAAGCCCAGGATGCCGATCGGGAAGACGGCGTCACGGGCGCCCGGGTTGCGGGCCACGCTGTTGATCAGCGAGGAGAAGATGTTGCCGATGCCGAGGCCGACGCCGAACAGGGCGATGACGGCGATGCCGGCTCCGAGGGCCTTCGCGGCAGCCACTTCCATGGGAAAATCCTTCCGTTCCTGTTGGAGGTTTCTACAGACCGCTCAGTGCAGGTGCACGGCGTCGTGCAGGTAGATGCAGGTGAGGATGGCGAACACATAGGCCTGCAGGAAGGCCACCAGCAGTTCGAACCCCACCAGGGCAACGTTGATGGCCAGCGGCAGCACCGCCACGAAGGGGCCGATGACGCCGAGCCCGCCGATCAGCAGGATGAAGGTGGCGAACACCTTCAGCATCACGTGCCCCGCCACCATGTTGGCGAAGAGACGAATGGAGAGGCTGATCGGCCGGGAGAGGTAGGAAACGATCTCGACCGGCACGATGATCGGCGCCAGCCAGATCGGCGCGCCTTCCGGGAAGAAGTAGCCGAAGAACTTGGTGCCGTGGATCGCCAGCGCCACCACCGTGATCAGCACGAAGACGATGAAGGCCAGGCCGAAGGTGACGGCGATGTGGCTGGTGAAGGTGAAGGCGTAGGGCAGCAGGCCGAGCAGGTTGCCGAACAGCACGAACATGAAGAGCGAGAAGACGAAGGGGAAGAAGCGCTTGCCCTCCTCGCCCACCTGCTCCGTCACCAGCCCGTCGACGAACTCATAAGCCGATTCCGCCAGGGCCTGCAGCCGGCCGGGGATGATGGCCCGCCGGGCCATGCCATAAACCATGAGCGCGGTGATCAGCACGATCGCCAGCAGCATATGCGCATTGGACTGGCTGAAGCCGACGGAGTTGCCGACAACGCCCAGCACCGGCGCCAGCTCGAACTGGCTCAGCGCATCGATGGCCTTTCCCTCAGCAGCCACGGCAGCCCTCTCCCGGCGACGAACAGCTCAGCCCTTCCGGCCGCCACGAGGGGTGAACAGGCGATAGACGTTCAGCACCCCGGCCGCCGAGCCCATGACGAAGAACAGCAGGAAGAGCCAGGGCTTGGTCCCGAGCCAGCGGTCCAGCAGCAGGCCGAGGACGATGCCGACGGCGAGCGCCGACACCACCTCCACCCCTGCGCGGAACCCGATCCCCCAGGACCCGGTCGGCAGCCCCGCCTGCCCGCTCTCCTTGGTGCGGTCCAGGCCCTGACGGGCCCGGGCATCCCGGAGACGTTGCTCGAAGCCGTCGCGCTCAGTCACCCCTATGCTCCCCCTGCGGTGCTCCGCCGGAAGGCATGCGGCTGGTAAGGCGCCTCCCGTTAAGTGTCAAGCAAGCCACGTCGCGGTCATGCACGGCAATAGGCGGCGGAAAGCAAGGCTTGCGAGGGGTTTGCGCCCTCGAGCCGGCCGCCAGCGGCCGCAGCGCCCCTGGAAACAGCACGTTTAATTCCGCGGAGCTGAAGCCCAGGCATCACTCCGCCGCGGCGGGCGCCCCCAGCGCCGCCCAGCGCTCGGGTTCCAGCTCCTCCGGCCGGTTGGGGAAGAACAGGGCGCAGATCAGCGTCACCACGCCGGCGGCGGCCAGGAGCAGGAGGGGAACCACCAGGCCACCCGTGGAGGCATGCAGGAAGCCGACCAGGGGCGAGGCGGCGGCGGCGCCGAGGAAGCCCACCGTGAAGCGAACCGAGTACAATTTGACGCGCAGGGCCGGGGCCACATAGCGGGCGGTCATCGTCTCGTTCACCGTCACCTGGCCGAAGATGGCGGCGGCCACCAGGGCGGAGAGCGGCAGCACCGCCCAGCCCGGGGCGAAGGCCAGCAGCGCCAGGCAGGGCGCCAGCAGCAGGGCCAGCGGCAGGAACACCTGCTTCAGGGTGAAGCGGTCGATGAGCTGGCCGACGGTGAACTGCGTCAACCCGCCGCACAGCGTCGCCAGGAAGGCCAGCATGCCCACCACGGGCAGCAGGTCCGGCGAATGGGCCAGCCGCTCCTCCATCAGCTTCGGCAGCAGCAGGGTGAAGGCATTGAAGACCAGGCCGGAAACGGCGGCGATGGACAGCAGCACCACCACGGCGCGGCGGACCACATGCGGCGGGATGACCGGGAAGGGCTTCCGCGCGCCGCCCGCCTTGCTCGCGTCGAAGGCCGGTTCCCGCAGATAGAGCAGCCCGAGGAGGAGGCTGATGGCGCCCGGCACGCCGAAGGCCCAGTGCCAGCCCAGCCGGGCGGCGAGGAAGGCGGTGACCACCGGCGCCAGCGCCACGCCCATATTGCCGAAGACGCCGTTGATGCCGACCGAGCGGCCGACCCGCGCGCCGCCCGCAGCCTCCACCAGCAGGGCGGTGCCGACCGGGTGATAGATCGCGGAGAAGGCGCCCATCAGCGTCAGTGCCAGGGCCAGCATCCAGGGGCTGGTCGCCACGGCGGTCAGCAGCAGGCTGGCGCCGGTGCCGAGGAAGAATGCCGCCATCAGTGCGCGGGAGCCAAACTTCGCCGCCAAATGCCCCATCGGCAGCGCCCCCAACCCATAGGCCACGAACATGCCGGTGCCGAGGGCCAGCACCGGCCCGTACACCTCCCCGAAGGCCGCCGGCGATTGCTGCACCATGCCGAGCACGGCTGTGGCGAGGATCAGCAGCGAGTAATGGGTGATGGTGTGCGCGGCATTGATGAAGCCGATCTGGCGCTTGGCGGGGTCCAACATGGCGTTTCCGTATTGGCTGGCTGAGCGGAAAGCCTAGTATGGCCGGATGAAGATGGCTGGCCAAACCCTGTCGAGATCCGGCCAAAGCCCCGCCCCGCGGCGCAACCTGCCGCAGGAGGCGGTGGACCGGCCGCTCGCCGCCTTCACCCGCGACTATGCCGAAACCGAGACGGTGCCGCGCCACAGCCATGAGCGGGCGCAGCTTCTCTATGCCACCCGCGGCGTCATGCGCATCGCGACCGACGCGGCGAGCTTCGTGGTGCCGCCGGGGCGGGCGCTCTGGGTGCCGGCCGGGGTGGCGCACACCACGGCGACAGCGGGCTGGGTTGCCATGCGCTCCATCTTCTTCCGCGCCGATGCGGCGGTGGCCGGGCCGCCGGGGGTGGCGGTGCTGGCGGTCTCCCCGCTGCTGCGGGAGCTGATCCTGGCCGCCTGCGCCGAGCCGCTGGAATGGGACGAGGCCGGGCGCGGCGGCCATCTGGCGGCGCTGATCCGGGACGAGGTGGCGCGCGCCGCCACCCTGCCGCTCGGCGTGCCGGCGGTGCGGGACCCGCGGCTGCTGCGCCTGGCGGCGGCGCTGCAGGCGGAGCCGGCGCGGAGGCTGACCATCGAGGATTGGGCAGCGGAATGCGGCGCCAGCGCCCGCACGCTGAGCCGGCTGTTCCGGCAGGAGACGGGGATGAGCTTCGGGCGGTGGCGGCAGAGCCTCCGCCTGGCGGAGGCGGCGGCGCTGCTGGCCCAGGGGGTGCCGCCGGCCAGGGCGGCGGCTTCGGTGGGCTATGCCAGCGCCTCGGCCTTCGGGGCGGCCTACCGGGCGGCCTTCGGGACGACGCCGGGGGCGGGAAAGACGGGGGCGCTGCCCCTGACCCCGGCAGGAGGCTCTGCCTCCTGCGCCTCCGCCGGGCGTGGATCGCCCCCCGGACCCCGGTGTGAGTTGGACCGATAACTGAAGGCGGCATCCGCTTGGCGCCGCAAACGCCGCAGGCGAGACTCCCCGGCGCATGACTCTCGAAACGCGCGCCGCGCTCCTCCTCGGCACCGCCCAGACCCTGGCCTGGGCCACCAGCTACTACCTGCCGGCGGTGGTGGCACCCGCCGTGGTCAGGGACCTGCAAGCGGAGCCGGCCCTGGTCTATGGCGCCTTCTCCGCCTCGCTGCTGCTGGCGGGCCTTGTCGCGCCGCGGGTGGGGCGGGCCATCGAGCAGCGGGGCGGGCGGCCGGTGCTGATGCTCTCCTCCCTGGTCATTTCGCTGGGCTTGGCCTTGCTCGGCCTGCTGCCGGGGCTCTGGGGCTGGGTGGCGGGCTGGCTGGTGCTCGGCCTCGGCATGTCGGCGGGGCTGTACGAGGCGGCCTTCGCCACCCTCGGCGTGCTGTTCGGCCGGGGGGCGCGGCGGCCGATCACCCTGGTGACGCTGCTGGCTGGCTTCGCCAGCACCATCGGCTGGCCGCTCTCCACCGCCCTGCTGCCGCTGCTCGGCTGGCGCGGCACCTGCCTGGCCTATGCGGCGGCCAACCTGCTCATCGCCCTGCCGCTCTATGTGCTGCTGCCGCGCGCGGCAGCAGCGGTGGAAAGCGCGGCCGGGCCGCAGGCGGCCGAGCTCCCGCCCCCGCCGCAGGCCTGGGTGCGGCGCAGCTTCCTGCTGCTGGCGGTATTCTTCACGCTGCGATCCATGATCTCAGGCGCCATGGGCGTGCACCTGCTGAGCCTGCTGGGTGGGCTGGGGCTGTCCGTGGGCGCGGCGGTGGCGGCGGCCGCCCTGCAGGGGCCCTCCCAGGTCGGCGGGCGGCTGCTGGAATTCACCGCCGGGCGGGCGGCACACCCGCTGGTGGTGGCGCGGCTCGGCGGGCTGCTGCTGCCGCTGGGCGCGCTGCTGCTGGTGCTGGCCGGGCCGGTGGCGGCGGTGCCCTTCGTGCTGCTCTACGGCGCCAGCAACGGCATCCTCACCATCAGCCGCGGCGCGGTGCCCCTCGCGCTGTTCGGCCCGCGCGGCTACCCGGTGCTGATGGGCAAGCTTGCCCTGCCCATCCTGGTGAGCCAGGCGCTGGCGCCCACCCTGGCGGCGCCGGTGGTGGCGAACTGGCCGGCGGCGCATTTCCTCGGCGCGGCGGGACTGCTGGCCTTGGGGGCGCTGGGGTGCCTGATGGCGATCCGGCCGGCGCCCCTGCCCTCGCCCGAGGCCGCGATCCAGCGGAGCTAGAGCGTTCCGCCGCCTCGGCTCGGCGGGCGGCGACATGGGGAATGGGAGGCTAGGGGCCCCGGACCACACATCTTAGCGCGATCGCATTGAAAAGGGTACGTCCATGCGATAGTGGGTTTCCGAATCGGAGGAGACCGCGCTGAACCTCACCCACCGCCAACCTGATCCGATGGGGGAACTCAAGGCTCGGGCACGCGCCGTGGGCCTAGATTGGCGCGCCGTTGAGCGCCACCTCCCCGACTGGGCTGCAGAGGCGGCTGCCCATAAGGTCGGCCTCTTGGAGTTGGAAGGCTTCGTCGCCCGTCACTTCGGTTACCGCCTTCGTCCCGGCGGCGGCTTCGAACCAGCCCCGCTCCCTCAGGCGCTGTTCAAGGTGCGCAAGGCGACCACGGCCAGGGAGGTCGTAGCCGCCCGCGGCTTCGCCACCGCCGTGGCGAGGCTGGTTGCACAGGCGGCCTCCGCACTGCCGCGGAAGGTGCCAGCGGACCCCTCGAGCCTTCGGGAACTCGCCGTGGCGGTGGCCGAGGGGCGAGGATGGGTGGACTTTGCCGCCCTGGTGGAGGCGAGTTGGCAGCTTGGCATCCCGGTCATCTACCTCCCCGAGCTGCCGGTCTCAGGCCGGAAGCCAGACGGCTTGGTGACATTTGTCGCCGGCCGGCCAGTCGTCGTGCTGCTCAAGAACCAGCGCTTAGCCGAGTGGATGGTGTTTGTGCTGGCCCACGAACTCGGTCATGTCGCGCTCGGCCATCTCGGCACAACCGAGGGCGCGGCAGTCGTCGACGAGAAGGTCAGCCTCGCCGCTGAGGAGCCCGTGGTACCGGGCAACGAACCGGAGGACAACCAGGAGCGAGAGGCGAACGCCTATGCCAGCCACGTACTGGTGCCGGGTGGAATACGGCTCACGCTCGGGCCCTGGCCATGGCCACGGGCGGATCGGCTCGCGGCCAGGGCCATCGAGTTCGGCAAGCGGCACGGGATCTGCCCTGGCCACGCGGTGCTGAACGCGGTCAAGCACTCCTCCCGAGGCAACAAGGAACCCTTCGCACTGGGCATGGCAGCCCTCAAGGTGTTGCACGAGACCATGGACGCCCGGACAACCGCCGAGATCTGCCGAGATGCCGCGCGGCGCCACCTCGATCTGGACCTGACACGTCCGGACACGGCGGATTTCCTGGAAAAGCTGGAAGTTATCTGACACGTGTCGACCGGTGGCGTGGTCGGCTTGTTCGACCGTGACGTGTTCATCAAGCTGGGTTGCTGCAACCTATGGGGCGAAACCTCGCAGCAACAGGGGTGACGAGGCCATACCGACTCCCGTCCTGCACAGTGTCCTCCTCCGTGCGGCTCCTGCGCCGTTCGCTCCGGGATGCAGCCGTCCTACAGGCGGCTACCACGCGTCTGGAGGCGATGGTGGCAACCGTCCCGATACTCGACGAGAGTGTCGAGGCGACTGCCAGGGCGGCACCAGGCTTCATGGACTTGGCCAATACTGAAGACATCGATGTGGGCGAGGCTATTCTGGTCGTCGCGCTTGAGGCGCTCACCGAGCCTGACCTCTTGCTGACCGGCGACAAGCGTTTCGTGGCCTCGTTGCGTCATCACTTCCCGGAGCGCTTCGCCCTACTGGCGCGCCGCATCTTCAGCTTTGAGACCTGCCTGAGTCTGGTATGCCGCGACCGTGGCGTCGCCTACGTCATCGAGCGGGTGAGGCCGGTGGCGGCCTGCGACGGTACCCTCCGTCTTGCTCTCGGCAGCGGCGGCGGGACCGACCACACATCCTTCCTGGAGGCGCTCGGCTCCTGCGATCCCTGCCGGGCCTAGCGGGGCGGAGGCGGCCCCCGCGTCGGAGCCCTGGCCGCCAAGGACAACATTTTTAAGGATAAAGGGGGCGCTCACCTGGGCGTTGCGGCCAGATGGACATTAATCCTTACAACGCTGGCTTAATGACGTTCGCCCAAATTAGGGCCGGTGTCTCGCCTGCCGAAGGCGGACCCCCGCCTAGAGCGTTTTCGGTTTACATGCGTTCACCGAAAACGCTCTATGCCTTTGTTTGCGGAGCAGATTCACGCCTTCCGGCGAGGCCGCCCTACGGCGATCTGCTCTAGAACACGCCGAGGGCACCAAGAAGGGCCCTGAAACTACAAAGGGCCCGACCGCGTCTGCGGCCGGACCCTTCAAGAACTTGGTGGAGCCAATCGGAATCGAACCGACGACCTCTTGAATGCCATTCAAGCGCTCTCCCAACTGAGCTATGGCCCCCCGGAGAGGACGCGGCGTATAGCGGCCCCCCGGGAGGGGCGCAAGGCCCCCGGGCCGGTGAAAAGCCATCCCCTCGCACAGGCTTCCCCGCACCGCCCGGCCCGATTAGCTTCTCCTCCGAAATTGGCCAGGGAAGGAGCATCCCCGCATGGGCAAACTCTATCCGGACGCGAAGGCGGCACTGGCCGGCCTGCTGCGCGACGGGATGATGATCCTCTCCGGCGGCTTCGGCCTCTGCGGCATCCCCTCCCTGCTGATCGAGGCGATCCGCGAGAGCGGGGTGCGCGACCTCACCATCGTCTCCAACAATGCGGGCATCGACGATGCCGGCCTCGGCCTGCTGCTGCAGACAAGGCAGGTGCGGAAGATGATCAGCAGCTATGTCGGCGAGAACAAGACCTTCGCCGAGCAGTACCTGGCCGGGCAGCTCGAGATCGAGTTCAACCCGCAGGGCACGCTGGCGGAGCGCATCCGCGCCGGCGGCGCCGGCATCCCCGCCTTCTATACGAAGACCGGCGTCGGCACCGCGGTGGCCGAGGGCAAGCCGACGGCGGAGTTCGACGGCGAGACCTATGTGCAGGAGCGCGGCATCGTCGGCGACCTTGCCATCATCCATGCCTGGAAGGGCGATACCGAGGGCAACCTCGTCTATCGGAAGACGGCGCGGAACTTCAACCCGGTGATGGCGACCGCCGCCCGCGTGACCGTGGCGCAGGTGGAGCACCTGGTGCAGCCGGGGGAGATCGACCCGGACCACATCATCACCCCCGGCGTCTTCGTGAAGCGCCTCGTCCAATGCCCGCCGGGCTATGAGAAGCGGATCGAGCAGCGCACCACCCGCCCGCGCGAAACGGCCTGAGGAGCGAGCAGACATGCCCTGGACCCGCGACCAGATGGCGGCCCGCGCCGCCCGCGAATTGCAGGATGGCTTCTACGTCAACCTCGGCATCGGCATCCCGACGCTGGTGGCGAACCACGTGCCGGCCGGGATGAATGTCCAGCTGCAGAGCGAGAACGGCATGCTCGGCCTCGGCCCCTTCCCCTATGCGGGGGAGGAGGATCCGGACCTGATCAATGCCGGCAAGCAGACCATCACGGAGCTGCCGACCAGCTCCTATTTCTCCTCCGCCGACAGCTTCGCCATGATCCGCGGCGGGCATATCGACCTCTCGATCCTCGGCGCCCTGCAGGTGGCGGAGAATGGCGACCTCGCCAACTGGATGATCCCCGGCAAGATGGTGAAGGGGATGGGCGGCGCCATGGACCTCGTCGCGGGGGTCAAGAAGGTGGTGGTGCTGATGGAGCACACCGCGGGCGGCAAGCCGAAGCTCCTCAAGCAATGCACCCTGCCGCTGACCGGCGCCCGGGTGGTGGACATGGTCATCACCGAGCTCGGGGTGTTCCGCCTCGCCCGCCGGGGCGAACCGCGCGTCGAGCTGCTGGAGATGGCGCCGGAGGTGACGCTGGAGGAGGTGAAGGCGAAGACGGAGGCCGAGTTCACCCTCGCCAACGCCTGAGCCGGTGGCGATCGCGGCGCGGGTCCGGCCATCGCCGCCGGGGCGCCGCGGCCGGCGGCGGGCACCGTGCCGCGGGGCGAGACGTCGCAGGGCGGGAGGTTGAGCCCCGGCCGGGCGCCGCGCCATGCCGGCCGAAGATTCAGCAAAATCAGCAGCTTGAAAGAAGGCCGTTCCGGAGAGCGAGGCGGGGGTTGGTAACTTCCTTCTAAGGTGCGACTATTGCAGCATCATCGATGCTGCCCATGTGCTGAAGGCGCAACCTTGGGCAGGCGACCGACCAGCCGCCTCCCGGCGCCAGATTGGGACACATGCCTTGAACATCCAAACCCCTCCGCGCCTGGTCGAGACCCAGGCCTCCCTGGAAGCCCGCCCGAGCCGGGAGGAGGCGGAAGCCGCCGTGCGCACCCTGCTGCGCTGGGCCGGCGACGACCCCAACCGCGAAGGGCTGATCGACACCCCCGCCCGCGTCGCCCGCGCCTATGAGGAATTCTTCGCCGGCTATGCCACGGACCCGGTGGAGCTCCTCGCCCGCTCCTTCGAGGAGACGGATGGCTATGACGAGATGGTGGTGCTGCGCGACATCCGGCTGGAGTCGCATTGCGAGCACCACATGGTGCCGATCATCGGCCGCGCCCATATCGCCTACCTGCCGGCCGGCCGCGTCGTTGGCATCAGCAAGCTGGCGCGGGTGCTGGAGGTCTATGCCAAGCGTCTGCAGATCCAGGAGAAGCTGACGGCGCAGGTGGCGAACTGCATCAACGACGTGCTGCAGCCCAAGGGCGTCGCCGTCGTCATCGAGGCGGCGCACCAGTGCATGACGACCCGCGGCATCCACAAGCCGGGCGTCTCCATGGTCACCAGTCGGATGCTGGGCGCCTTCCGCGACGATCCTTCGACCCGCAAGGAATTCCTCGCCATGATCGCCGGCCAGCGCAGCGGCGGCATGGAAGGCTGAGGGGCGCGGGGCGGCAGGCTGCGCCGCCCCGGCCCATGGACAGGGGTCGGCGGGGCGGTGGCGCCCCGCCTCAGCCGCGCAGGGCGTCCCGCGGCACCGTGACCGTCAGGGAGAGCAGGCGGAAGCTCTGCGTCTTGCCATGGCCGTCCAGGTTCAGGCTGCCATTCACCCCGCCCTCCAGCACGTCGTCGATCACGAAGTTGAAGGCGGCCAGCTTCGGCAGGTCGTAGCGCGTGCAGCGCGTGGCGCCACGATGGCGGAACAGCGCCAGCACCCGCTCCTCCGTCACCTGCTCCGCCAGCAGCGGGTACAGGGCCGGGTCATAGGGGATGAGGGAGATGTTGCTGCGGTTGCCCTTGTCCCCGGCCCGCGCATGCGCCACGGCGTGCAGCGCCACCTCTGCCATCTCCATGGTTTGGCTCGGCCGATCGGACGCGCTCATGCCACCATCTCCCCAGCGGTGCGGGTGACGACGCTGGTCGCCACCCTCTCGCGCAGCACCAGGTAGCTGCGCGTCAGGATGCGGGGCGTCAGGCGCCAGCGCGCCCCGCCCGTGCCTGCCGTGCCGCAGCAGAGCAGCGCCAGCACCTCCCGCGCCGCCTGGTCCACCGCATCGCGGTCGGCCCCCTCGGCGGCCAGGCGGATGCGCAGCTCCGGCGGCTCCGGCCCCTCGTAGCCGCGCCACAGAGCGCCATCGTCGCTGTCCAGCACGCTGGCCACGCCGATGAGATCGACGCGCGCCCGCACCGGCAGGCCGCGCAATTTCATGCGCTGCAGCAGCACCTCCGCCGTCGCCCTGGCGCGGGCCAGGGCGTTGGGCCCGGCGACGGAGACCTCGCCCTCCCCCAGCCAGCTGCCCTCGAAGCAGGCCGTCACCTTCAGCGTGTCCGGCCGTGGATGGCCGCGCAGCCCATGCACCGCGACCCGGTCCTTGCCCACCTGCTCCAGCGAGCAGTCCGTGATGTCCAGCACCACATCCGGCGTGATGTAGCGGGAAGGGTCGTGCAGCTCGTACAGCAACTGCTCCTTCACCGTGCGCAGATCGACGATACCGCCGGTATCCTCCGGCTTGGTAATGAGCAGCCCGCCCTCCGCCGTCACCTCCGCGATGGGGAAGCCGATATTGGCGGGGTCCGGGATGTCCTTGCAGCCGGGGTCCCAGAACACGCCGCCGGTGATCTGGCTGCCGCATTCCAGCAGATGGCCGCAGGCGGCGCCCACCGCCAGCTTCTGCCAATCGTCGAAGCACCAGCCGAAATGGTGGGCCAGCGGCGCGATGGCGAGCGCGGGGTCCGAGGTACGGCCGGCGACGACCACATCCGCGCCCTGGCGCAGCGCCTCCACCAGCGGCTCCGCGCCGATATAGGCGTTGGCCGCCACCAGCCGCGCCGATTTCATGTCGAGGCTGTCATCCGCCTCATGCACCGGGAGCTGATCGAGCGCCACGCTGCCCGCCACGTCGTCGCCGGTGACGACCGCGATCCTGAGATCGGGCAGGCCGAGCCGCAGCGCCAGCCGCGCCACCAGCCGCCCCGCCGCGGGCGGGTTGGCGGCGCCGAAATTGCCGAGGATGGGGATGCGGTGGCGGAAGCCATCCGCCAGGATCGGCGCCAGCAGCCGCTCCAGCATCGGCTCGTAGCCCAGCTCCGGGTCGCGGCGGCGCTCGAGCTGCGCCAGGGCCACGGTGCGCTCGCCCAGCGTCTCGAAGAACATCGCCGCGGGCAGGCCGCGCTTCACCAGGCTGCGCATGACGGGGATGGGCGCATCCACCCGGTCCCCGGAAAAGCCGCCGCCATTGCCGACCAGGAAGGTCATGCCGTTTCCCCCGTGCTGCGTGTCCGGCGCACCGCTTCCAGCCAGCCGGCATGGCGGCGCGCCGCCTCCTCCCGCGCCATGAGCGGCTGGAAGCGCCGGTCCAGCCGCCAATGTGTCGCGCCGAAGCCGCGCGGCACGTCGCCCGCCGCGCCGGGCGGCGGGAACAGCCCCGCCTGCAGCCCGGCCAGCCAGGCGGCGCCCAGCGCCGTGGTCTCCATCACCGTCGGCCGGTCCACCGGCGCGCCGAGGATGTCCGCCAGGAATTGCATGGTCCAGTCGCTGGCCACCATGCCGCCATCCACCCGCAGCACCGTCTCGCCGGCGCCGAGCGCCCCGTCCACGCCTGCGGTGCCGGCCGCATCGGCCAAGTCGGCATGCATGGCGTCCAGCAGGTCCCGGGTCTGGAAGGCCACGCTTTCCAGCGCCGCGCGGGCCAGCTCCGCCCGCCCCGTGGCGCGGGTCAGGCCGAAGATCGCGCCGCGCGCCTCCGCATCCCACCAGGGCGCGCCGAGGCCGACGAAGGCCGGCACCAGGTAGACCGGCTGCGCCGGATCGGCGCGCCGCGCCAGCTCCCCGGTCTCCGCCGCGCTGGCAATGAGGCCGAGCCCGTCCCGCAGCCATTGCACCGCGGCGCCGGCGACGAAGATGGCGCCTTCCAGCGCATAGGTGCGCTGGCCGCCAAGCTGCCAGGCGATGGTCGTCAGCAGCCGGTGCCTGGAGAAGACCGGCGTCGCCCCGGTGTTCAGCAGGGCGAAGCAGCCCGTGCCATAGGTGGATTTCAGCATGCCCGGCGCGAAGCAGGCCTGGCCCAGCGTCGCCGCCTGCTGGTCCCCGGCGATGCCGCGGATCGGCACCGGCGCGCCGAGGATCTCCGGCGCCGTCATGCCGAATTCGGTGGCGCAGTCCCGCACCTCCGGCAGGATGGCGCGGGGGATGCCGAACAGACGCAGCAGCTCCTCGTCCCACTCGCCCTTCACGATATCGAACAGCAGGGTGCGGGCGGCGTTGGTGGCGTCCGTCGCATGCACCCTTCCGCCGGTCAGCCGCCAGAGCAGGAAGCTGTCCACCGTGCCGAAGGCCAGCTCCCCCCGCGCCGCCTGGGCCCGGGCGCCCGGCACATGGTCCAGCAGCCAGGCCAGCTTGGTGGCGGAGAAATAGGGGTCCGCCAGCAGCCCGGTGCGGCGGCTGATCAGCGCCTCGTGCCCCGCCTCGCGCAGCCCGGCGCAGGCCTCCGCCGTGCGGCGGTCCTGCCAGACGATGGCGCGGTGGACCGGGCGGAAGCTGGCGCGGTCCCACAGCACCACCGTCTCCCGCTGGTTGGTGATGCCGATGCCCGCCAGGCTGCGCGGCGCCGCCCCGCCCTCCGCCATGGCGCGGCGCAGGCAGGCCAGCGCCCCCTGCCAGATGTCCTCCGGCTCATGCTCCACCCAGCCCGGGCTCGGGAAATGCTGCGGCAGCTCCTGCTGCGCCGTGGCCAGCGGGCGCAGCCCGGCATCGAACAGGATGGCGCGGGTGGAGGTGGTGCCCTGATCGAGGGCCAGGACGGACGTTTCCATGCTGGCGAGTCTATCCCCTCGACAAGCCGCCCGCCCAGGGCTTGTCTTCAGGGTTGAAGGAGCCCCGCATGCCCGTCCTCAACCGCATCGCCGATTTCACTGCCGAGATGACCGAATGGCGGCAGGATTTCCACCGCCACCCGGAGCTGGGCTTCCAGGAGACGCGGACCAGTGACATCGTCGCCGCCAGGCTGGCGAGCTGGGGCATCGAGGTGCACCGCAACATCGCCACCACCGGCCTGGTCGGGGTGCTGCGGAACGGCGACAGCGGCCGCAGCATCGGGCTCAGGGCGGACATGGATTGCCTGCCGATGGAGGAGCAGAACGGCTTCGCCCACCGCTCCACCATCCCCGGCCGGATGCATGGCTGCGGCCATGACGGGCATACCGCGACCCTGCTGGGCGCGGCGAAATACCTGGCGGAGACCCGTAACTTCAACGGCACCGTCCACTTCATCTTCCAGCCGGCGGAGGAAGGCGGCGGCGGCGCCCGGGTGATGGTGGAGGAGGGGCTGTTCCGCCGCTTCCCCTGCGACGCGGTCTATGGCGTCCACAACGACCCGAGCCTGCCGCTGGGCGAGGCCGCGGCCGTCCCCGGCGTCATCCTCGCGGCCTCCGACCGGGTGGAGATCACGGTGCGGGGCGTCGGCGGCCATGCGGCGCGGCCGCATGTGACGATCGACCCGGTGCTGGTCGGCGCGCAGATCGTCGTCGCGCTGCAGTCGGTGGTGGCGCGGCGGACGGACCCGCTGGACAGCGCCGTCATCAGCATGACGAATTTCCACGCCGGCAGCGCGGTGAACGTCATCCCGGACAGCGCGGTGCTGAAGGGCTCCATCCGCACGCTGAGGCCCGAGACGCGCGACCTGATGGAAAAGCTCATCACCCAGGTGGCGCAGGCAACGGCCGCGGCGCATGAGGCGGTGGCGGAGGTGAAATACGTCCGCAACTACCCGCCCACGGTGAACCATGCGGCGGAGACGGAGCGCGCGGCGCTGGCCGCCGCAAAGGTGCTGGGCGAGGAGCGCGTGCTGCGCAAGCGCCTTCCGGTGATGGGGGCGGAGGATTTCTCCTTCATGCTGCTGGAACGGCCGGGCGCCTTCGTGAAGATCGGCCAGAAGGGCGCGGAGAAGGGCGGCGTGCCGGTGCATCATCCGCTCTACGACTTCAACGACGACGCGCTGCCGATCGGGGCGAGCTTCTTCGCCACGCTGGTGGAGCAGGAGCTGCCAAGGGGGTGATGGGGGCTTCGCCCCCATGCCCCCAGCAGGAGGCTCTGCCTCCTGCACCTCCGCCGGGGAGGGGACCCCTCCCCGGACCCCGGTGGGAGTCGGCAGTTGAATCCACAGCTGCAAGACGAATGGTTTCCAAAGGCCGTTCGGCCTTTGGCGGGTAGGAGCTTGAGGAAGGGCTGTACAAGGCGCGCCTTGCGGCGCGACGCCCGTCCTCGACACAAGGGAGGAAACAAATGGCTACACTCCAGGGCAAGGCCGCCCTCATCACCGGCGCCGCCTCCGGCATCGGCGCCGCCACCGCTCGCGCCCTGGCGCGGGACGGCGCCGCCGTGCTGCTGACCGATATCGACGATGCCAGGGGCGAGGCCCTGGCCGCCGAGCTGCGCGGCGGCGGCGCCCGCGCCCTCTACCTGCACCAGGACGTCACCGAGGAAGCCCGCTGGACCGAGGTGGTCGCCGCCGCGGAGAAGGAGTTCGGCCGGCTGGACATCCTCGTCTCCAATGCCGGCATCGGCATCATCGTGCCGCTGGAGGAGATGCCGCTGGCGGAGTGGCGGAAGCAGATGGCCATCAACGTCGATGGCGTCTTCCTCTCCGTCAAGCATTGCGCGCCCGCGCTGCGGCGGGCCGGCGGGGGCTCGATGGTGCTGATCTCCTCCGTCGCCGGGCTGCGCGGCTCGGCCGGGCTGGGCGGCTATTCCGCCAGCAAGGGCGCGGTGCGGCTGCTGGCGAAATCCGCCGCGCTGGAATTCGCCGCCGCCCGCATCCGGGTGAACAGCGTGCATCCCGGCATCATCGCCACCCCGATCTGGGACAAGCTGCCGGCCAATGCCCTCTCCGGCCGCAACGCCCCGATCGACCCGAAGGACATGGCCGCCGGCGTGCCTCTCGGCTACCCGGCGGCGCCGGAGGAGGTGGCGGAGGGCATCGCTTGGCTCGCCTCCGACGCCTCCCGCTACGTCACCGGCTCGGAGCTCGTCATCGATGGCGGGATGACGGCGGGACGGGCGGGCAGCCTGGCGATCCGCGGATAGGACGATGACGCGGGGTGGTTTCACCCTGCTATTCCCCCGGCGCGGATCGCGGAAAACCCGCGCCGGACGGCGAATTGCCCAGGCCCGGCCTGCGTGTCTAACTGCATGCTCGATGCAGGAGAACAGGCCAAGATGCCGGAAGCGCCGACGCCGCCGCTGACGCCAGACCGGTTCCACGCGCCCTCGGCGCGCCCCTCGCCGGATCCGCGCGTCGATTATTCGCCGAGCGTCAGCGACCAGGTGAAGACCACCACCTGCTACATGTGCGCCTGCCGCTGCGGCATCCGCGTTCATCTGAAGGACGGGCGGATCCGCTACATCGAGGGCAACCCGGACCACCCGGTCAACAAGGGCGTGCTCTGCGGCAAGGGCAGCGCCGGCATCATGACGCATTACGCCCCGGCCCGGCTGCGCGCCCCGCTGAAGCGCGTGGGGCCGCGCGGCAGCGGCGAATTCGCCGAGATCACCTGGGAGGAGGCGCTGGAGACCGCCACCAGCTGGCTCCGCCATGTGCGGGAGACGGATCCGCGCCAGCTCGCCTTCTTCACCGGCCGCGACCAGAGCCAGAGCCTGACCGGCTTCTGGGCCGCGCAATTCGGCACGCCGAATTTCGCCGCCCATGGCGGGTTCTGCTCGGTGAACATGGCAGCGGGCGGGCTCTACTCCATCGGCGGCAGCTTCTGGGAGTTCGGCGAGCCCGACTGGGACCGGACCAAATACCTGCTGATGTTCGGCGTGGCGGAGGACCATGACAGCAACCCGATTAAGCTCGGCCTCTCCAAGCTGAAGGCACGCGGGGCGAAGTTCCTCTCGGTCAATCCGGTGCGCACCGGCTATTCCGCCATCGCCGATGAATGGGTGGGGCTGCGGCCGGGCACGGACGGCCTCTTCGTGCTGGCCCTGGTGCATGAGCTGCTGAAGGCCGACCGCATCGACCTGGAATTCCTCGCCCGCTACACCAACGCGCCCTGGCTGGTGGTGCGCAACCCGGGCGGGGCGGATGACGGGCTGTTCGCCCGCGACGAGGCGGGCAAGCCGCTGGCCTGGGACCGCGCCCGCGGCGCCATCCCGGCCGAGACCGCCGACCTCTCCCCGGTGATGGCCGGCGAGGTGACGCTGCCGGATGGCCGCATCGCCTACCCCGCCTTCCACCTGCTGGCGGAGCGCTACCTGGGTGCTGAATACGCGCCCGAAGCGGTGGCGGAACGCTGCGGCATCGAGGCCGGTCGCATCCGCCGCATCGCCGCCGAGATCGCCGAGGTCGCCTTCGACCAGGCGATCACCCTGGAGCAGAGCTGGACCGATGTGTGGGGGCGGGAACACGCCACCATCACCGGCCGCCCCGTCGCCTTCCATGCGATGCGCGGCATCTCCGCGCATTCCAACGGCTTCCATACCTGCCGCGCCCTGCACCTGCTGCAGATGCTGATCGGCGCGGTCGATACCCCCGGCTCCTGGCGCTACAAGGCGCCCTTCCCGCGGCCCATCCCACCCGGGCCGGGCCCGGCCGGCCGCGGTGCCAGGCCGAACACGCCGCTTGCCGGCAACCTCCTGAGCTTCCCCCACGGGCCGGACGACCTGCTGGTGGAGGAGGACGGCACGCCGCTGCGCATCGACCACGCCTTCTCCTGGGAAGCGCCGCTCGGCCTGCACGGCATGATGCACACCGTCATCGGCAATGCCGGCAAGGCGGATCCCTACCCGATCGACACGCTGTTCATGTTCATGGCCAACATGGCCTGGAACAGCGCCATGAACCCGGGCGAGGTCACCCGCATCCTGACGGAGCAGCGCGAGGACGGCGAATACCGCATCCCGCACGTCATCTACTCGGATGCGTATTTCTCCGAGACGGTGCCCTACGCGGATCTCATCCTGCCGGACACCACCTATCTGGAACGCTGGGACTGCATCTCCATCCTGGACCGCCCCATCGGCAGCGCGCATGGCGCGGGGGATGCCATCCGCCAGCCGGTGGTGCAGCCGGACCGCGACGTGCGGCCCTTCCAGGATGTGCTGATCGAGCTCGGCGCGCGGCTCGGCCTGCCGGCCTTCGTGAGGGAGGATGGCTCGCCGCGCTTCAAGGACTACCCGGACTATATGGTGAACCACCAGCGCATGCCCGGCGTCGGCCCGCTGGCCGGCTTCCGCGGCGCGGATGGCAGCAAGGTCGGGGTGGGCGAGCCGAACCCGGACCAGCTTCAGCGCTATATCGAGAATGGCTGCTTCTGGCGCGACCACATCCGGCCCGAACAGGAATGGCTGAAGCACGCCAACCGCGCCTATCTGGAGGACGCCAAGGCCAAGGGCTTCATCGGCAAGTCGGACCAGATCGTGCTGCAGCTCTACTCGGAGCCGCTGCAGAAATTCCGCCTCGCCGCCGAAGGCCATGGCGCGAAGCAGCCGCCGGAGCATCTGCGGGAGCGGGTGCGCCGTTACTGCGACCCGCTGCCCATCTGGTATGCGCCGCTGGAACAGCAGGGGCAGGACCTCGCGCCCTTCCCCTTCTCCGCCGTCACCCAGCGGCCCATGGCGATGTACCATTCCTGGGGCTCGATGAATGCCTGGCTGCGGCAGATCCATGGCGCCAACAAGCTGATGATGGCGCGGTCCAGGGCCGAGGCGATGGGCCTCGCCCAGGATGACTGGGTCTGGGTGGAAAGCCGCAGCGGCCGGCTGAAATGCCAGGTGGCGCTGATGGAAGGGGTGAACCCGGACACGGTCTGGACCTGGAACGCCATCGGCAAGCGGGCCGGCGCCTGGGGCCTGGCGCCGGACAGCCCGGAGGCGCAGCGCGGCTTCCTGCTGAACCATGTCATCAGCGAATGGCTGCCGGCCCAGATGGCGGAAGGCCGCGATCTCCGCCTGGCGAATGCCGACCCCGTCACCGGCCAGGCCGCCTGGTACGATCTGCGCGTCAGCATCACCAAGGCCGCGCCCGGGGAGGAAGGCATCACCTCGCCCCATCCGGAGACCTTGGAGCCGCCGCCGCACATGCCCGGCTCGCCCGACATCCTCCGCTATTCGGTGAAGACCCCAGCATGACCTGCCTGCCTGCTCCGGGTGCGAAGAAGCTCGGCCTCGTCATCGACCTTGACACCTGCGTCGGCTGCCAAGCCTGCGCCACGAACTGCAAGGAATGGAACACCAGCGGCCATTCCGCGCCGCTGCCGGATTTCAAGCCCTACGCCGCGGGCCAGGAGGGCGTCTGGTTCAACCGCGTCCACAGCTTCGAGGCCGGGGAGGGCGAGGCCGGGCGCACCGTGCACTTCCCCCGCTCCTGCCTGCATTGCGAGACGCCGGATTGCGTCACCGTCTGCCCGACCGGCGCCAGCTACAAGCGCGCCGAGGACGGCATCGTGCTGGTGAACCACGACACCTGCATCGGCTGCGGCCTCTGCGCCTGGGCCTGCCCCTATGGCGCGCGGGAGATGGATGACGACCAGGGGGTGATGAAGAAATGCACCCTCTGCATCGACCGCATCTACAACGAGAACATCCCGGAAGCGCAGCGCCAGCCCGCCTGCGTGCTGACCTGCCCGACCAAGGCGCGGCATTTCGGCGATCTGGGCGACCCGGACAGCGCCGTCAGCCGGCTGGTGGCGGAGCGCGGCGGCCAGCCCCTGATGCCGGAACTGGGCTACAACCCGGTGAACCGCTACCTGCCGCCGCGCAAGAAGGCGCTGCCGCCGAACGCACCGGTGGAGGATGCGCCGACGCCGATGGACATCCGGAACCCGCTGCTGCGGTGGATGGACCGGGTGCTGAGCCGGTGAGGACCGCGCGATGAATCCGGCACCTTCCATCGTCTTCTTCACCACCGCCTCCGGCGCCGGCTACGGGCTGCTCTTCTGGCTCGGCCTGCTGCGGCCGCTGGGGCTGGTGCCGGGCAGCCAGGGCTTCGGCCTGACGGCGCTGGGCCTGGCACTGGTGCTCATCACCGCCGGGCTGCTCTCCTCCACCGCGCATCTCGGCAACCCGCAGCGGGCCTGGCGGGCGGTCAGCCAGTGGCGCTCCTCCTGGCTGTCGCGGGAAGGCGTGGCGGCGCTCGGCACCTATGTGCCGGCGGTGTTGTTCGGGCTTGGGCTGCTGGCGGACCTGCCCGGCCTGACCGCCGCGATGGGCCTGCTGGCCGCGGCCGGCGCCGTCGCCACGGTCTATTGCACCGGCATGATCTACGCCTCGCTCAAGCCCATCAAGGAATGGCGGCACCCGCTGGTGGTGCCGGGCTACCTGCTGCTCGGCGCCTTCAGCGGCGCGGCGCTGCTCGCCATGCTGGGCGGCTTCTGGGGGGATGGCGCGGTGCCGGCGGTCCTCGCCCTGCTGGCCGGCATCGCCGCGCTGGTGGTGAAGAACGCCTACTGGGGCGCCATCGACCAAGCGCCGCCGGTGGCGACGGCGGAAAGCGCGACCAGCCTCGGCTTCATCGGCAAGGTCCGGCCGCTGGAGCCGCCGCATACCGAGACGAATTACCTGCTGCGGGAGATGGGCTTCCGCATTGCCCGCAAGCACGCGGAGAAGCTGCGCCTGCTGGCCCTGGCGGCCGGGTTCGGCGCGCCGGCCGCGCTCTGCGCCTTCGCCCTGCTGGTCGGTGGCGGAATGGGCGCCGCGGCGCTGACCCTCGGTGCCGTGCTGGCCCTGGGCGGCCTGCTGGTGGAGCGCTGGCTGATGTTCGCCGAGGCGACCCATACGGTGACGCTCTACTACCACGGAAGCTGAGGCGGCCGCGGCCGTCGCTGCGGCCCCCGGCCCACGGGCCGATCCCGCCCGGCCTGACATCGACGGGGCCAGGGCGCCTCCCCCTCCCCCCGGCCCGGCGCCGCTGCGGCGCGTCTTTTGCATTGTACCCCGGCACCGCGGCCCTGCACGCTGCGGGAAACATAAGCTGGGGAGACGGGCATGAGACGAAGCCAGGCTTTCGGACTGGTGCTGGGCGCCGCGCTTGCCGCTGCCCCCATGGCCAGGGCGCAGGAGCTGACGATCGCGGTCGGCGGCGCCTTCACCTCCATGGACCCGCATTTCTTCGACCTGTCGCCGAATCATGCCCTCACCTGGCATGTCTTCGACCGGCTGCTGCATCCGGATCCCGACCAGCGCCCCTCCCCCGGCCTCGCCGAAAGCTGGCGCGCCCTCGACGAGCGGACCTGGGAGTTCAAGCTGCGCCAGGGCGTCACCTTCCAGGACGGCACGCCCTTCACCGCGGATGACGTGGTCTTCACCTTCGCGCGCGCGCCGAACGTGCCGAACAGCCCGACCAGCCTGGGCCAGTACATCCGCCCGGTGCAGCGGCTGGAGGTGGTGGACGCCCACACCATCCGCCTGCACACGGCGGAGCCCATCCCGCTGATCCCGCAGATGATGATGGCCTTCTCCGTCATCGGCCGGAAACAGGGCGAGGGGATGAGCACCGCCGACTACAACAGCGGCAGGGCAGCGGTGGGCACCGGGCCCTACCGCCTCGTCTCCTTCACCCTGGGCGACCGCGCGGTGTTCGAGCGCAACCCGCGCTGGTGGGGCCCGGCCCAGCCCTGGCAGCGCGTGACCTACCGCCTCATCACCAATGACAGCGCCCGGGTCGCCGCCCTGCAATCCGGCGATGTGGATGCGATCGACGCCGTGCCGACGCGCGACGTGGCACGGCTGCAGCGCGATGCGCGGCTGAACCTCGCCCATCGCCCCGGGCTTCGGCTGATCTACCTCTATGTCGATGCCAGCCGGCCGCAGACCCCGCATGTGATGGACCGCAACGGCCAGCCCTTGGCGAGCAACCCGCTGCGCGACGTGCGGGTGCGCCGCGCGCTTTCCATGGCGGTGAATCGGGAGGGCATTCGCCGGCAGATCATGGAGGGCTTCTCGCTCCCCACCGGCCAGGCCCAGCCGGAAGGGGCGATGGGCTACGACCCCTCCATCCCCGTCCCGGCCTATGACCCGGACGGGGCGAAGAAGCTGCTGGCCGAAGCCGGCTTCCCGGAGGGCTTCAACATCACCCTGCACGGGCCGAACGACCGCTATGTGAATGACGACGCCATCGCCCAGGCCATTGCCCAGATGTGGACGCGGATCGGCGTGCGCACCCAGGTCCAGACCAGCCCGGCCAGCGTCTTCTTCACCGCCGGCGGCGTGCGGGACGAGCATTCCGTGGCGCTCACCGGCTGGAGCACCTCCACCGGCGAGCCGGACACCCATCTTTCCCTGATGCTGGCGACGCCGGACCCGCAGCGCGGGCGCGGGACGCGGCTGCGGCCCTCCCATTATTCCAACCCGGAGCTGGACCGGATGATCGACCGCGCCCTGACCACCATCGACACCGAGGCGCGGGAGAAGGCCTATCACGACATCATCCGCATCGGTTACCAGCGGGATTTGGCGGTGATCCCGATCCATCACCAGGTGAATATCTGGGCGATGAAGCGCAGCCTGACCTACCGGCCGACGCTGTCCGAGCAGACGCGGGCGATGGAATTCGCGCCGGCGAGGTGACATGGGGGCTTTGCCCCAGACCCCGACCAGGGGCCCTGCCCGTTGGCGTCAGTGCCGCCAACCCCCGCCGGGGAGGAGACCCGTCCCCGGACCCCGGTCCGAGTTCTGGACCCGTGGGTGGAACCTGCGGACACACCGGGATCCGGAGGGGGGCGGCGGCACTGCCGCCAATGGTGGGACCCTATTCTTGGCTAGAGCAGATCGCGTTCAGATGGGATCATCTGAACGCGTGAAGATGCTCGCAAAACAACGGCCTGGCGCATGCTGCGTGAGCGCAAGCGAACGCAGCATGCTCTAGGCTTCCGCCTTGATGCCCAGCCGCGCGATCAGTCCGCCCCAGCGCGCCCGCTCCGCCGCCATGGTGCGGGCGAATTCCGCCGGGGTGCTGCCCAGCACCTCGAAGCCCTGGCCCTCCAGCGCGGCGCGCGTGGCCGGCACGGCCAGCGCCTTCCGCGTCTCCTCCGAAAGCCTTTCCACCCGCTCCGCCGGCATGCTGGCCGGGCCGATGAGCCCGTTCCAGGCATAGCTCGCCGCATCAGGCAGCCCCACCTCGGCCAGGGTCGGCACCTCCGGCGCCTGGGGCAGCCGTGCCTCCGCCGTCACGGCCAGGGCCCGCACCTGCCCGGCCTGCAACTGCGGCAGGATGCCGGCGCCGATCAGCACCAGCGCCTGGATGCGCCCGGCGATGAGGTCCACCACCGCCGGCGGGAAGCCGCGATAGGGGACGTGCAGCATCTCGATCCCCGTCCGCGCCATGATGTCCGCCATGGCGAGGTGCGAGCCGGAGCCGGAGCCGACCGAGCCGAAGGCAAGCTTGCCCGGATTGGCCTTCGCATGGGCCACGAAGCCGGCGAAATCCCGCCCCGGCACATCGGGATGCACCACCAGGATCTGCGCCCCGCGCAGCAGCAGGGAGATCGGCGCCAGATCCTTCGCCGGGTCGTAGCCGAGATTGGGGTAGAGCGAAGGCGCGGTGCTGAGCGGGCCGTTGATGGAGACGCCGATGGTGTGGCCGTCAGTCGCCTTCGCCACCGCCTCCGTGCCGATATTGCCGCCGGCGCCGGCCTTGTTCTCCACCACGCAGGGCTGACCCAGCACTTGGCCGAGATGCGTGGCGACGGCCCGACCGGCGGTATCGGGGGTGGAGCCGGCGGGGAAGGGGACGATCAGGCGCAGCGGCCGCTCCGGCCAAGTGGCCTGGGCCAGGGCGGGGCGGGCCAGCAAGGCGGAGGCGCCGAGAGGCGCGAGCATCAAGGCGCGGCGGCTGAGGCGCATGCGGGGTTCCTCCGGCGGCGGTCCGCGGGCTTGCAGCACAAAGCCCGGGCCGCCGCAACATCACCCCATCAAGCGCCGCCGCAGCCGCCCCGAGACCAGGTCGATCACCGCCACCATCGCCAGGATCAGCAGGACGATGAAGGAGACGGTGGGCCATTCCAGCGTGCGGATCATCTCCGCCAGATGCAGCCCGATGCCGCCCGCGCCGACGATGCCGATGATGGTGGAGGAGCGGACATTGGATTCGAAGAAATACAGCACCTGCCCCGCCAGCACCGGCACCACCTCCGGCAATATGCCGAAGCGGATGCGGGCCACGCCGCTTCCGCCCGCGGCCACCACGCCCTCCTGCGGGCGGCGGTCGGCGGCCTCGATGGCCTCCGAGAACACCTTGCCCAGTGTGCCGACATCCGAGGTGAAGATGGCCAGCACGCCCGCAAAGGGGCCGAGGCCGACGATGCCCACCCAGATCAGCGCCCAGATCAGCGCATCCACGCCGCGGATGCCGTCCAGCACCCGGCGGGAGAGGAAGCGGACGATGCCATGGATCGTGGCGTTGCGCGCCGCCAGCAGGCTGATGGGCAGCGCCACGAAGGCAGCGCCGAAGGTGCCGAGGAAGGCGATGGCCAGCGTCTCCGCCAGCGCCTGCAGGATGCTGCGCACATTCGCCCAGCTTCCCGGATCCGGCGGCAGCATCAGGCCGAGGAAATGCCACATCTGCCCGAGGCCAGTGGCCAGCCGCGCCGGCTCCACCCCCAGCCGCCACAGGCCGAAGAACAGCAGCGCCGTGCCCGCCAGCCAGCCGAGCAGCACCACGATCCGCAGCCGCGTCATCACCCGGAAGGCGCCGGGATGGATGTCGCGCAGCGCCGGCAGCCGCGCCAGCGCCGCGGCCCGCACCGGATGCGGCAGCGAGGCAGGGGTGCCGCTCATGCCCGCTCCTCCATCAGCCTGCGGCGCAGGATGCTGGTGCCGCTGTCGATCAGCACCACGGTCAGGATGATGAACAGCAGCAGCGCCGCCACGTCGTTGTAGTAGAATTTGCGGATCGCCTCGACCAGGTCCTGGCCGATGCCGCCGGCGCCGACGAAGCCGAGCACCGCGGCGCCGCGCACATTCACCTCGAAGCGCAGCAGCCCGTAGGCGAGGAACCCCGGCAGCACCTGCGGCACCACCGCGAAGCGCGCCATGGCGGGCCAGCCCGCGCCCGCGGCCATGGCGCCGTCCACCGGCTTCAGGTCGATATTCTCGACGATCTCCGAGAACTGCTTGCCCAGCGCGCCGAAGGTGTGGATCGCGATGGCCAGCACGCCTGGCAGCGGGCCGAGGCCGAAGGCGATGACGAAGACCAGGGCGAAGACCACGTCCGGCACGGTGCGGCAGAATTCCAACACCCGCTTCACCCCCCAGCGCAGCACGGCGCTGCGGGTGATGTTGGCGGCCGAGAGCAGGCCGAACAGGAAGCCCCCCGTGGCGCCCAGCACCGTGCCGACATAGGCCATGAGCAGCGTATCGCCCAGCAGCGCCAGCCAGCGCTTCCAGCCCCACAGCCATTCGGCCGGGTCGCGCCACACCCATTGCCCGGTGTGGTCGCCGGTCTCCAGCGTCAGCAGCCGGGCGAAATAGCTGAAGAAGCGGTCGCCATGGGCCAGCAGCGTCCCCGGCTCCACCTGCGCCACCCAGCCGGCGAGCAGGGCGAGCGCGAGCAGCACCCCGGCGGAGAGCCAGAAGCGCCGCCGCGCTGCCGCCCGCTCCGCGGCGACGGCCGCGACCAGCGGCGCGAGGCGCGCCGCCGGCAGCAGGGGCAGGCTCGCGGCGGCGCCCGACATCAGCCGCGCTGGCGGCGCAGGCCGTCGACGAAGGTGATCAGCTCGATGATCGGGTCGTAGGCCGAGTTGGCCACCGGCTCCCAGGGCCTCGCCTTGCCGTCATAGATGCGGTTGAAGGTCTCCGGCTCCTTCTTCGGCAGCTCCAGCACCGCGGTGCGGATGGCGGTGCGCAGCTCGGCCGGCAGGGTGGTCAGGTAGGCCATGGGCGAGTTCACGATCTGGTCGGATTTGAAAATGATCCGGAAATCGTCGTACTTCGCCATCCCCTTGCGCTCCATGCGGCGCAGGTTGCTCTCGTTCTCGTCATTCCACCAATTGGCGCACATATCCACCGTGCCCTGCTGCAGGGCGATCACCGCATTCTCGTGGCTGCCGGTGTAGATGACGCGGCCGAAGAACTGGTCCGGGTTGATGCCCATCTTGTTCAGGGCGAAGCGCGGCACGTTGTTGCCGGAGGTGGAGTTGGGATCGACGAGGCCGAGATTCTTGCCGCGCAGGTCCTGCACCTTCTGGTAGGGCGAATCCTTCTTCACGTAGAAGACGGAGTGGTAGCCCTTGGTGCCGTCCTCGTTCACCTCGATGCAGAAGGCCTCGACCGGCGCGCCGGTCTTCAGCGCCCGGGCGAAGGAGGCGGGGCCGTAGGAGGCGATGTGGATGTTGCCGGCGCGCTGGCCCTCGATCACCGCCGCATAGTCATTGGCGACGCGCAGCGTGACCTTGGTGCCGAGGGTCTTGGAGAGGCTCTCGCAGAAGGGCGTCCAGCGATTCATCACGCCGGAGGCGTTCTCCGACGGGACGATGGCGAAGACCAGCTCCGGATAGGCGGCTTTCCAGGACTGCGCCTGGGCGTGGCGAAGGGCGGGCGCGGCCAGGGCGGCGCCCATCAGCAGGCGGCGGGTGAACATGGTTGCGATCTCCTCGGGGTGTCAGGCAGCGACCAGGGCGGGCTCCGCCCCGATCACCTCGGCCGCTTCCAGCCCGTAGAGGCTGCGCGCGACCGCATCCGTCAGCGCTTCCGGCGGCCCGTCGAAGACCAGCCGGCCGGCAGCGAGCCCGACCAGCCGCGTGCAGTAGCGGCGGGAGAGGTCGAGCGAATGCAAATTGACCAGCACGGTGATGCCGAAGCGCCGGTTGATCTCCTGCAGCGCATCCATCACCAGCGTGGTGTTGCGCGGGTCGAGGCTCGCCACCGGCTCATCCGCCAGGATGATCGCCGGCTCCTGCACCAGGGCGCGGGCGATGGCGACGCGCTGCTGCTGCCCGCCGGAGAGCGAGCCGGCGCGCTGCGGCGCCAGCGCGCCGATATCGAATTGCTCAAGCGCCGAGAGGGCGATGGCGCGGTCCGTCTCGCGCCACAGGCCGAGCACGGCGCGCCAGGCCGGCACGTGGCAGAGCCGGCCGACCAGGACATTGGTCAGCACGTCGAGCCGCGGCGAGAGGTTGAATTGCTGGAACACCATGGCGCATTGGCTGCGCCACTGGCGCAGCGCCTGGCCGCGCAGCGCGGTGATGTCCCTTCCCCGCCAGATGATGCGGCCCTCGGTCGGGTCGCCCAGCCGGTTGATCATGCGCAGCAAAGTGGATTTCCCGGCGCCGGAGCGGCCGATGACGCCCACCATCTCCCCCGGCGCGATGGCGAGGGTGATGTTGTCCACGGCGGTCTTCGCGCCAAAGCGGCGCGTCAGCCCTTCCAGTTCCAGCATGGCCTCTCCCCTCGGACGGCGCCTCTAGCAACCGGGCGTGACCGCGGGATGACGTATGTGTGACATCCATATTTCAGCCGACCTTGTCCGGATGCCCGGCCCCGGGCAGGCTGGGCGGCAAAGCCCTGAGGAAACCGCCATGCCTATCGGCCGCCGCGCCGCGCTCGCCCTGCCCAGCCTCCTCCTTCCCTGGCGCGCCCGGCCCGCGGCGGCGCAGGACGCCTTTCCGGCCCGCCCGATCACCATTGTCTCCGGCTACGCGCCGGGCGGCGTGACGGATGTGACCAGCCGCGCGGTGGCGGACCGCCTGTCGCGGGAGCTGGGCCAGCCCTGCGTGGTGGAGAACCGCGTTGGTGCCGCGACGGCGGTGGCCAACAACGCCGTCGCCCAGGCGCGGCCGGATGGCTACACGCTGCTGATGGGCACCTCCACCCTCGCCATCAACCCGGCGCTGCAACCCAACCTGGCTCCGAAGGACCCGATGCGGGAGCTGGCGCCGGTCGGCATGGTGTTCCGCACCGCCTTCGTCCTGCATGTGCATCCCGGCCTCGGCGTCGGCAGCACGGCGGAGCTGATCGCCTGGGCCAAGGCGCGCCCGGGGCAGCTCAACTTCTCCAGCAGCGGCACCGGCGCGGTGAACCACCTGGCGCTCGCCCTCTTTGCCCAGCGCGCCGGCATCGAGGTGACGCATGTGCCCTATCGCGGCGGTGCGCCCGCGCTGCTGGACCTGCGGGCGGGGCGCGTGCAGGCGATGTTCTCCGCGGTGCTGGAGGCGCTGCCCTCGCTGCGCGACGGCGGCACGCGGGGCCTTGCCATCTCCTCCGCCGGGCGGGAGGCGCTGCTGCCGGAGCTGCCGCCGGTGGCGGATGTGCTGCCGGGCTTCGATGCGGTGTTCTGGCAGGGCCTCTTCGCGCCCGCCAGCACGCCGGCCCCGGTGCTGGCACGGCTCGGCACGGCGCTGGCGGCGGCGACCGACGATGCCACGCTGCGCGCCCGCATGGCGGAGCAGGGCGTCGCCATCACCACCGGCGATGCAGCGGCCCTCGCCCGGCTGCTGGCGGCGGAGACGGCGCTGTGGGGCGGGCTGATCCGGCAGGCGGGCATCCGGGCGGAGTAGCACCGGCGGGCCGGCTCCCAGCCCGGCCTGAGCCGCGCCGCCTGGCGCGCCGGTGGCGGGGCGCGCCGCGATCGGGGCCATGGCTGGACGCACCGCCTGCGGAAGAAGGGGCAAGGCTCCCTTGCCCACGCCAGGCATCCGGGGAAAGCTGGCGGCGCCAATGCCGGCTCCGGACAGCCGGCCAACAGCAAGGGTGGAAACATATGGCCGTTCGTCGCCGCGCCGTTCTCGGCACGGGATTGCTTTCCGCATCCGCCATCGGGCTCCCGGCGCTCGCGCAGCCAAGGCCGCCGGCGGAGACCGTGCGCGTCGGCCTGCTGCAGGACATGTCGGGCCCCTATCGCGACATCTCCGGCCCCACCAGCGTCGCCTGCGCCCGCCAGGCGATCCGCGAATTCCAGGCGGAGAATCCCAGCATCCCCGTGGAGCTGCTGGTCGCCGACCATCAGAACAAGGCCGATGTCGGCCTCTCCATCGTCCGCCAGTGGTTCGACCGGGACGGCGTGGACATGGTGCTGGGCGTCAGCAACTCCGCCCTCGGCATCGCCATGAAGGCGGTGGTGGAGCAGAAGGACAAGGTGCACCTGAACACTTCGGCCGCGACCTCCTCCCTCACCTCGGAGCATTGCAGCTCGAACGCGATCCATTGGGCCTATGACACCTACTGCCTCTCCCACGCCACGGGCGAGCCGCTGGTGAAGCAGGGCTACAACACCTGGTTCTTCATCACCCCGAACTACGCCTTCGGCCACACGCTGCAGGCCGACACGACGCATTCGGTGGAGACCAGCGGCGGCCGCGTGCTCGGCGGCGTCACCTACCCCTTCCCGGAGACGACCGACTATTCCTCCTTCCTGCTGCAGGCCCAGGCCAGCCGCGCCAAGGTGGTGGCCTTCCTCGGCGCCGGCACGGATTTCGTGAACGCGGTGAAGCAGGCGCAGGAATTCGGCCTGATGCGCTCCGGCACCCGCTTCGTCGGGCTGACCGGCTACATCAACAGCGTCATGTCGCTCGGGCTGCAGGCCGCCCAGGGCATGACGCAGCCGGAAACCTTCTACTGGGACCTGAACGACCGCACCCGCGCCTTCATGGAACGGCTGAAGCCGCATGTGCCGGCGAACACCTTTCCCTGCCACAACCAGGCCGGCGACTACTCGGCGCTGATGCATTACCTGAAGGTGGTGAAGGAACTCGGCCCGGCCCGTGCCAAGGCCTCCGGCCGCGCGACGGTGGCGGCGATGAAGGAGATGCCGACCGACGATGACTGCTTCGGTCAGGGCGTGGTGCGCAAGGATGGCCGGAAGCTGCACCCGACCTATCTGTTCGAGGTGAAGACCCCGGCCGAGAGCCGCGGCCCGGGCGATGTGTACAAGGTGCTGGCCGTCACCCCGGCCGAGCGCTCCTTCCGGCCGATCTCGGAAGGCGCCTGCGCCATGGCGAAGGGCTGAGCGGCGGCTGCCGCTGGCGCCCGGGCCTCGGGCGCGGCATGCTTCCCCCAACGAGCATAAGGGGGAAGCGCCATGCCCGAAGCGCCCGATGCGGCTTCCATCGCCGCCGTTCACACCACGGATGTGCTGGTCCTCGGCGCCGGCTCCGCCGGCTGCGTCATCGCCACCCGGCTCTCCGAGGACCCTGCCACCCAGGTCGCGCTGATCGAGGCCGGGCCGGCCGCCTGGACGGATCCCTGGATCCGCATCCCCGCCGGCTTCGCCCGGCTCTATGCCAGCGGCAAGTACGATTGGCGCTTCCATACCGAGCCGGAGCCGGGCCTCGAAGGCCGCTCCATCCACTGGCCGCGCGGCAAGGTGGTGGGCGGTTCCGGCGCGGTGAACGGCCTGGTCTTCCTGCGCGGATCACCGCGCGACTATGACCGCTGGGCGCAGAGCGGCGCCCGCGGCTGGGCCTATGACGACGTGCTGCCCTTCTTCAAGCGGCTGGAGACCTGGTCCGGCGAGCCCTCGGAGGAACGGGGCACCGATGGCCCGATCCATGCGTCGGAGGCACGCCACACCTCCCGCGGCGCGGAGGCCTTCATCGCGGCCGCGCTCGCCATGGGCCATAAGCGGGTGAAGGATTTCAACGGCGCCTGGCATGAGGGCGCCGGGCCGATGCAGATGAATGTCCGGCGCGGCTTCCGCAGCCATTCCGGGGACATGTTCCTGCGTCCGGCGCGCCGCCGCCCCAACCTGCGCATCATGCCGGAGCGGACGATCCTCCGCCTGCTCTTCGACGGCACGCGCTGCACCGGCGCCCTGGTGCGCGGCCCAGCGGGGCTGGAGCGATGGGAGGCGCGACGGCAGGTGGTGCTGAGCGCTGGCGCCATCGGCACGCCGCATATCCTCATGCTCTCCGGCATCGGCCCGGGCGCGCATCTGCAGGAGCACGGCATCCCGGTGCGGCTGGACGCGAAGGGCGTGGGGCAGAACCTGCAGGACCATTTCCTGCAGCGCATGCGCTACCGGGTGAAGCCCTGCGGCACGGTGAACGAGCTGGTCCGCGGCCCGATGGGCAAGCTGCGCATGGCCGCGCGCTACGCCTTCGATCGGCGCGGCGGAGGCCAACCTCTTCGCCCGGGTGCTGCCGGGGGCGGAGGAGCCGGACATGCAGTACCTCTTCGTGAACTTCACCGTCACCACCTATGACCAGGGGCCGGATCCCTGGCCCGGCTTCATGTTCAGCGCCTGCCAGTGCCGCCCGGACAGCCGCGGCACCATCACGCTGCGCAGCCCGGACCCGGCGGACAAGCCGGTGATCCGCGCGAACTACCTGGAGGCGCCGCACGACCAGCACCTGATGGTGGAGGGCGTGAAATACGCGCGGAAGCTGGCCGCCCAGGCGCCGCTGGCGGCGCTGATCGAGGAGGAGCTGACGCCGGGGGCGAAGGTGACGAGCGACGAGGAGATCCTGGCGCATATCCGCCGCGACGGCGGCACGGTCTATCACCCCTGCGGCACCGCCCGCATGGGCGAGGATTCGCTGGCGCCGGTGGACAGCCGGCTGCGGCTGAAGGGCGTGGAGGGGCTGATGGTGGCGGATGCCAGCGTGATGCCGCTGGTGCCGTCCTCCAACATCCAGCCGGCGGCACTGATGATCGGGGAAAGGGCGGCGGCGTTCCTGCGGGGGTGAGGGAGGGCTCTGCCCTCCCTCAGGCTCCCACCCGCCAAAGGCCGAAGGGCCTTTGGGAACCATGAGTTTTAGAGCGAGCAGGTTCAACCTGCCGACTCAAGGGTTCAAAGGGCCCTTCGGCCCTTTGCGGGGCGAGCTCGAGAGGGGGTCGCGGCACTGCCGCGACGCCCCTCTCGATCAACGCCGTACCTCGGCCCCCGCCCACCTCTCCATCACCCGGACCAGCCGCGACACGTCAGCCCCGGCGCCTTCCTCGATCAGCCCCAGCCGCCACAGCCTGGCCGCCTGTTCCAGCACCCAGACCGGCACGCCCAGCGCCTGCGCCTCCGCCACGCCCAGCCCCACATCCTTGTCGAGGATCGGCATGGTCGCGCCGAAGCGGAATTCGCCCGAGAGAATGGTCTCCATCACCTTCTCGCTGACCATGGAGCGCCCGGTGCCGGCATTCAGCATGTCCAGCATGGTGCCCGCATCCAGCCCCGCCTTGGCGCCCATCACCATCGCCTCACAGGTCGAGGCGAAATTGGCGGCGAAGACCAGGTTGTTCACCAGCTTCATCACCTGCGCCTGGCCAGGCGTCTCGCCCAGCACGAAGATTCGGGCGCCGATGCGGAGCTGCCAGGGCCGCAGCGCCGCCACCGCCTCCGGCGCGCCCGCCGCCAGCATGGCCAGCGTGCCCGCCCGCGCCCCGGCCGGCCCGCCGCTGATCGGCGCATCCACCATGGCGATGCCCGCCGCCGCCATGCGCCGGGCGATCGCCTCGATCGCCGGCCGGCCGATGGTGGACATCTCGGCATAGAGCTTCACCGCGGCGCCGCTCGCGACTTCGGCCGAGACCGCGTCGCTCACCTTGCCGCTGGGCAGGCAGGCGAAGACGATCTCCGCCGCATCGGCCACGGCGCGGGCGCTGGGGTGGGCGGTGGCGCCGCGCTCGGCGAAGGGGGCCATGCCCTCCGGCCGCGGGTCGAAGACGTGCAGCGCGACATCCGGGCCGAACAGCCGCTCCGCCATGGGCGCGCCCATCTGGCCGAGGCCGATGAAGCCGATGCGTGTCAGGTTCGTGCTCATGCCGCCAGGGTCCCACTGTCCACCGGCAGAATGGTGCCGGTCACGATGCGCGCCTCGTCGCTGGCCAGGTAGAGCGCGGCCTGGGCCATGTCCATCGGCTCGCCGAGGCCGAGCAGATGGGTGTCGGCCACCTTCTGGATGCCGGCATTGCCGGCGAGCAGGCGCTGCACCCGCTCGGTCATCGTCACCGAGGGGGCGAGGGCGTTCACCCGCACGCCCTTGCGCCCGAATTCGACGGCGAGGGATCGGGTCAGCGCCGCGATGCCGCCCTTGGCCGCGGTGTAGCAGTCCCGCCCCTCGAACCCCATCAGCGCCACCACCGAGCTCATGTTGATGACCGAGCCGCCGCCCGATGTCACGATCTCCGGAATGCCGAAGCGGCAGCCGAGGAAGGTGCCGTAGAGGTCGAGGGTGATGGCCCGCCAGAATTCCTCGAGCGGCGCATCGACGACGCTGCCATCCAGGGGCGTCGAGCCGCCGGCATTGTTGTGCAGCACATGCAGCCCGCCCCAGTGCCGCACCGCCTGGCGGATGCTCGCCTCGACGCTCTCGGGCTCGCGCACATCGGTGGCGATGGCGATGGCCTGGCCGCCGGCCGCGGTGATGCGATGCGCCACCTCCTCGCCGCGCGCGGCATCGTATTCGGCGATGGTGACGCGCGCGCCCTCGCGGGCGAAAAGCTCGGCGGTGGCGCGGCCGATGCCGCTGCCCGCGCCGGTGATATAGGCTATCTTGCCGGCCAGCCTGGCCATGCTGCGTCCCTCCCGTCATTGGTTGGGAGCATCATGGCAGCTTCCCGCAGCATCCGAACAGGGCCCTTGGCCGGCACGCGCCGCTGTCGCCACCTGTTGCCTTTCGCCGCTTTGCCGCGGAAGGCCAGGCGAGGCGCCGATTGCGAGGGCGTGCGGCGACGTCGCGGGGATGAGCAACCGCCCCGCCGCGAGGGCGCATGGCGGCGCCGTGGAAGATCTATCCCAGCAGCCGCCCGATCACCCGCGCGGTGTAGTCCACCACCGGAATCACGCGCCCGTAATTGATCCGCGTCGGGCCGATGACGCCGATGGCGCCGACGATCTTCTCCTGCCCGTTGCGGAAGGGCGCCACCACCATGGAGAGCCCGGCCGTGTCGAACAGCCCGCTCTCCGCGCCGATGAAGATCTGCACGCCCTCGCCGCGCTGGGCCAGTTCCAGCAGGCGCAGCACCGTCTCCTGCGCTTCCAGCCGCTCGAACAGCGCCTGGATCTCCTGCACCCGGGCGAGCTGGTCGAGATTCTCCAGCAGCCGTGCCTGGCCGCGGACGATGAGGCTGCCGCCGCCGCCGCCTGACCAGGTGGCGAGGCCGCTTTCCACCACCTGCGTCGTCAGCGCATCCAGCGCCGTGCGGTTGGCGGTGATGTCCTCGCTCACCTTTGTCCGCGCTTCATCCAGGCTGCGGCCGGCAAGCTGGGCGTTGAGGTAGTTGCTGGCCTGGGCGAGCGCACTGGGCGGCAGCCCCGCCGGCACCTCGATGACCCGGTTCTCCACCTGGCCATCCGCGCCCACCAGCACCACCAGCGCACGCCCTGGGCCGAGCGCCACGAATTCGATGTGCCGGATCGCGCCTTCGCTCTTCGGCGCCACCACCAGCCCCGCGGCGCCGGCGAGGCCGGAGAGCATCTGCCCGGCTTCCGCCAGCGTATCCTGCAACGACCGGCCGGAGGCCGCGCAGCGCGCGGCGATGTCGCTGCGCTCCTGCTCCCCCAGATCACCGAATTCCAGCAACCCATCCACGAACAGCCGCAGCCCGCGCTCCGTCGGCAGCCTTCCGGCGGAGGTGTGCGGGGCGTAGAGGAAGCCCGCCTCTTCCAGATCGGCCATCACGTTGCGGATGGAAGCGGGGGAGAGGCCAAGGGGCAGGCGGCGGGACAGGGTGCGGCTGCCTACCGGCTCCCCGGTCATGACGTAGATTTCCACCAGCTCACGCAAGATGGCGGCGCTGCGGTTGTCGAGGCCGGCGACGGAAGCGCCGGCGACCCCGCCCAGGGACGGGGCAATCGGCACCTTCGGCGGATACATCGGCGGTGAAACCTCCTAACCAGGCAATTTCAAAAGCTAGGAAGGGGCCAGGGCGCCGTCAACCGCCGTGTCGCCGCAGTGTTACAGGCTGGCCGCAGCGCCCGGCCGCCAAGGCGCCACCGCCCTTGTTCCCACCCCCGCGCTTCCATGCATGGAGCGCTGCGGCGGCCCCCTGGTGACCTGTTCCACCGGCCCCCCGGCGGGGGTAAGAGGCGCGGGCATGAACCTCCCCATCTCCCCCGCGATTCCGCGCGCCGCCCTGGTCACCGGCGGCGCGAAACGACTTGGCCGCGCCATCGCGCTGGGCCTGGCGGAAGCGGGCTTCGACATCGCCCTGCACTACGGCAGCAGCGCGGCGGAGGCCGAGGCGACGGCGGCGGAGATCCGCGCCCTCGGCCGCCGCGCCGTCACCCTCGCCGCCGACCTCGCTGAGGAAGCCCAGGTGGCGCCCCTGCTGCCCGCCGCCGCCGCGGCACTCGGCCCGCTTGGCGTGCTGGTGAACAACGCCAGCACCTTCGAGCGCGACGAGTGGCAGGACGCCACGCGGGAAAGCTGGGACCATCACATCGAGCCCAATCTCCGCGCCCCCTTCGTGCTGACCCAGGCCTTCGCCCGCGCCCTGCCGCAGGAGGCGGAAGGCGTGGTGATCAACATGCTCGACCAGCGCGTGTGGTCGCTGACGCCGCATTTCGTGTCCTACACCGTCTCCAAGGCCGGGCTTTGGGCGCTGACGCAATCCATGGCGCTGGCGCTGGCGCCGCGCATCCGGGTGAATGGCATCGGCCCCGGCCCCGCCCTGCCCAGCCCGCGCCAGAGTCAGGCGCAGTTCGATGCGCAATGTGCCAGCGTGCCGCTGCGCCGCGGCACCAGCCCGGCGGAGGTGGCGGCGGCGGCGCTCGCCATCCTCTCCCTGCCGGCGATGACCGGGCAGATGATCGCGCTGGATGGCGGGCAGCATCTGCAATGGGCGGCATCGTCCCGTGCCGGAGGGCCGGAGGAATGAGCTTCGCACCAAACGCCGAAGCCGGGCTGCGGCTGGTCTTCCTGCGCGGGCTGGAGATGCAGGCGCGGCTCGGCGTGCATCCGCATGAGAAGGCCGCGCCGCAGCGGGTGGTGGTGCATGTGGAACTTGCGGTAGATGACGATTCCGCACCGGACGGAGTTGGCGAGGATGACCTTCGCCGTGTCGTCGATTACGGCAAGGTGGTACGCGCTGCCCGCGCAACGGCCGCCGAGGGGCATACTCTGCTTGTCGAGACCCTGGCGGAACGAATCGCCGTGGCGGCGCTGCAGGACAGCCGGGTGCGGTGCGCGCGGGTGACGGTGGAGAAGCCGGACGCCTACGCGGATGTTGCAGCCGTGGGCGTGACAATCGAGCGCAGGCGCCGCTGAAACGGTTTTGTAATACGCTTTGTCCACCGCCATCACCGCTGCGTGAGGCGCAGCCCTGCGTCAAGTGCAATGTTACACTTGACCTACTCTCCCGCGACATCGCTTCAAATAATTGGCCGAAATCAAGGACTTGAGTTTCTGCCGGATTCTTGGGCAGCAGCGTGAGCTCGGCCACCGGCAAGGGCCGGCGCAGCTTTCCCCGAACCGTGTCCACAGAGTTGTCCACAGCTTTCGTGGAGAAGTCGGGCTTGCCCCGGGGCATGGCGCGGCCCTAATCCCGACCCATGGATGAGGCCCAGCCCAGCACCGAAGCGCCGCCGGTGATGGAAGGCGTGAGGGTGATCGAAACGGCGCTGGCCACCCTGCCCTTCGCGCCTGGCGTGTACCGCATGCTCGATGCGCGCGGGGATGCCCTTTATGTAGGCAAGGCCCGCGCGCTGAAGAAGCGGGTGGCCGCCTATACCCAGATCGGCCGGTTGCCCGAGCGCCTGCGTCGCATGGTGCACGAAACGCGCAGCCTGGAGGTGATCACCACCGCCTCCGAGGCCGAGGCGCTGCTGCTCGAAGCCAATCTCATCAAGAAGCTGCGGCCGCGCTACAACATCGTCCTCCGCGACGACAAATCCTATCCCTGGCTGGTGCTGACAGAGGACCACCCCTACCCGCAGATCGGCAAGCATCGGGGGGAACGGCGGAAGGGCGCGAGCTACTGGGGGCCCTTCGCCTCCGCCTGGGCGGTCAACCAGACCCTCACCGCGCTGCAGCGGGTGTTCCTGCTGCGGAGCTGCCGGGACACGGTGTTCGACAGCCGCGACCGTCCCTGCCTGCTCTACCAGATCCGCCGCTGCTCGGCGCCCTGCGTGGACCGGATCAGCAAGGAGGACTACGCCGAGCTGGTCCACCAGGCGAAGCAGTTCCTCTCCGGCGAGACGCCCAGCATCCAGAAGGAACTGGCGAAGGAGATGGAACAGGCGGCGGAGGCGCTGGAATTCGAGCGCGCGGCGGCGCTGCGCGACCGCATCCGCGGCCTGACCCATGTGCAGGGGCGGGACCGCATCAACCTGGAAGGCGTGGGCGATGCCGATGTGGTGGCGCTGCACCAGCTTGCGGGGCAGACCTGCGTGCAGGTCTTCTTCTTCCGCGGCGGCCGCAACAACGGCAACCGCCCCTTCTTCCTGAGCAAGGGCGAGCAGGGGCCGGAGGAGGTGATGGGCGCCTTCCTCGGCCAGCTCTATGACGACCTGCCGCCGCCGCCCTTGGTGCTGCTGAGCCATGCGCCGGAGGAGATGCCGCTGATCGCGGAGGCGCTCTCCATCAAGGCCGGCCGCCGCGTGGAGCTGCACCGGCCGCAGCGCGGCGACAAGCGCAGCGCCGTGGAGCATGCCGAAACCAATGCGCGCGAGGCGCTTGAGCGGAAACTGGCCGAGGGCACGGCGCAGGAGGCGCTGCTGCAGGCGGTGGCGCGGGTGTTCGATCTTTCCTCCACGCCGGAGCGGATCGAGATCTACGACAACAGCCACATCCAGGGCACCAACGCCTATGGCGTGATGGTCGCGGCCGGGTCGTCCGGCTTCCTGAAGCAGGCCTACCGGAAATTCTCCATTCGCGGCCCGGTCAAGCCGGGCGACGATTTCGGCATGATGCGCGAGGTGTTCGAGCGCCGCTTCGGCCGCGCGCTGAAGGAGGACCCGGAGCGCGAGAGCGGCACCTGGCCCGACCTGGTGCTGATCGATGGCGGGCTCGGCCAGCTCAACGCGGCGCGGGAGATCCTGGCCGAGATGGGCGTGCATGACGTGCCGCTGGTGGCGATCGCCAAGGGACCGGACCGCGATGCCGGGCGGGAGTGGTTCCACCAGACGGGGAAGGAGGCCTTCCAGCTGCCGCCGCGCGACCCCGTGCTGTACTACCTGCAACGGCTGCGGGATGAGGCCCATCGCTTCGCCATCACTACCCACCGGGCGGGGCGGTCGAAGTCCCTGGTGAAGAGCGAGCTGGACGAGATCCCGGGCGTGGGCTCGGCGCTCAAGCGCCGGCTGCTGAACCATTTCGGCTCGGCGCGCGGAGTACGGAACGCGGCGCTGACGGATCTGGAAAACGCGCCGGGCATCGGGCCGGCGGTGGCGAAGAAGATCTTCGAGCACTTCCATCCGGCGAGCGGGTAGCAGCGGGGCGCAACCTCCACCCCGGCCTCCCCCTCGGAGCGGGGGGAGGGAGAGGCGCGCATATCCCCCAGCGCCGCCTGGCGTCCTGCCGCGGCTTTGCCGCGGCAGGCTGTGCGAGTTGCAGGGAGGCAGGCGAGTCCCGGGGTCCCCACGGCGTTGCGCAGCACCGTCGTGGGGAGAGTGCTCAGTACCGGTACTGCTCGGCCTTGAACGGCCCGGCCTGGTCCACGCCGATATACGAAGCCTGCTGCGCCGAAAGCTTCGTCAGCTTCGCCCCGACCTTCTCCAGGTGGAGCGCCGCCACCTTCTCGTCCAGGTGCTTCGGCAGCACATAGACCTTCTTCTCGTACTTGCCGGGATTCGCCCAGAGCTCGATCTGCGCCAGCGTCTGGTTGGTGAAGCTGGCGGACATCACGAAGCTGGGGTGGCCCGTGGCGTTGCCCAGGTTCACCAGCCGCCCCTCGGACAGCAGGATGATGCGCTTGCCGTCGGGGAACTCCACCTCGTCCACCTGCGGCTTCACGTTGTGCCACTTGTAGTTCTTGAGGCCGGCGACCTGGATCTCGGAATCGAAGTGGCCGATGTTGCAGACGATGGCGCGGTGCTTCATCGCCCGCATGTGGTCCAGGGTGATGACATCCACATTGCCGGTGGCGGTGACGAAGATGTCGGCGCGCGGCGCGGCATCCTCCATCGTCACCACCTCATAGCCTTCCATCGCCGCCTGCAGGGCGCAGATCGGATCGACCTCGCTGACCATCACCCGGCAGCCGGCATTGCGCAGGGAGGCGGCGCTGCCCTTGCCCACATCGCCGAAGCCGCAGACCATGGCGATCTTGCCCGCCATCATCACGTCGGTGCCGCGGCGGATGCCGTCCACCAGGCTCTCGCGGCAGCCATAGAGGTTGTCGAACTTCGACTTCGTCACGCTGTCATTCACGTTGATGGCGGGGAACAGCAGCTTCCCCTCCTTCGCCATGATGTAGAGCCGGTGCACGCCCGTCGTCGTCTCCTCGGAGACGCCCTTGATGCTGGCGGCCAGCTTCGCGAACCAGCCCGGCTTGGTCTTCAGGCAGTCCTTGATCAGGGCGAAGAAGACCGTCTCTTCCTCATTCGTCGCCTTGTCGAGGAAGGCGGTGTCGCCCTGCTCGGCGCGCAGCCCGTAATGCACCAGCAGCGTCATGTCCCCGCCATCGTCGAGGATCATGTTCGGCTCGCCGCCATCGCCCCATTCCAGGGTCTTCCTCACGTAGTCCCAGTACTCCGGCAGCGTCTCGCCCTTCACCGCGAAGACCGGCGTGCCGGCGGCGGCGATGGCGGCGGCGGCGTGGTCCTGGGTCGAGAAGATGTTGCAGGAGGACCAGCGGACATCGGCGCCGAGCGCCTTCAGCGTCTCGATCAGCACCGCAGTCTGGATGGTCATGTGCAGGCAGCCGGCGATGCGGGCGCCCTTCAGCGGCTGGCTCGGGCCGTATTCGCGGCGGACCGCCATCAGGCCGGGCATCTCGTCCTCGGCCATGGCGATCTCCTTCCGGCCCCACTCGGCCAGGGAGAGGTCCTTCACCTTGTAGTCTGCGGCAACGGCCATCGGGTGCTGTCCTTGCTTCTCTGCGGGCGCCACTAGCACGCCATGCCCGGGCTGGCCAGAATCTCCTATCACACATAAGAATGTCTTTATGTCCCTTGGAGGCCACCAAGCGCCCAGCGGCAAGCCCAGCCTTGTCGGTCCTCCACCGCCTCCCCATACATTCCGGAATGTCACGGCGCGCCAATGCGCCGGACGGGGAGGAGATGAGGATGCGCAGCCCGTCGCTCGGCCGCCTTGCGGCCATCGGCCTCGCCACCAGCTTCGTCCTGCCGGGCCTGGCCCTGGCGCAGCAGGCCCCCGCGCCGGGCTGGGCGCAGGGCCGGCCGGACAGCATGGCCGGCTCCTCCCTCGCGCCGCATGCGCCGAAGCTCACCGCCACGCCGGCGGACCAGCTCCCCACCGCCGCACTGCGCGTGCCCCAGGGCTTCAAGGTGGAGCTCTGGGCCAGCGGCGCCCCGGGCGCGCGGATGATGACGGAAAGCCCGAACGGCACGGTCTTCGTCGGCACCCGCACCCTCGGCCGGGTCTATGCCATCAGCGAGGAGGGCGGCCAGCGCCGCGTGCGCACCATCGCCTCCCAGCTCACGGACCCCAACGGCGTCGCGGTGCGGGACGGCGCGCTCTACGTCATCGCCATCAACCGGGTGCTGCGCTTCGACGGCATCGAGGGCAAGCTGGACGCCCCCGGCACGCCGGTGGACATGACCGCCGCCTTCGGCCTGCCCAGCGAGGCGCATCATGGCTGGAAATTCGCCGCCTTCGGGCCGGATGGCCGCCTCTACATGAATATCGGCGTGCCCTGCAACATCTGCGACTACAACCGTGCGACCCATGCCCTCATCGTCTCCTTCAACCCGGACGGGTCGGGCCGGAGGATCGAGGCGCAGGGTATCCGCAACTCCGTGGGCTTCGACTGGAACCCGCAGACCCGCGAATTGTGGGCCACCAACAATGGCCGCGACTGGGCAGGCAATGACACGCCGGAGGACACGCTGCACCGCATCCGCCGCAGCGGCGAGGATTTCGGCTTCCCCTATTGCGCGCATGGCTGGCGGGACCCGGCCATCACCTCCGGCCCCGCCACCTGCGCCGAATTCGCGCAGCCGGTGGCGCTGCTCGGCCCGCATACCGCGGCGCTCGGCATGCGCTTCTACACCGGTACGCAATTCCCGGAGGCGTATCGCAACCAGATCTTCATCGCCCGCCGCGGCTCCTGGAACCGGGAGAGGCTGAGCGGCTATGACGTGGTGGTGGCGGAGCTCGATGCGAATGGCGCGGTGATCGGAGTGGAGCCCTTCCTCACCGGCCTGCGGGACGAGGCGAACAACCGCTTCCTCGGCCGGCCGGTGGATGTGCTGGTGCGGCGTGACGGCTCGCTGCTGGTCAGCGACGAGCAGAACGGCGCCATCTACCGGATCAGCTACGGGAATTGAGCGTGTCGCGGGGGAAGCTGGCAGCGGCGACGGTGCTCGCCGCCGCCCTGTTCGCGCCGGGTGGGGCCGGCGCGGCGGGGGATGCGGCGCACGGCAAGGCCCTGGCCACGGAACGCGATTGCGGCCAGTGCCACGGGCCGCAGGGGATTTCCGTCATGCCGGACATCCCCTCCCTCGCTGGCCATCCGGAGGAGTTCATCACCCTCCAGCTCATCCTGTTCCGCGAGGGGATCAGGGACACGCCGCCCATGCCGGCCCTGACCCAGGGCCTGACGGACCAGCAGGTGGAGGATCTGGCTGCCTTCTATGCCAGCTTGCCGCCCGGTCATGCGGAGCGCGGCCCGCGCGACGCGGCGCGCTATGCGGCCGGCGCCGCGCTGGCGGAAAGGCTGCGCTGCGGCACCTGCCACCTGCCGCAATTCCAGGGCCGGGCGCAGATGCCGCGGCTGACCGGGCAGCGGGAGGACTACCTGGTCCATGCCCTGACGGAGTACCGGGACGGCACGCGGCGCGGCACGGACACCAACATGAATGCCGTGATGTATGGCGTGAGCGATACGGAGATCGCCGCCCTGGCACATTTCATGGCGCAGCAGGAGTGACCGCTGCCGCGCCGCCGGTCAGCCCGGCGGCCGGCCGGCGGATTGCCGAAGGCGCAGCATGACGAACTCTGCCGGCCGCAGCGGCGCGAAGCCGACCAGGATGTTGACCAGCCCGGCGTCGATATCGGCCGGGCCGGTCGTCCCGGCATCGCATTGCACCAGATAGGCCTCTCGCGCGGTGCTGCCCTGGAAGGCCCCCTGGCGGAACAGCCCCTGCAGGAATTCGCCGGTTGCCTGCCGCAGCCGCGCCCACAGCGCCTCGTCATTCGGCTCCAGCGCCGCCCAGGCCAGGCCGCGAACCAGCGATTCCTCGAGGAACAGGGCAAGGCGGCGGACCGGGATGTATTTCCACGCGCTGCCCTGCCGGTCGTCGCCCTGGCAGGTGCGGGACCCCCAGACGACCACCCCGACGCCCGGCAGCGCCCGCAGGCAGTTGACCCCTGGCGGGCTGAGCTGCCCGATCGCCGCATCGCCGAGCGGCAGGGCCGGGCCGGTGGCGCCGCGCAGCGTCGCCGCCGTGCCGGCGGCGGCCTTCCACACGCCACGCTCGGCATCGGTGCGGGCGAAGAGGCCGGCGATCGCGCCGCAGGCCGGCATGGCACGCGGCAGCCCGCCCCGCAGCGGGTCGGGCTGGAGGAGGCGGGGGAAGAACAGCGCGGCGTTGGCCGAGGTCACGCCCAGCGCCGCAGGGCCGGCGGCCGCCTGGGCCGGCGTCGTCCAATTTGCGGGGCTGTCGAGGAGGAGGAAGGCGCGCCGCCGCTCGGCATAGGCAACGGCGGCGGCGAGCAGGGCGGGCTCCACCTCCTCCGGCGGGTCGTCACCCACATGGGGCGGGATGCACAGCAGGTTGACGGGATCGGCCCGGTCCAGCGCGTAGAGGCCCCGCTGCGCCGCCTCGAACCCCGGGCCGATGAAGTCCTGCGCCTGGAGCGCGGCGCCATCCCCGGCCGCCGCCCCGGGCGCCACGCCCGAGGAAGCGGCCGCATCCTCCCACACCGTCCGCCCGGCGGCAGGCGGCGCATGCGCGGCCGGGCGCCCGGCCGGCAGGGCGCCATCCAGGCGCACAAGCCGCGACTCCGCCGCCAGCACGCGGTCGATGCGGCGCGCATGCTCGGCGGTGGTGAGGTTGCGGAAGAGCTCGACGGCGCCGGTCGCGCCATCCCGGACCGAGAGGCTGAACAGCGCCTCCGCGGGCAGGCCGAGCGCCGTGGCCTCCGCTTCGCTCGCATCGTGGTCGATGCGGGCCCGCAGCGCATTGCCCCAGCGCCCCGGAGAGCTGGCGGTGAGACTCAGCGCGCCTTCATCCGCCGGGTCCCGCACCACCAGCCTGGCACTGTCCGGCTGGCCCGGCAGGCTGCGGTGCAGGCGGAGGATGACGGCCTCCCGTCCGCCATTGAGGAAGAAGTCGCGCACCGCGTGGCCGAGCGCGGAGGGGGCGAAGAGGCCGCCGAAGACGCGGTCGAAATCGCCCCAGCCGGTGCAGGTGACCGGGGTTTCCACCGGCCCGCTTGCGGCGCGGCCGACGAAGGCGGTGATGGCGGTGGCGACGCCGGCGATCGGCCGCGGCCCGGCCGGCACCTCCTCGACATGGACGCCAGGCTGGCGCGGTGGGATCGGCATGCCCTCTCCGGCGCCCGGCGGCGCCCCTCCCTGGCGAAGGATAGGAAGGCCCGGCGTCGGGCAACAAGCCAGAATGGCATTTCCCCTTGCCTTCCCGCCCCCCGCCTCCGATACCCCGCGCCATGAACGCCAGTTCCAATGCCAGGCCCGCCGGCCGCCCCTCCGGCCGCGCCGCCGACCAGCTCCGCACCGTCTCCCTGCAGCCCGGCGCCGCCCGCCATGCGGAAGGCTCCTGCCTGATCCGCATGGGGAATACGGAAGTCCTCTGCACCGCCAGCGTGGAGGGCAAGGTGCCGCCCTTCCTGCGCGGCCAGGGCCAGGGCTGGGTCACCGCCGAATACGGCATGCTGCCCCGCGCCACCCACACCCGCGGGGACCGCGAGGCGGCGCGCGGCAAGCAGTCCGGCCGCACCCAGGAGATCCAGCGCCTGATCGGCCGGTCGCTCCGCGCCGTGACGGACCTCAAGGCGATGGGCGAGATGAGCGTGATCCTCGACTGCGACGTGCTCTCCGCCGATGGCGGCACGCGCTGCGCCAGCATCACCGGCGCCTGGGTCGCGCTGCACCTGGCCTTCCGCCACTGCATGAAGATGAACGTCATCGGCACCATGCCGCTCAAGGACCAGGTCGCCGCCGTCTCCTGCGGCATCTGGCAGGGCACCCCGGTGCTCGACCTCGACTACGCCGAGGACAGCAAGGCGGAGACGGACGCCAATTTCGTCATGACCGGCCGCGGCGGCATCGTGGAGGTGCAGGGCACGGCGGAGGGCGAGCCCTTCTCCGAGGCGGAGCTGATCGGCCTGCTCGGCCTCGCCCGCCAGGGCACGGCGGAGCTGTTCCGCCAGCAGCGCACCGCCTGCGGCCTGGGCTGATGACCTCGCCGGCCGCGCCCGCCGCCCATCGCCGGCTGGCCCCGGGCCGGCTGGTGCTGGCGACCCACAATGCCGGCAAGCTGCGGGAAGTGTCGGCGCTGCTGGCGCCCTACGGGCTGGAGGTGGTCTCGGCCGGGTCGCTCGGCCTGCCGGAGCCGGCGGAGACCGAGGAGAGCTTCCTTGGCAATGCCGGGATCAAGGCCCTGGCCGCCGCCCGCGCCACTGGCCTGCCGGCGCTGGCGGACGATAGCGGCTTCTCCGTCGCGGCGCTGGACGGCGCCCCCGGCGTGCGCACCGCGGACTGGGCCATGCAGCCGGATGGCAGCCGGGACTATGCCATGGCCATGGCGAAGGTGGCCGCGCTCGCCGCCCCGCATGCGGACCGCCGCGCCTGGTTCACCTGCGCCCTGGTCCTCGCCTGGCCGGACGGCCATACGGAAGGCTTCGAGGGCAAGGTGGAGGGAAGCTGGGTCCACCCGCCCCGCGGCGAGCGCGGCTTCGGCTACGACCCGATGTTTCTCCCCGCAGGCGGCATTGAGACCTTCGGGGAAATGGCACCGGAGGCGAAGCACGCCATCAGCCACCGCGCCCGGGCTTTCGCCCTGCTGGCGGCGGCCTGCCTGCCGGGCTGACTCAGCCCGGCCGCTCCGCCGGCGGCGTATGGGCCTTCAGCCCATGCGCCGTCAGCCAGTCCCAACCCTCCTCCGCGGTATCCACCAGGCCGAACAGGGAGAGGTCCACCTCATCCACCAGCCCGTGGCGCTGCAGCGCCCGGAAATTCACCACCTCCGTCCAGAACTCCCGGCCGAACAGCACCACCGCCACCGGCGGGGCCTTCTTCGTCTGCAGCAGGGTCAGGATCTCGAACAGCTCGTCGAAGGTGCCGAAGCCGCCGGGGAAGACCGCCAGCGCATTCGCCCGCATCGCCAGGTGCATCTTCCGCATGGCGAAGTAGTGGAAGCGGAAGGTCAGCTCCGGCGTGCTGTAGGGGTTCGGCATCTGCTCATGCGGCAGGACGATGTTGAAGCCGATGCTGGGCGCCCCGACATCCGCCGCGCCGCGATTGGCCGCCTCCATGATCCCCGGCCCGCCGCCGGTGGCGATGACGTTGTCCCGCAGCGCGTGCCCTCCCTTGGTCTCCGGCGCCAGCGCGCCGCCGCGCTCGGAGACCAGGCGGCCGAATTCCCGTGCCACCCCGTACCAGGGGGAGAGATGCGCCAGCGGCGTCCCCGGCACGGCCGCCTCCGGCGCCGGGATCCGGGCGCTGCCGAAGACCACCACGGTGGAGCGCACCCCCCAGTCCCGCAGCAGCAGCTCCGCCTTCGCGTATTCCATGCCGAAGCGGAAGGCGCGCATCTCGTCGCGCAGCAGGAAGTCCGTGTCCTCCACCGCCAGCCGGTAGCTGGGCAGGTCGCGTTGCACAATCTTCATCTTGGCCTCTCTCCGCTGGCCCGGTAGCTTCCGCCTCAACTTTCAGTAGGTCGTGCGGGACAGCACTGCGCCTCATGGGGGAATAACATCATGGCCGCCCATCACCGCCCCGCGCCGCAAGGCGTCCCGTCCAGCCCGCAAAGCGAACGGGCCCTGGCGCGGTTCATCTTCGCCAGCCGCTGGCTGCAGGCGCCACTCTATATCGGCCTCATCGTCGCCCAGGCGGTCTATGTGGTGCTGTTCTGCCGGGAGCTCTGGCACCTGGTGGAATCCCTGCTGCACTCGCCGAACGAGAACAGCATCATGCTGACCGTGCTGGCGCTGATCGACGTGGTGATGATCTCCAACCTGCTCATCATGGTGATCGTCGGCGGCTATGAAACCTTCGTTGCAAAGCTCGGCCTGGAAAGCCACCCCGACCGCCCGGACTGGCTGAGCCATACCAACGAGAACACGATGAAGATCAAGCTCTCCCTCGCCTTGATCGGCATCTCCTCGATCAGCCTGCTGAAATCCTTCATCGATGCGGCGAATGTGAGCCAGGAGACGCTGATCTGGCAGTCCGTCATCCATGTCATCTTCCTGGTGTCCTCCATCGCCATCGCCTTCACCGTCTGGCTCTCCAACAAGGCGACGCAGGTGGGGCACGAGCCGCACTGATCGGAGCGGCGGCGCCGCACCAGGACACCGGCGCCGAGCCTTAATCGAGCGGCCAGCGCGGCGCGAACCTCCCCGCCATGCAGCAACGGGCGCGGCTCCGGGGACCGACCGAGGAGCCGCCGTCCCTCCGGGACCCCATTTGGTCTGAGGCGGCGAGGCCGCTTCCGGCCATGGTGCGGCAGGCGTGCGGGCGCTGGTCGCGGCGGGGACTGCTTGGCGCCGGCGCGGCGCGGACCCGGAATTCGACCGCCGCTTCGGCCCCTGCCTCCGCCGCTTCCTCGACAGCGCGCCGGAAGCGCCGGCAGAGTGCGGCACAGAGCCATCCCAGGGAGGATCCGGATGAAGGAAGAAACCCGGCGCATGCTGGCCGAGGTAAGCACCGCGACGCTGACCACCGTCATGCTGAAGCGCGGCTTCCGCAATTGCTTCCTGCAGGGGCCGCGGCTGATCAACCCGCGCGCGCCCCGCATGGTCGGCCCCGCCTTCACCCTGCGCTACATCCCGGCGCGGGAGGATCTGGACACGCTGGACGCCTTCCTCGACCCCGACCACCCGCAGCGGAAGGGCATCGAGGAATGCCCGGCCGGCCATGTCTTCGTCATCGACAGCCGCGGCGACCCCCGGGCGGCGAGCGCCGGCGGCATCCTGCTGACGCGGCTGATGGCCCGCGGCGTGGCCGGCGCGGTGACGGATGGCGGCTTCCGCGACACGCCGGAGCTGATGGAAATGCCCTGGCCCACCTACCACGTCGCCCCCAGCGCCCCGACCAACCTGATCCGCCACCACGCCGTGGACACCAACCTGCCGATCGGCTGCGGCGATGTCCCGGTCTTCCCCGGCGACATCATGGTGGGGGATGGGGAGGGGGTGGTGTGCATCCCCGCCCATCTCGCCGACAGCGTGGCGGAGGAAGCCTTCGAGCAGACGGTGGTGGAGGATTTCGTGCAGGAGCGCGTCGCCGCCGGCCATACCATCCGCGGCCTCTACCCGATGACGGACCCGAAGAACCGCGAGCTGCTGGCCGCCTGGCGGAAGGAGAAGGGCCGGTAGTCTTCAGTTTCGGTGGTCTGCTTGTCCGCTCCCTCCGCTGGATCTCCAGCGAAGGGAGCGGGCAGGACACCGGCCGGAAGCGGGCCGCGGCCCTCGGAGGGCGGCCCCTCCCCGATCTGCGCCATTGCCCCGCGCCCTGCCGCCGCGCCAGAGTGGCGGCAAGATCCGGGAGGAAAACATGCCCCTTACCCGCCGTGCGGCGCTCGCCGCGCCCGCCCTGCTGCTGGCGCCGCGCGCCCATGCCCAGGCCTTTCCCCAGCGCGCGGTGCGCGTCATCGTCCCCTACACGCCGGGCGGCGTCTCGGACATCACCGCGCGGCTGATGGCGGAGCCGCTGGCCGCGATGTGGGGCCAGCCCGTACCGGTGGAGAACCGCGCCGGCGCCGATGGGGTGATCGGGACGGAGGCGCTGGCGCGCAGCGCGCCGGATGGCCACACGCTGTCGGTGGTCTCGATCGGCCACCCGATCAACGCCGCCTTCTACAAGCTGCCCTTCGACACGATGCGCGACTTCAGCTTCGTGACCCAGACCACCTCGACGCCGCTGGTGCTCTGCGCCGCGAAGGGCTTCGCCGCGAACACCCCGGCGGAGGTGGTGGCGCAGGCGAAGCGCAGCCCGGGCATGACCTTCGCCGGCACCAGCGGCGTGGTGCGCCTGGCGCCCCTGCTCTTCGCCCAGCTCACCGGGATCGAGCTGACCTATGTGCCCTATCGCGGCAGCACCGCGGCGCATCCGGACCTGATGGCGGGGCGGGTGGACATCATGTTCGACACCGTCCCCGCCGCGCTGCCGCATCTGCAATCCGGCGCGCTGAAGGCGCTGGCGACCACCGGCGCGCAGCGGGCGCCGCAGCTCCCGGACGTGCCGACGCTGGGCGAGGCCTTCCTGCCGGGCTTCGAGGCCTCGACCTGGGGCATGGTGATCGCGCCCGCCGGGGTGCCGGCGGAGACCATGGCGAAGCTGAACGCCGATTGCGTCGCCGCGCTGCGCCGGCCGGAGGTGGTGGACCGGCACAAGGTGCTGGGGGCGGAGATCGTCACCTCCTCGCCGGAGCAGGCGCGCGCCTTTTGTCAGGCGGAGCTGGCCAAATGGGGCGAGGCGGCGCGGAAGGCGGGCATCCAGCCGCAATAGCCTGCCCGCGGCACCGCGGCGCGCAACCGGATGGCCCGGCGGCGCGGCAGGCGTGCCGGAGCATCGGGAAACCAGCAGGGCCCGCCGCCGCGGAGGAGGGCGCCGCCCGCATGCGCCCTCGCTGCCGTCGGGCAAGGCTGCACGTCCGCCCGCCGCCAAGGCGTGCCTGGCCGATGCGTGCTTGACAGGACCAAGCCGAGGCGCGGAGCCTGCCGGAAAGATCCCCAGGAGGAACCGACCATGCGCTGCATCCTGCTGGCCGCGCTGCTGGCCCTGGCCGCGCCTGCCCTTGCGCAGCCCTCCGGCGCGCCGTTACCTGCCGCTCCGGCCACTGCGCCGGTCTATCAGGTCGATCCCTTCTGGCCGAAGCCCCTGCCGAACCGCTGGGGCATCGGCCAGGCCGCCGGCGTCGCCGTGGATGCCCGCGACCATGTCTGGGTTATCCACCGCCCCCGCACCATGACGGCGGATGAGCGCGGCGCGACGGCCACCCCGCCCCTCTCGGAATGCTGCATCCCCGCCCCCTCCGTGCTGGAGTTCGATCCGGACGGCAACCTGGTGCAGGCCTGGGGCGGCCCCGGCCACCACCCGAGCTGGCCGGAGAATGAGCACGGCATCTTCGTCGACCACCGTGACCGGGTCTGGATCGCCGGCAACGGCAACAACGACCACGTCCTGCTGGCCTTCACCCGCACCGGCCAGTTCATCCGCCAGATCGGCGTCCACCGGGAGACCGGCGGCAGCAACGACACCCAACGCCTCGGCCGCCCCGCCGATGTGGATGTGGACCCGGAGAATGACGAGATCTACGTGGCGGATGGCTACGGCAACCGCCGCGTCATCGTCTTCGACAGCAATACCGGCGCCTATCGCCGCCACTGGGGCGCCTATGGCGAGCGCCCGCCGGCCGATGACCCGCTGCCCGCCTACCAGCCGGGCGAGGCCGCCCGCCAGCCTGCGCGCTTCTTCCGCAACCCGGTGCATTGTGTCCGGCTGGCGCGGGATGGCCTCGTCTATGTCTGCGACCGCGCCAATGATCGCGTCCAGATCTTCCGGAAGGATGGCAGCTTCGTCCGCGAATTCATCGTGGCGCCGGACACCCTTGGCAGCGGCTCCGTCTGGGACATGGATTTCCTGCCCGACCCTCGGCAGAGCGTGCTGCTGGCCGCCGATGGCTCCAACAACGTGGTGTGGCTGCTGGATCGCCAGGGCGGGGCGATGCTCGGCCGCTTCGGGCGCAATGGCCGCAATGCGGGCGATTTCCACTGGGTGCACAACATGGCGGTGGACAGCCGCGGCAATGTCTTCACCACGGAGGTGGACACCGGCAAGCGCGCCCAGCGCTTCCGCCTGGTCGGCCAGCTTCCGCGCTGACGCCGCGGGGCCTCGCAGCATCGGGAAGCGTCTCGGCGCTTGACCCGGTGCGCGGGGCTGGGCCATGCCGGGTCCGTGATCCCTCGCATCCTTCCGGCCCTGCTCGCCCTGCTGCTGGTCCCGGCCGCGCTGGCTCCCGTCGCGCTGGCGCAAAGCAGCCTGGGCCAGGCGGGCGGCAGCCTGCCGCCGCCGCGCCCCGCCGCGCCCGCGCCGGGGCCTGCCCC
>NZ_JAMZIK010000124.1 GCF_024178315.1 Siccirubricoccus soli | reverse complement strand
CCTGTTCCTCAACGCCTACAACTACGCCAGGCGGCTCAAGACGCTGAAGGGCCTCACCCCCTACGAGTTCATCTGCCGATCATGGGCCACCGAGCCACACAGGTTTACCGCTGACCCGCACCACCAAATGCCGGGACCAAACATCTAGGATTGGGCGCCTTCTGTGGCCATGCGCATCATTCCGCACCCATGGCCGCGTCGCCCGCCACCACGCGCTTCACCTCGCAGGCCCGGAGGCCGCCAAGGGCCACGTCCCGCCCATTCACCCAGACCGCCCGCAGCCGGTAGCTTCCCTCCGCCGGGAAGGGCAGGCGCAGGCTGCCGCCGGGCGGCAGCGCCGCATCCGGCAGCAGGTCCGTGGCCGGGCCGCCGGCCTCCGGCGCCAGGTGGAGCTGCTCCACCGCCATGCTGCCCTGATTGAGGAAGTCCGCCTCGCAGCCCCGCCGCCCGGCACAGGCGCCGAGCGGCAGCAGCAGCAGGGCCAGCACCGCACCGCGCATGGTGCCTCAGCCCACCGGGTCGATCGGCGCGGGCGGCACGCCACCGGCCTCGATCGCCTCGCCGGCCGCCAGCAGCACATCCTCCCGGTAGCGGCTGCCGACGATCTGCACCCCGACCGGCGCCCGGCCCACCAGCCCGGTGGAGACGGTGAGCCCCGGCAGGCTGAGCAGCGGCAGCCCCACCTGCGGGAGCTGCGCCATGACGATTTCCTCGAACCGCTCGAAGCTCGTCACGTCGTCATGGTCCCGGAAGGGCAGCTCGCCGGAGACGGGCATGACCACCGCCGGATACTTCCCGAGGAAGGCGAGCCATTGCCGCAGCAGCCCGACCCGCGCCTGCAGCGCCGCCTGGAAATCCGCGAGGCTCGCCTCCGGGCAGAGCCGCGCCATGAAGCCGGAGACGGCGATGGCATCCGGGTCGCCCTCCGCCTCGAAGACCGAGGGGCCGGGGCGCCGGCTCTCCGCCAGCCAGAGCAGGGCCTGCAGCCGGGCGCATTCGACGAGCGGCGGGGTGTTCGCCACCTCCTCCACCGCCCAGCCGGCCTTCTCCAGCCGCGCCGCCGCATCCCGCAGCGCGGCGGCGACCTCCGGCTGCACCTTCATGCCATCCGGCGCCAGGCAGAGGGCGGCGCGCTTCGGGAAGGCGGGACCCTCCAGCGGGGCCGGGGTCCACCAGGGGTCGCGCAGATCCTGCTGCGCCATGGCGGCGAGGCCGAGGCGGAGATCGGCGATGCTGCGGGCGATGGGGCCGGAGACGGCCATGAGCTGGGCGCCGATGCCGCGGTCCGGGCCGCTGGCGTTCCAGGCCGGGATGCGGCCAAGGGTCGGGCGCAGCCCATGCACGCCGCAGGCATAGGCGGGGTAGCGGATGGAGCCGCCGATATCGGTGCCATGGCCGATGGCGCCGATGCCGGCCGCGACCGCCGCCGCCGCACCGCCGGAGGAACCGCCCGGCGTCAGCCCGGGATCGCGCGGGTTCTTCGTCGCGCCGTGCAGGGAGTTGCGGGTGAACCAGCGAAGCGAGAAGGCCGGGGTGTTGGTGCGACCGAGGATGACCGCGCCGGCGCGCTTCAGATTCGCCACCACCGGGCTGTCCTGCCGGGCGATGAGATCCTGCTGCAGCCGGAGGCCGTTGGTGGTGGCCCAGCCCTCCTGGTCCACATTCACCTTCACCGTCACGGGCACGCCGGCGAGCGGGCCGGGATCCTCGCCGCGCGAGAGCGCCGCATCCACCGCCGCGGCCGCCGCCAGGGCCTGCTTCGGGTCATGCGCAATGACGGCGTTGAGGGCGGGGTTCACCGCCTCCAGCCGGGCCAGCGCAGCCTTGGTCGCCTCCTGCGCGGACGTCTCCCGGGCACGGATGCGGGCGGCGAGGTCGGTGGCGGAGAGGCGCCAGAGATCGGTCATGGAATGCTCCCGGCTGGGTCCGCCCTATCCTCTACACCATGGACCGGGCGGCCGGGAGACGGGGGCCCTGCCCGGGCCCCCGGTATACGCCGTGCTCAGCCCGGCAGCCCCAGCACGTTCTTGCTGAGGATGTTCCGCTGGATCTCGTTGCTGCCGCCATAGATCGTGGCCGGCCGCGCCTGGATGTAGAGCCCGCCGATGTTCAGGTCGCGGTTGCCTTCCATCGGCTCCAGCAGCCCCGCATTCTCGCCGGAGATCTCCAGCATCGTATCCGTGATCTTCTGGAAGAGCTCGGTCTGGATGACCTTCAGCATGGAGACGTCGGGGCCGAGGCTCTCGCCGCGCTTCAGCTTCTCGACGAAGGTGCCGAACAGCGCCTTCAGATCCTCGAATTCCAGGCGCAGCCGGGCGTAGCGGTCCTGGAACTCCGCATCCTCCCAGAGGCCCATGCGCTCGGCGAGGAGCTTGAGGCGGGAGAGGGCGTAGCCGGACTGGCGGGGGGAGCCGAGGAAGATGCGCTCGAAGCCGAGCAGCGCCTTCGCCATGTCCCAGCCCTTGTTCAGCGTGCCGACCAGGTTCTCCTTCGGCACCCGGACATTGTCGAAGAAGGTCTCGCAGAATTCGTCATGCATCTCGAGGTTGATGATCGGCCGCACGGTGATGCCGGGCGTCTTCATATCGACCAGGAGGAAGCTGATGCCTTCCTGCTTCTTCGCATTCTTGTCGGTGCGGACGAGGAGGAAGATCCAGTTGGCGTCCATCGCCAGGGTGGTCCAGATCTTCTGGCCGTTGACGACGTAGTGGTCGCCATCCAGCACCGCCTCGGTCCGCAGCGCGGCGAGGTCGGAGCCGGCATTCGGCTCGGAATAGCCCTGGCACCAGACATGCTCGCCGGAGAGGATCTTCGGCAGGAAGAACGTCTTCTGCGCCTCCGTGCCGTACTTGATCACCAGCGGGCCCAGCATGACGATGCCATGGTCGTTGGTGCGGGCCACGCCGTAGCGCTCATACTCCTCCGTCAGGATGATCTGCTTGGCGGGGGAGAGGCCGAGGCCGCCATATTCCTTCGGCCAGCCGGGGCAGAGCCAGCCCTTCTCGGCCAGCTTCATGTACCATTCCCGGTTCTCCGCCCAGTGCAGGCGCTTCGGCGGGTTGCGCAGATGCTCCGGGTAGTTCTCGCGCAGGAAGGCGCGGACCACCTGGCGGAAATGCTCGTCCTCCAGGCTGTCCAGCTCGGCGGGCGGCGGGATGCGGATGGCGTCCATGTCAGGCCCCCTTGAATTGCGGCGTGCGCTTGCCGAGGAAGGCGGCGCGGCCTTCCTTGAAATCCTCGGTCAGGAAGAGCGTCGCCTGGAAATGCCGCTCCTGCTCCAGGGCGCGGTCCAGGCCCTCGCCCAGCATCTGCTTGGTCAGCGCCATGGGCGCGGGCGCCTGTTCGGCGAGGAACCTCGCCTTCTCCAGCGCGGTCGCCAGCGCATGGCCCTGCGGCACCACATGGTCGATCAGGCCGATGCGCTCCGCCTCCGGCGCGCTCATCTGCCCGTGGTAGAGCAGGATCTGCCGCGCCCTGCCCTGGCCGACGCGCAGCGGCAAGGTGTGCGGCAGGCCGAGATCGGCCATCAGCCCGATCTTGCCGAAGCCGGCGGCGAAGCGCGCATCCTCCGCCGCCACGACGGTGTCGGAGGCGCAGGCGAGCGAGAGGCCGGCGCCGACGCAGAAGCCTTCCACCGCCGCGACCACGGGCTTCGAGCCGAGCACCATCAGCCGCACCAGCTCATGCGAGAGGCGCATGCGCTCCCGCCCCGCCAGGGCGCTGTCCACATCCATGCCGGAGATGTCGCCGCCCGAGCAGAAATGCCCGCCGGCGCCGGTGAGGACGATGGCACGGATGCCGGCATCGCCCTGCGCCGCGCGCAGCGCCTCGATCATCTGGACGCGGATGGGCATGGCCAGCGCGTTGCGCCGCGCCGGCTGGTCGATGGTGAGGATCAGGACGCCGCCGTCGCGCTCGCTGACGACACGGCAGATCGGTTCGCCGCTCATTCCTCCACCTCCGGGCTCACTGCCATGAAGCGTTTCCGGTGCAGGCTGGCGCTGCCATACTGGTTGGCCAGCACCATGGCCTTCCGCAGGTAGAGGCCGACATCGTACTGGTCGGTATAGCCGATGCCGCCATGCAGCTGGATGCATTCGCGGGTGACGCGGAGCGAGGCCTCCGCCGCCCGCGCCTTGGCGCGGGAGACGGCGGCGCGGCGGGCATCGCCCGTGGCGCCTTCATCCAGCGCGGCGGCGGCACTCTCGATGCTGGCGCGGGTGAGCGCGAGCTGCATCTTGAGGTCCGCCGCGCGGTGCTGCAGCGCCTGGAAGGTGCCGATGATCCTGCCGAACTGGCTGCGCGTCTTCAGGTAGTCCACCGTCATGGCGAAGGCGCGTTCCATGCCGCCCAGCAGGTAGGCGCCGGTCAGCAGCGCAGCTTCCTCCAGCGCCGCCTCCAGCGCCGGGCCGACATCCTCGGCCAGCTTCGTGGCGCCGGCGAGGTCCGGCGTGAAGCTGCCGACATTGCCGCCATCCTGGGTGCGCTCGATCGTCAGCCCCGCCGCCGGATGCTCATAGAGGGCGAGCTTTCTGCCCTCCCGCACCGGCAGCAGCAGCGCGGTGGCCCCGGCCGCCATGGGGATGAAGCGGCGCGAGGCATCGGCATTCCCCGGCACCTCCAGCGTATCGGCGCGCTCCTGCCAGGCGGTCAGCAGCACCGCTTCCCCGGCCAGCAGCTTCGCCAGACGCGGCGTGCCGGCGAGGATGGCGGCGGAGAGCATGGCGGGGATCAGCGGCTCCGGCACCAGCGCGGCGCCCAGCTCCTCGGCCAGGGCGCAGGCCTCGCCGAGGCCGAGGCCGGCGCCGCCGGCCGCTTCCGGCACGCGCAGCCCGATCCAGCCCATCTCGCCCATTTCGCGGAACACCGCAGGGTCGAAGCCCGGGTCCTGGAAGCGCAGCTCCCGCACCCGCTTGAGATCGCCGCCCGGCGGGGCCACCGCCGCGGCGCTGTCCCGGATCATCCGGATCGATTCGGCGCGATCATCCTGCACAGCGGCGCTCATCTGCGTATTCCCGTGTTCCTGTGACGGGGGCCCGACCCGGCCCTCCCGTTGCCCTGCCGCGGCTTCGCCGCGGCAGGCTGTGCAAGCTCCCGGGACCACGACGATCCCTGGGTCCCCGTGGCACCGCGCAGCGGCGGCATGGGGAACTCAGTTGGTGTGCAGCTTGGCGACGGACTTCGCCTGCACTTCCTCGAAGGTGACGCCGGGCGCCAGGTCACGCAGCACGAAGCCCTTCTCCGGCAGCACGTCGATGACGGCGAGGTTGGTGTAGACCCGGCGGATGCAGCGCAGCCCCGTCAGCGGGTAGGTGCACTTCTCCACCAGCTTCGGCCGCCCATCCTTCGTGGTGTGCTCCATCACCACCCAGACGCGCTTGGCACCGGCGGCGAGATCCATGGCGCCGCCGACGGCCGGCGCGGTGTCGTTCTCGCCCGTCGC